>NZ_JBHVJX010000001.1:0-434309 GCF_042798755.1 Streptomyces sp. NPDC057743
ACCCAACCCTCAAGCACTTTCCGCTGAACGTCAGTTACCGTCACCGGCGGGATCTTCGGTCCTCGTTGAGTCACATACAACCAACGACGAAAACCCGACTCAGGACACTAGGGCGTGGCAGGCTAGGCGGGCTTCGGCGTAGCCAATGGAGTAGCCCAAGTTGAGACTCGCGTTGAACGGCGTCGTGGCCTTACGTGGTGTCTTCCCGGCGTACTGCAAGGCGGAGGATCGCGTTTGGAGCGTCGTCCAGTGGTCGGGTACGTCGCCCCGGAACTTGACCTGGGTGCCCCGGATGCTGCCCCAGTAGAGGCGACTGGTCTTGGCTTCGATCGCGGTGATTTCGGGGATGGTGTCTACGTCGTGTTGCAGCCGGATCAGGTGATCTTTGATCTTGGGGTGTCCGCTGACCTCGTACTGGCCGGTGATTTTGCGATCCATGATGTACCGCACGGCCGCGGTGCTGCCGAGTGCTTGTGCCCGGTGCAACCGGCCTTCGTAGTAGGTGTCAGCCGGAGAGGTCATGAGGACATCTCCGGCTGGATCGAGCATGACGACGCTGATTCCGACGTTCTTGCACCACTTCATCGCGTCGATGGTCACGTATCCGTCAACGGCTTTGATGATGATGCGCTTCACTCTCCGTTCTATTCGGGAGAGTTGATCGGTGTGACGGTGAGGACCGAAGCCATCGTGGATGACCAACTGTCCGCGTTCTACGGTGAGTTTGGCGCCGAAGCCTTCGACTACAAGGGCGGGTCCGATGGTGCGGGGAGCGAAAATCTCGGCCAGTTCGGGGATTTCAGCATCCGTCATGCTCTAATTCTATCGACCGTGCCCCCAACTTCGAAGCGTTTTACCCAACTTGGGGACGCTTCTTTCCCCGCAATCGTCGCCACATGCGCCGCAACCTCCCTGCCCTCACGGTGACCGTTTCGAAGGTGGCATTGCCTTCCCCGTCGATGTGCGCCACCAACTTCCCGCCGGCGTCGTAGACGTGCAGGGAGTCAAAAGCGCGTTGAGTCCCTTCGCCCCATGGCATCAGATCAGCCCATCAAGTTCGGTGAAGAGCGTCGCAACGGGGGGATTGACACCCGCGTCAGTGAGCCACACGAGATAAAGGCGGGTACCCGGCGGGATGGTCACCTTGTGGTAGGGCTCAAATTCCCGCGTGGTGGCACTCGGTGCACCCGAGATCATCACGCTATCGTTGCGGAGTTCGAGTGTGGTGTTTGGCGGAATCCCGCTGGGTGGGTTGATCGCTATTCGGTAGAAGGATCGGGGGCGGTTGTCGGGTGGAAATTGGATCGCCCAGACCTGTTGTCCGGGTGCGCCGAATGCGGTTCCGTCCACTAGTGAGCCTTGCTCGGTGATAGGCGAAAGACTAGGCACGATATTCCTTCATTATTGGCCCGGAAATGCGGAACGACCCGACGCGGGGTCGGGGCGTTGGTTGCGCACGTGCTTACTTGAGCATGGCGATTACCTGGGGGAGCATCGCGGCATACTGAGCGGGAATCGGTTGGCGTTCCGCGGTTCCGTTGTTTGGATCGATGATTTCGACGCTGAACGTGTCGTCAGCCTCGCGGTACAACTCCGCACGCATGATCAAGGTCGCATCAGTCATTGTTGACCGCCTTGAAAAGGACGCAGGTTCCTTCTTCGGTTTCCTCCCGACGCGTTGACACGTGGTAGGGGAACCGTGCGGAGCGGTTGACGTACTGGAGTAGCTTCGCGAGTTCTTCAGCCTTCTCGGACGTATCGAACTTCGCGGAAAGCCACACACCGTTTTTGGCGCTGGCGGAGATGCTCTCCAGTAGCCAGGTGGGAAGGCAGGGACCGGGGCGTCCCCGGCCGGTGGGTACCTCGTTCTCCGGCACGGTTTCGATCGGAATTTCAGACAGCACGTGAATCCCCCGTTCATGGACACTGATTCCTGTGCGGTAACCGGCGCCGATCCCGATTCCATTATTGAGCGTTTCGACGCACTGAACCCGTATGGCCGTGACCTCGTGCCCCACATGCTAAAGAGAGAGTTCGACGGATACGCCTACGTCATCAGCGCCAAACGCTACGTTCTCACCGACGCGGCCGGGAACATCGTCAAGAGTTCGGAACACGGTTTGGGCTATCTCATGGCGCCGGAGAGGGGGCAGCACAAAGCGTGGATTGAAAAGCTGTGGCGGGCCATTCTCGATGACGAAGAACCCGACTGGGGAACACTCCCCGCCCTCATGCCGCACAGCGTCTCATCCTGGGGGCTTTACAACGCCTTCCGCACTCTCAATGCGAAAAAGCCCTACCCGCAGCAAATGAAGCCTTTTAACTTCATGATGATCGGGCAGGTGGATCCCATGTACCGCGACCCTAAAGGCGGATTGCTCATTGCTCCCTATGAGGCCGACAGCAGCAAATGGGGGCGCGTGACATGGGTGGACAGGAACGATCCCGTCAAGCCGATCAAACGCCCGCCGCTCGTTGTCTTCCAGGACGTAATTGACGACTACGCCGTTCACCCAGAATGGAAATTCGAAGACCTGAACGGTCAGTATTGCATTCCGCCGACCCGAGGAATCCTACGGCGCCAATGGATACACGCCCCCAGTGCCACGACGGTGGGCAAGGAATCCAACAGCTTGGAAGGGACCGAACTACTCGATGCCGAAGGAATCACGCCGGTCCTATTCGGGAAGACCTGGGACGACTGGCTCCCCCTCATCATGCCCTTTGAGACACAATGCATAACTGATCGGGTCGTCTCCGAACGGCAAATGCGCCGCTATCGGCGGGGCGCCGCACCCAAACCCAACAAAATGAAGTCCATCATCCAAGCATGCGCACTCTACGCATGGCGAGACCTGAGAAAGGAACACGCAGACTCAGTCCTGAATCTCGACCCTCTCCACGTACTGCAAACCTGGCACCACATCAAACGCGGACAGCAAAGGACCCGCCAGCCCCACACTGGCGGGTCCCACTAAGCCAAACTACCAGCTAGGCGACGTGGTTTGCCCGCAGTGCGTGCACACCAGTTGGTCACCCTGCCTTTGCAGATCGTGCTGCCCGTTGGGACTGTTAGGACACATCGTGAAGTCTTCTCCCTAGCTACCACTGAACATTGACAGTGTGTCCACAAGCACACACCATCTGGTTTCCCCGAACTTCGTAACTGTGTTGTCCGTTGGGGTAAGCGGGACACATCGCGCCGTCAACCTCCTTGACTTGGTGATCACACGTTCCCCATTACGGGGTGACCCCGCCCGTTCCTGGCAACTCCGGGAACGGGCGGGACAGTTATGGAGGCGGAGCAACCAGCCACGGCGCCCCGCCCTGGTCTATGTCGCCGGATGGCTCCCGAGCACGGCGACGAAGGACGCTTCCCTCGTCACCTCGAAATAGATGTGGCCGGTGGCTTCCACGTGCCGGAGACACCAATCCCGGGCTTCATCTTCGGAGGGAGCGTCGAGACTGAACGCCGAGCACTCCCAGCACTTCCCCACGTACCCGGGGCGTGATTTGGCTCGGAGCGTCCATCGAAGAAGCTTGCCCGACACCGTCATGACGCACCGCCCGGAGGTTCCGACGCGTCGTCGGCCGTGCCTTGTATGGCGTTGATGCAGGCGTCGAGAGCACGCTGCATCTCTTCCAACTCTTCGTCGGTCAGTTCATCGACCCATGCGGTACGGGCTTTGAAGTCGTCCCGCCAGGCATCGAGTTGGCGGTGCAACTCCCGATACCTGACGTGACGGTTCCACCACTCCTCAACCGCCCAACAGGCTTTGACGATGCGTTTCGTCCTGGGCATCAACGCTTCGCCTGATGCTTGCGGGCGTGCTTCTCCAACTCCACCGTGCACATGGCGGCGAGAGCACGCTTCCCGTTCCTCCTGTGGGCAGCTCGCTGCTTCACCAGTTCCGCGCACACGTCGCACCCCTCAACCGGCTTCGGTTCCGGGAACGGGTCCGCCAGGTGCACGGGGTCGCTCAGACTGGGCATTAGCCAGCCACCTCCACCCCGTGAATCCAACGCGGCCCGGCATCGACTCCGACCGTCGCCAGCCACACCGCCCGCCGCCGGGAACGCTGCAACCGCCGCTCGCGACGCTCCGCGGGGGTGAGGACGTACGGACGGAGCAACGCCACGTCCTCACCCCGCAGCAACCGCTGTTCGACGGGGACACGGGGGATGGTGAGCGTGGGGGTGTCGCGTTCGGGGGTGGGCGCCGCGTCGGTCGAACGGTGACGCCCATGGGCGGGCAATAACACCCGAAACAGCGATTCGAAGATCGTTCGGATAGTGTGGAGCACGCTTTCAACCTCCTGTGGGTTGAGGCCATGCCCCCGGGCCGTCGCCACGGTCGCGGGGGTCTTCTAACCCCGGCATCGTGCCGACAGACAAAGGCCGGGACTATCAGTCATTACTGATAGTCCCGGCCATTGCTTGACGCTAAGTCACCTTCCAAGCCATGAACCGTAGTTGCTGAAGCTGTCCGGCATCCTGCGCTTTGCCGCCTCCAGTCCCGCATACGTTTCGCGCACCGTGGGGTGATACCGAGTCTGTTGGGGGGCCAACTTGCGTGCCTTCAACAGGCTTTTGAACGCTGCATCCGTGCGTCCTGTCCACATCTGCGCTCGTGCCACCTCGGTGTGGTGGTGAGCAAGGCGAGACGGGGGCCACCCATCCGGAACCGTGATGTCTTGAGCGGCGTGAACGGCTTCGGGGTACAGGTCAAGTTCCGCCAAGACACTGACTCGGTGCGCCCCGACGTTGGTCGGTCCAAACGACAGCCAGTGAATCTGCTCCGCCGGGCCCGTCCGCTTCGCAATGCGCTCAGCTTCGTTGAGGTGTCCCTCGGCTGCGGCCTTGTCTTTGTCACGCCCCGCCAGCACAGCGGCACCTAGGTGCAACTGTCCGGTGACGGCGTCGAGTACACGCCCTGGTTCCGCCTGTTCCAGCGTGGCCATGCCCAACCGGATGAGCCGATTACCCGTCCGGTAGTCACTCGCCCGGAGGTAGGCAAGTGCCCTTAGGTACTGGCGCATCCCGCTCAGCACGGGGTCAGAAGCACGCTGTGCGGCCCAGTCCATGCGATCCAGCGCCACTGTGCACAAGTCAGCGAACCCAAGCTTCGTCGTGACGTCGTAGGCGGTCCGGTACGTGCTGGCGAGCAACTGCCAGTTGCGGTCAACCGGAGCTGTATGCGCTGTCGTCGTAGCCTCATGGATCAGACCAGGGAGTTCGGCCGCCACCTGCTTGATGTTCGTTGCTCGGACCATGGCGCACAGCTTCTCCGAGTGAGCCTCCAGCGCCTCGATCGAGCGTGGGGTCACGTCCGGATCGGGGCCGAGGTCATAGACGTTGAGCGCTTCGCGAATCGGGTTGATCAGGCCGTCGAGTTGGTCTTGTCGCAGTTCTTCGAGGTAGGGCTGTCCGGTCAACTCTGTGACCGGTACCGACAGGGCTCGTGCCAGCGCACCAACGACCGATGGACTAGCGGGCAAGACGCCCTGCTCCAACTTGGTCAGCGTGCTGTACGAGACATGGGATAGATCAGACAGCTCGCGTTGCGTCAGTTGGCGGAGTTTGCGAGCGTGTGCGACGCGTGCGCCCGTGTGCTCTTCAATGTGCGGGGGCATACTGGTCTCTCCGTTCTGCATCGACACCAGAACGGTACCCCTGGTGGGATACAGGGGAACTGTGATCGGCCCCCGTCACTGGCGGGGGCCGTTGCCGTGTTGGCACAGCTTCAGGTGAACTCACACCCCGCCCTAAGCCCCACGGCCACCCTCCAACGTCACGGAGGGTGGCCGTTCGCATGCCCGGGAGCGCAGGAATGGTTGACAGACTCAACCATCGGACAAGAATCTGGTTCTCTCTCTACTCCCCCTCCCGTGGGTGGGTGGATTTCCCTGGGCGGGGGCTGATCCTTGTGGTCCCCTGACGGTCACCGCCCGGTAGCTGAGGCCGCCCGTCCGCTGACGGTCACCACTCAACCCAGCGGCCCGAGTTGGCCCACCGGGCGGACGTGGCAACCACCGTTTTCACCCACCCCCCACGGGAGGGGACGGGCCGGAGGGGTGGGGGTGCCAGACGTAAAGCGAAGCAGTCTGGCACCCCCACCCCGCAGGACCGTCACCGCACCCAACAGCCCCGCGCAGCGGACAACAACGCCCGCGCCGCAGGCGCAAACAACAGCACCCCGCACGGCGGGAAAGCCAACAACGTGGGGCACAGCCGGCCGCAGGCCCACGGCGGGACAGCCGACAACGTGGGAAGCAGCCGGCCGAAGGCCACTCAGCGGGTGATCGCGACCATGGCGACGTCGTCGCCAAGATTGCCATCCGCGTACCGCAACAGATCGTCGCGCAGCCGCCCGATCAGCGCCGCCGGATCGGGCTCGTTCCACTCGGCCAGCCGCTCGGTCAACGGGTAGAACGCGCCCGAGCGGTCCCGGGTCTCGATCACCCCGTCCGTGTAGAGCAGCAGTACCTCGTCCGGCCCGAACGCGAAGCTCTCCACCTTGTAGTCGCCCTCCGCCGGGGCCGTCAGCCCCAGTGGCACCGCCGGCTCGGCGACCTCCAGCGACCGGATCTCCCCGCTCCCCAGGACCAGCGGCGGGGGGTGCCCGCAGTTGACCAGCTCGACGCACGGGCCGTCGTCGTAGACGTCCAGGACCAGGGCGGTCACGAAGGACTCCGGGTCCTCCTCCGGGGCGTGCGCCATGTTCCAGTGCACCGCGTTGCCCAGGTGCGCGACGGCCGCCGGAAGCGAGAGATGCTGGTACGCCGCGCCCCGGAACGCCCCGACCAGCGCCGCGGCCTCCCCGATCGCGGTCAGGCCCTTGCCGCGGACGTCCCCGATGACCAGCCGGGTCCCGCCCGGCACCGGCACCGCCGCGTAGAGGTCGCCGCCGATCTCGGCCTCGGCCTCCGCCGAGATGTACGCCGACTCGATCCGCAGCGCCCCGCTCCGGCGCGGCAACGGCCACAGCAGCACCTGCTGGGCGGCCACCGCCACCGTCCGGACCTGGCTCAGCTGCCGCTGGTGCCGGTCGCGGGCGTAGCGGAAGACGGTGACCAGCACCGAGATGACGACCAGCGCGGCGATCTGCGCCTCGTGGTTCGAGGTCGTGATCCCGCCGTGCAGGAAGCCGATGAGGACCTGCGCGGCCACCGCCAGGGCCCCGATGGCGCCGGTGAGGACGGGGCCGGCGAACGAGGCGGTGAGCGCCGGCGCCGCCACCAGGAACGGTCCCAGGTGGACGTTGGTGGGCGTGGTGAGGTCCAGCACCGTGACCGCCGCGATCAGGGCGAGCGGCAGGGCGATCAACCCGTGGCTGAGCCGCCAGGGCCGGCCGCTGCGATGACGACGGTGCCGGACGCGCATACCTCTTCTCTACACCTGGGCCGGCCCCCGCGCCCGTAGGGCGTCCCCGCCGGCCGCCGACGGGGACGGGCGCCTCCGGTCGGTCAGACCCCCGGCGGCAGGTGCGTCGGCCGGCCCGAACCACGGGTCAGGCGGTAGCCGCCGATGCCGGCCAGCGCCGCCAGCACGCCGCCGATCGCGGTCCACACCCAGCGGTCCGACCACCAGCCCGAGGACCAGCCGCCGTCCGGCGTGCCGTCCGCGGCGGGCTGCTGCGTCGCGCCGCTCTGTTGTGGCTTCGGCGACGCGGCCCCGGCGCCCGGCACCAGCGGGGCGGACAGCTTCCCGTCCACCGCCTGGGCGCCGCCCGCGTCGGCCGCGGACGCCTCGACCTCCGTCTGCACCGGCTGCCCCAGCTCCTCCTGCGGCAGGTCGACGGCGGTCAACCGGACGTAGTAGTTGCCGGGCAGCGGGTCGTTGGACCACTGCTCGGCCCAGCCGCGCACCGTGCGCAGCGCGCAGGACAGCTCGACCGCGTCGGCGTTCTCGCCCGCCGCCTTGGTCTGCACGCCGTAGCGGCACGCCTGCCGGCGCCGCAGCCCGTCGTACACGTCCAACTGCCAGGTGGTCGCGCCGTGTCGGGCCGCCTTCGGCAGCGTGACCTTCGCCTTGACGGTGACCCGCTGCCCGACGTCGGCCGGCAGCACCCAGTACAGGTAGTCGCCGGTGGAGGCGCTGGCGGTGGCCCGCTGGTCCAGGGCGATCGGCGTCGCGGTACGGAAGGACGTGCCGGCCTCCGTGGGCCCCTTGGCGGCGTCCCCCTCACCGGTGGCGCTGACGCTCGGGCTCGGGCTGTCGGCTACGGCCGCGTCGGCCCCCGCCACACCGCCGACGAACGCCACCGCGGCGCCGCTCACCAACACCCCAGCGGCCCGCGCCGTCATCTTGCGTACGGTACGCATCAGTTGGTCCTCCAGACGGTGATGCGCCAACGGGAGATCCAGCCCCACACCAGGCCGCCCACCAGACCGGTGAGCGCCAGGGCGCCGAGCAGCCACCAGCCTCGGCCGAGGCCGAAGGAGGCGACGTCGGAGGCGTCGTGCGGCCCGTCGACGAGGTCCACGGCCAGCTCCACCGGCAGGCCCGGGTCGGTCTTGACCGAGGGCCCGGCCGAGAAGGAGTTGCTGACCTGGAGGCAGACCGTCTCGGGGGCGCCCCCGGCCGCGGCGTCATCGGCCTTGGCGTAGCGCAGCCCGGTGGAGATCACATCGGTCCGGCCGTCGCCGGCCTCCGCGCCGCGGACGATCTCCCGACCGTGCACCGTCGAGGCGCGCAGCAGCACCCCGTAGTCGTTGTTGACCGCGCGGTCCGCGCCGACGCTCACCGAAGCGCGCAGCTCCTGGCCCGGCTTGACGTTCACCCGGTACCAGCGGTGCTCGGCGAACTTCTCCCGGTCGGTGAACAGGCCCGGCTTGAGCTCCGGGGCGGTGGCGCACTGTGCGGAGCCCTTGGTCGCCACCGGAGTGGCCACGGGCCGGGCCGTCCGATCCACCAACTGGTGCACACGGTCCCGGAGTTGGTCGGTGTGCTGCACCGAGGTGTACGTACCGCCGGTCGCCTCGGCGATGCAGCTCAACTGGCTGCGGGTCTTGGCGTCCGGCAGCAGCCCGAGGGTGTCGACGGTGAGGTGGATGCCCTCGGCGGCGATGTCCCGGGCGACCTGACAGGGGTCGAGCGGCTGGCAGGTGTCCTCGCCGTCGGTGATCAGCACGATCCGGCGCTGCCCGTCACCGCCCTTGAGGTCCTTGGCCGCGGCCTGAAGGGCCGGGCCGATCGGCGTCCACCCGGTGGGCACGAGCGTGGCCACCGCGGTCTTGGCCTCGGTCCGGTCGAGCGGCCCGACCGGGTAGAGGAGCTTGGTGTCCTTGCAGCCGACTTGGCGGTCGTTGCCCGGGTAGTTGGCGCCGAGCGTCCGTATGCCGAGCTGGACGTCCTTGGGGACGGCGTCCAGCACCTCGTTGAACGCCTGCTTCGCCGCGGCCATGCGGCTCTGCCCGTCGATGTCCCGGGCCCGCATCGAGCCGCTGACGTCGAGCGTCAGCTCCACCTTCGGAGCGGATGCCTTGGGCGCCGATGCGGCGGGCTCCCCGGTGGGCTCGCCGGCGACGGCCGGCGTGGGCAACAGCCCCACCGCCATCGCGGCAAGCAGTCCGCACACCCCGGTCGCCAGCCTTCTCCTGGTGATCCGTTTGGTGATCGTTGTGATGATCATCGCCGGATCGTACGGAGAAAAATGGCTCACCGCCAAAATGCCCCCCACGTGGTTGGCTTTCCCGCCGTGCGGGGTGCCGATCGCGCCTGCGGCGCGGGGCGGGGCGAGTGGTCTTGTCCGCTGCGCGGGGCTGTCGGGGTGCGGTGACGGTCCTCCGGGGTGGGGTGTTCGGACTGCTTCGCTTTACGTCCGAACACCCCACCCCTCCGGCCCGTCCCCTCCCGTGGGGGGTGGGGAAAAACGGTGGTTGCCACGTCCTGCCGGTGGGCCAACTCGGGCCGGTGGGTTGAGTGGTGACCGTCAGGCGACCACCATGAGTAGCCACCACGCACAGAAATTCCACCCTTCAACGGGAGGGGACGGGTCGGAGGGGGCGGTATGCCAGACGTAAAGCGAAGCAGTCTGGCATACCGCCCCCGGAGGCCCGTCACCGCACCCAACAGCCCCGCGCAGCGGACAACTCAGCCCGCGCCGCAGGCGCAAACAACAGCAACCCGCACGGCGGGAAAGCCAACAACGTGGGAGGCAAAAACATGCCGCACTTTGGCGACTACCAGCACGAGATCTACGCGGCCGGCCTGGAGGGCGAACTGCCCTCGTTGCCCATGACGTTCGAGGAGCTGGCGGCGCGGGCCGAGGCGGCGCTGTCGCCGGCCGTCTGGTCGTATGTGGAGGGCGGGGCCGGGGACGGGCGGACGCAGCGGGCCAACGTCGAGGCGTTCGCGCGGTGGGGGCTGATGCCGCGGATGCTGGTGGGTGCCGCCCAACGGGACCTGACCGTCGAGCTGTTCGGCCGGACGCTGCCGTCGCCGCTGCTGATGGCGCCGGTCGGGGCGTTGAGCCTCTGTACGCAGGACGGGCACGGGGATCTGGCCGCGGCGCGGGCCGCGGCCCGCGCCGGTGTGCCGATGATCGCGTCGACCTTCGCCGCCGACCCGATGGAGGCGGTCGCGGCCGAGTGCGGGGACAACCCCGGCTACTTCCAGCTCTACGCCCCGACGGACCGGGAGTTCGCGGAGAGCCTGGTGCGCCGCGCGGAGGCGGCCGGCTTCCAGGGCATCGTGGTGACCCTGGACACCTGGACCCTCGGCTGGCGCCCGCGTGATCTGGCGTTGGCCCACTTACCCCAGGCGCACGGTCACTTGCTGGCCAACTACACCTCCGACCCGGTCTTCAGGGCCCGGTTGCGCAAGCCGCCGGAGGAGGACCCGGCCGCCGCCATCGAACTCTACGCCAGCGTCTTCAGCAATCCGCTGACCTGGGACGATTTGGCTTGGTTACGGTCGCTGACCGAACTGCCGCTGATCCTCAAGGGGTTGAGCCACCCGGAGGACGTGCGCCGGGCCCGGGACGGCGGCGCGGACGGCATCTACTGCTCGAACCACGGCGGCCGGCAGGCCGACGGTGGTCTGCCCGCGCTCGATGCACTGCCGGGTGTGGTGGCCGCCGCCGACGGCCTGCCGGTGTTCTTCGACTCCGGGGTGCGCTCCGGCACCGACGTGGTCAAGGCGCTCGCCCTCGGCGCCGCCGCGGTCGCGGTCGGCCGGCCCTACGCCTACGGGTTGGCGCTCGGCGGCACCGACGGCGTGGTGCACGTCCTGCGGTCGCTGCTCGCCGAGGCCGATCTGCTGATGGCGGTGGACGGCTATCCGACCCTCGCCGATCTCGATCCGAACTGCCTGGTGCGCCTCTGAGTAGCGTCAGGGGCCCCCGGGGCGCGGGGGCGCCGTCGGCCGGGGACGGCGGGCGGGCGTAAAGGTCGCCGGGAGCGGGAAGTGGTTAACGGCGAACCGAGCGGGTCGAGTTCGTGCCACTGCGAGGGGGGTCCCTTGGCGGCCGCTGTGCCATCGTCTTTGGAGCCACTGACTCTGGAACCGCGCCTGGAGCGGCGCCTGGCGTCGCTGCTCGGCGCGGGCGGCTTCCTCCCCTCGCTCGTCGACGCGCTGGGCTCGCCGTTGAGCGTGGTGCTGCCGGAGCAGATCGCGGAGAACGCCGAGCGGTTCCGCGCCGCGTACGGCACCCACCGGCTGGGCGGCCGGGTCTACTTCGCGCACAAGGCGAACCGCTCCAGCGCGCTGCTGCGGCGGCTCGCGGCGACCGACGCGGCGGTGGACGTGGCGTCGTTGGGCGAGTTGCAGCACGCCCTCGGTGCCGGGTTCACCCCGGATCGCATCATGGCGACCGGGCCGAAGAACCGCGAGTTCCTGTGGCTGGCGGCCCGCACCGGCGTCACCGTCAACGCCGACTCCGGCGGCGAGTTGGACGAGCTGGCCGCGCTGGTGCGCACCCATCGCCTGGCCCGCATACCGGTGGTGCTGCGGCTGTCCGCGTTCGACGGGCCCGGCGTGCGGGTGTTGTCCCGGCCCAGCCGCTTCGGCACCCCGGCGGGGGAGTTGGACGCCCTGCTCGACACCGTCGAGCGGCACGCCGACGCGCTGGAGCTGATCGGCGTCGGCTACCACCTCGACACCACCAGCCCGGAGGAGAAGGCGCGCGCCCTGGAGGGCTGCGTCCGGGCCATGGACGCCTGCCGGGGCCGAGGGCTGCGCCCGCGGGCGGTGGACATCGGCGGCGGCTTCGGCGTCAACTACCTTGCGCACGCGGCCGAATGGGAGCGCTACACCTCCGAGCTGACCGCCGCCGTGCTCGGCCAGCGGCCCCCGCTGACCTGGCGCGGCCACGGCTACGGGTTGCGCAACGACGGCGGCACCCTGCGCGGCGCGCTCGGCCTCTACCCGGCCCACCGCCCGGTCGCCGGCGCCCGCTACCTCGACGAGCTGCTGGCCATGCCGGCCCCCTCGTTCGGCGGCCGCTCGCTGGCCACCCTGCTGCTGGAGAACCTCTACGACCTCTACACCGAGCCGGGCCGGGCGCTGGTGGACCAGTGCGGGCTGGTGCTCGCCCGGGTGCTGGAGGTGCGCCGCACGGACAGCGGCGAGCCGCTGGTGCGGCTGGCGATGAAGGCCGACGACGCCGCGCTGGAGGAGCACGGGGTGGTGCTGGACCCGGTGCTGCTCGGGCGGGACGGCGCCCGCGTCCCCCGGGGCGAGGACGGCCCCGCGGCGGGGGTCTACCTGGCGGGCAGCCTGTGCCTGGAGGCCGACCTGATCACCCGTCGGATGGTGTTCCTGCCCCGACTGCCCCGCCCCGGCGAGCTGTTGGCGTTCGCCAACACCGCCGGCTACTGCATGGACTTCCAGACCAGCCGCGCGCAGCACCAGCCGGTCGCGCGCAAGGTCGCCGCATGGGAGGAGGACGGGTCCTGGCGCTGGTGTCTCGACGAGCAGTTCTGGCCGATCACACGTCCAGGGGGAGAGCGATGAGGTACGAGAGCATCACCGAGGCCATCGGGAACACCCCGCTGGTACGGATCGATCCGGCCGTGCACGGTCTGCGCCACATCGACCTGTACGCGAAGCTGGAACTGCTCAACCCCTTCGGATCGGTGAAGGACCGCGCGGCCTGGAACATGGCCCGGCCGGGCCTGGCCGAGGCGGTGGAGCACGGCAGTCAGGTCGTGGAACTCTCCAGCGGCAACACCGCCAAGGCGCTGGCGGTGATCGCGGGGATGCACGGGCTCCCGTTCAAGAGCGTGACCAACCGCATGCGGATACCGGAGATCAAGGACCTGCTGCTGCTGCTGGGCGCGGAGATCGAGGAGCTGCCCGGGCAGAGCGAGTGCCTGGACCCGACCAACACCGAGGACCCGCTCACCCTCTTCCACCGGGAGCTGTCCGACCCCGGTACCAGCTACCTCCACACCGACCAGTACTTCAACTCCCGCAACACCGAGGCGCACGCCACCGGCACCGGCCCGGAGATCGTCAAGGACCTGGACGGCCGGGCGCCCGACTACTTCGTTGCCTGTGTGGGCACCGCCGGCTCGTCCACCGGGGTGGCCCGGGTGCTGCGCGAGCACGACCCCCGGGTGCGGGTGGTGGGACTGGTCGCCGCCAAGTCCGACTTCATCCCCGGCATCCGCACCCTCGACGAGGTCCACGAGGTGGGCCTGTTCGACCCGGCGACCTACGACACCGTGGAGTCGGTCGGCTCCGACGAGGCCATCGAGGGAATGCTGGCGCTGGCCCGGCGCTGCGGCATCCTGGCCGGCCCCACCGGCGGCGCCGCGTATTACGGGACGGTGCGTCATCTTCGGGAGATCGACGCGCAGTTGGCGGCGGAACAGGCCGATGGCGGGGAAGTGGTGCGGAGATCGGCGGTGTTCATCGTCTGTGACCGGATCGAGAGTTATCTCAGTTACACCAAGCGGCGCCGGCCCGATCTGTTCCGGCAGCCGGTGCGCCGCAACGATCCGGCCGACCTGACGGACGCCGAGATCGCCGCGGCGCCCGTGATCGACACCCAGGAGGCGCAGAAGTGGCTGGCGCGGGACCGGCCGCTCGTCGTGGATCTGCGCAGCCCGTTCGCCTATGCCGCGCTGCACATCGAGGGGGCGATCAACATCGTGGACCAGCTCTTCGACGAACTGGTGCGGGGCGGGCTGCCGTTCAGCACCCGGCAGCCCGTGCTGCTGGTCTGCCCGGTCGGCGAGCAGTCCGCCCGTTACGCGGCGCTGCTGACGCGGATGGGCCACCCCGACGTGCGCAGCCTCACCGGGGGCGTCATCGCCTGGCGGGACGCCGGCGCGCCGCTGGTCAGGGACTGACGCGATGGCCCCGATCACCGCGCACGGACCGGACGCCGCCCTGGTGGAGCTGGGGCCGTGGCAGCGCGGGCTGCGCGCCCAGTTCCCCATCGTCACCGGCAACCCGGAGCTGACGTACCTGGACAGCGCCGCCACCACGCAGAAGCCGCAGGCCGTACTGGACGCCGTACAGGCCCAGTTGACCACGGCCAACGCCAACGCAGGCCGCGGCTCCTACCCGTGGGCCAATGCCGCAACCGCCCTGGTGGCCGGCGTCCGCGACCGGATCAAGACGTTCCTCGGCGATCCGGACCCGGAGCGCTCGGCGGTCCACTTCACCAGCGGGACCACCGAGGGGCTGCGGATGGTCGCCCGGGACTGGCTGCCCGAACTCCTCGCCGACGGGGACGAGATCGTCGTCCCGTTCGCCGACCACGAGGCCAACCTCGCGCCGTGGCTGGAGGCGCAGCAACTGCTGGACCGGCAGGGCGTGCGGATCCGGGTGCGGGAGCTGCCGTACCAGACCTCGTCCGGGGACTACGATCCGGCGGCGCTGGCCCAACTGGTCGGCCCCCGCACCCGTTTCGTGGCCGCCACCCACGTCCACCACGTCTACGGCGGCAACATGAACGTCCACCTGCTGCGCCGGGCGGTCGGGCCGGACGTGCCGATCTGCCTGGACGCCGCGCAGAGCGTCGGTCATCTGCCGGTCTCGGTCGCCGAACTCGACGTGGATTTCGTGGCGTTCTCCGGTCACAAGGCGCTGGCGCTGCCCGGTTCGGGCGCGGTCTGGGCCCGGCAGACCCGTGGTCCCGCGTTGCGCCCCGGCGGTTGGTCCGGCAGTCCCAACACCACCGGGATCGCCGGCCTGGCGGCCGCGTTGGACTGGCTGGACGCCGCGGGCACCGAGCGGATCGGGCGCTGGACGGTCGCGCTGGCCGCCCGGCTGACCGAGGGGCTGAGCCAGCTGGACGCCTACGAGGTCGTGGGGTGCCAACGCAGCCTGGCCGTCGTCTCGCCGGTCCAACAGCGCTGCGGGATCGTCACGTTCCGGCACCGCGACATCGGCGCGAGCGACCTCGGCTTCATCCTCTTCGACCACGGCTTCATGGTGCGGACGGACGGGCACTGTCAGGCGGGCGTGGGGGAGCGCGCCAGTTCGGTGCGGGTGAGCCTGCACGTCTACAACACCCCCGAGGAGATCGACCGGTTGCTGGCCGTGCTCGCCTCCCTGACATGACCGCTGATCCGCGTCCGTTCCGTACCGTTGTACGGCCGTTCCCTGCCGGCCGGTGCCCCTCCGGAGTGAAAGGGGGACCCTACGGCTAATGGAAACCGTTTCCACCTGTAGCCTCATGGTGATCGTGCGGCGCAGCGGAAAACGGTAGGGGTGGTGCGACCAGATGGGGCTGAGCATGGCCGTCGCGGAGTGGTGGGTGGAGCGTTGGGAGCGCCAACAGCGGCGCTACGCCATCGACCGCGAGGAGCGGTTCACGGTGATCGCCGATGTCGTCGAGCATGTGACGGTCGGTCAGCGGCGGCCGCTGGTGGTCGATCTCGGCTGCGGCCCGGGCTCGTTGGCCGCCCGGCTCGTGGAGCGGCTGCCGGGCGCCGAGGTCGTCGGGGTCGACATGGACCCGCTGCTGCTGGAGTTGGCCCGCACTCACCACTCCTCCGCCGCCCGCTACGTCGACGCGGTGATCGGCGCGGACGGCTGGGTCGAGGCGCTGTCCCTGGGGCGCCCGCTGGACGCCGCGGTCTCCACCACCGCGCTGCACTACCTCCCGGTGCCCGCGCTGCGCCGCACCTACGCCCAACTCGCCGCTCTGCTGCGGCCGGGCGGCGCGCTCGTCAACGGGGACCACCTGCCGCAGTCCGGGGCGGTCGCCGGTGCGCTCGCCGCCCACGTCGGCCGGTGTCGGGCGCGGCGGTTGCGGGACGGCGACCATGAGGACTGGGAGTCGTGGTGGGCGGCGGTGGCGGCCGAGCCGGAGCTGGCCGAGCCGCTGGCCGAGCGCCGCCGTCGGCTGAGCGCGCCGGTCGCCGGCGACGGGGACGGTGCCGCGGGCAACGGGCTGTCGGTGACCGATCACACGGCACTGCTGCGCGAGGCCGGCTTCGCCCATGTCGTCCCCGTCTGGCAGTTCGGCGACAGCTGTGTGCTGGTGGGCATCCGCTGACGCCGAACTCCGGCCGGAGTGCGCGGAGAGGCCCTAGGGTGCTTCTGACGGATCTCCGCGGCGTCGCGACGCCTGGCACGCACGCTCGCGGCGTTGCCGAAATGCCCCCATAGCTCCGCTATGAAGCCATCCCGGCGCCTTGCGATCGCACGCACCAGACGCCGCTCCTTCCTCCACGGAGATCCGTCAGAAGCGCCCTAGGGGTGGCGCGCGTCCGTGGGGGTGTCCCTGTGGCTCACCGCGAGGTAGCCGATGAGCAGGGCGATGGGCACGGTCAGGGCCAGCGTGACCGGCCCGGTGCCCCAGTCGAGGCCGCCGCGGGTGGCCGGGACGCCCATCCAGTCGGCGAAGGATGCGCCCAGCGGGCGGGTCAGGATGTAGGCGCCCCAGAAGGCGGCGACCGCGTTGAGGCCGAGGAACCGCCCGCCGAGCGCGGGCACCAGGATGAGCGCGCCGAAGATGAGGCCCGAGGTCAGATAGCCGAGGCCCAGGGCGCCGGCGGTGAGGTCGCCGACGGCGGTGCCCAGGGCGAAGGTGGCCAGCACGGTGGCCCAGTAGAACGTCTCCCGGCGGCGGGTGCGGACGCTGTGCAGGGAGAGCGTGCCCTCGCTGGCGTACCAGGCGGTCAGGATGGCGGCCAGGGCCAGCGCGAAGCCGATCGTGGAGACCAGGTACGGGACCCCGAGGATGACGTGGACGACGTCGGCGGCCATCGTGCCGAAGACGCTCACCATGACGATCGCGGACCAGTAGAGCGCGGCCCGGTAGCGGCTCGCGCGGAACTGCGCCACCAACAGGACGGTGAACAGGGCGAACCCCAGGGCGCCGGCCGGTATCGGCCCGAGCGTCCGGCCCAGGTAGTCCGAGGCGGTCTCGCCCATGCCGGTGGTGAGGATCTTCACCACCCAGAACAGCGCGGTGACTTCGGGCACCTTGGTACGGAGCGGGGTGCCGCCGCGGTACCGTCCGGTGGCCTCCGGCGCCGCCACCGCCGTGCCGTTCGGCTGTCCGATCGTCATGTTCCGCCCTTCCGGCGCGCTCGGCGCGCATTCCCTGACCAGCGAATGTCTACAGGACTGTAGACGATGATGCGGAGGGAGAGGTTCACTGCCCGGTGGTGGGAATCCCGTTAAGGCCGCCCCGCCCTACGAGACGGTGAAGGTGGCGGAAACTCTTGGTTTACGGCCCACCGGAAGGATGTTCGGGGCTGCCGCGGCTGCCTAGCATGTGGGGCGGAGCGGCCGCCGGCCCTCCCACCGCAGCCACCGCTCCCGAACGCCCCAGGAGGCCCCGTGCCACGAGCCGACCTGCGGCGGCTGCGGTCGCCGCGCGTCTGGGCCCCCGGTGGCGCGCTGTTGATCGCCGGTGCGGTCACCGCGGTCGCACTCACCACCGGCGCCGCCCCGGACGGTGGCACGGCCACCGCCGACGGCCTCCCGCACACCACCATCGAGGTCGCTCCCGGCTCCTGCGGCCGCGGTTGGCAACACCCCCGCCCCGGCCTCCAGGTCTTCGACCTCCACAACGGCTCCAGCCAGCCGGCCGAGAGCTACCTCCGCGGCGCCGGCGGCGGACCCGTCTTCGGTGAGGTGGAGGGCATCGGCCCCGGCACCACCCGCCAGCTACGGGTCCGACTCGGCCCGGGCGCCTACGCGTTCAGCTGCCTGCCCGACGACGCCAGCGCGGTCACCGGCCCCACCGTCCGCGTCGCCGGCCCCGGCCGCGGCGGTCCGGCCGCGGCGCCGATCACCCAACACGACCTGATCGGCCCGGCGTTGGACTACCAGAAGTGGGTCGCCGGCGGCCTCGGCACCCTCGTCCGGCAGACCGCCGCCCTCCGCACCGCCGTCGCCGCCGGCGACCCGGCTGCGGCCCGCGCCGCCTGGCTGCCCGCCCATCTGACCTACGAGCGACTGGGCGCCGCCTACGGGGAGTTCGGCGACGCGGACAAGAAGATCAACGGGACCACCGCCGGGCTGGCCGGCGGCGTCCACGACCCCGCCTTCGCCGGCTTCCACCGCCTCGAATACGGCCTGTGGCACGGCGAGTCCGCCACCGCACTGCGGGCCCCGGCCGCCGCGCTCGCCGACGCGGTGCGCGCGCTGCGCGACGACTGGGCCCAGGCCCGGATGGACCCGGCGGCCCTCGGCCTGCGCGCCCACGAGATCCTGGAGAACACCGCGCAGTTCGAGCTGACCGGCCGCACCGACTACGGCAGCGGCAGCAACCTCGCCACCGCCCGCGCCAACCTCGACGGCACCCGCGCGGTGCTCGCCCGGCTGCGCCCCCTGCTCGCCTCGCGCGATCCCGAACTCCCGGGCCTTCAGGCCGCGCTGGACCGCACCGGGCGACTCCTCGACGGCTTCCACCGAGGCGGCCGCTGGACCCCGCTCGACGGCCTGAGCCGCCCCGAGCGGCAGCGGACCAACGCGGCGTTGGGCGACCTGGTGGAACGGCTGGCCCCGGTGGCCACCCTGTGCGATCCGCGGAGGACAGTGTGAGCAAGGCCGGACACGGTGCCAACGGAGCCCACGGCACGGGCGACGACGGTACGCAGGACGCGCGGCGGCCCCGCGTCGGCCGGCGCGGCTTCCTGCGCGGGGCCGCCCTGGCCGGCGCCGGGGGACTCGTGGCCGGCGGGGCGTCACTCGGCGCCGGCGGCGCCGCATCGGCCCGCGCCCCGTACGCCGAAGGCCCCGTCCCGCAGCCGCCGCCACCGGGCGCCGGCCAACTCCTGGGCGCCGCGCCCCCCGTCCCCTTCCACGGCCCGCACCAGGCCGCCGTCCTCACCCCGCCCCGCCGGGTGACCGCGTTCCTCGCCCTCGACGTCACCGCCGAGGGCCACCGGGACCTCGCCGACCTGCTGCGCACCCTCACCGAACGGGCCCGCTTCCTGACCGGCGGCGGCACCCCCGAGCCGCTCGGCGTCACCGGACCGCCCGCCGACTCCGGCATCCTCGGCCCCCAACTCCCGCCCGGCGCACTGGCGGTGACCGTCGGCGTCGGCGCCTCGCTCTTCGACGACCGGTTCGGGCTGCGCCCCCGCGCCCCCCGCCGCCTGGCCACCATGCCCACCTTCCCCGACGACGACCTCCGGCCGGACTGGTGCCACGGCGACCTCAGCCTCCAACTCTGCGCCGACGACACCGACACCGTGCTGCACGCGCTGCGCGACCTCACCCGGCACACCCGCGGCGCCCTCCAGGCCCGTTGGCGGCTGGACGGCTTCGCCAGCCCGCCCCGCCCCACCGGCACCCCCCGCAACCTCTTCGGCTTCAAGGACGGCACCGCCAACCCCGACCCCGGCTCGGCCCGCGAGATGCGGGACCTGGTCTGGGTCGGCAAGGGCGGCGGCGAGCCGGACTGGGCGGTCGGCGGCAGCTACCAGGTCGTCCGGCTGATCCGGATGCTGGTGGAGTTCTGGGACCGGGTCTCGCTGACCGAACAGGAGCGGATGTTCGGCCGCGCCCGGGAGACCGGCGCCCCGCTCGACGGCAACGACGAGCACGACGCCCCCAATTACCCGGGCGACCCCAAGGGCGACGTCATCCCCCTGGACAGCCATATCCGCAAGGCCAACCCCCGCACCACCGACACCGCCGACCAGCGCCTGTTGCGCCGCGCCTACAACTACGACCGCGGCATGGACGCCAACGGCAACCTCGACATGGGCCTGCTCTTCTGCTGCTACCAACAGGACCTGGCCCGCCAGTTCGAGACCGTCCAGCGCCGGCTGGCGGGGGAGCCGCTGGTCGACTACGTCACGCCGTTCGGCGGCGGCTACTTCTTCGCGCTGCCGGGCGTGCGGGACCGCGACGACTGGTACGGCCGGGCTCTCCTCGCGCCGTAGCCCGGCCCCGCCACCTGGCCAACCACCCGCCGCTCGCGTACAACTGAGCACCGACAGAGCCCAGGCCAACGGTCAACACACGGTCAAGCTTTGCCCCGGGATACCTGACCCGGTGTTCACCCCCGCGTCATCATGGCTCTGCCCCGCCGCCGTCCGCCCGGCACACCATCCGGCCGTACGCAGCGACCACGAACAGCCCGGAGGATGAGGACCAGATGGCCATGAGGGGAAAGACGAGAGTGATACGGACCCTGGGGGCCGTCACCGGTGCCATGGCGCTCGCCGCGCTCGGCGGGGGAGCACCCGCCCTGGCCGCCGGCGGCCCGCACCCCGGACCCACCGGAACCGCCACCCCCATCAAGCACGTGGTGGTCCTCTTCGACGAGAACATCTCGTTCGACCACTACTTCGCCACCTACCCCCAGGCCACCAACGCCGACGGGACGAAGTTCACCCCCTCCCCGAAGACCCCGCGGGACATCGACAACCTGCGCACCGCCGGGCTGCTCAAGCACAACCCCAACCAGTACCTCCCCAAGCGGCTCACCCCGCAGCAGGCCATGACCTGCGACCAGAACCACGAGTACGGCCCCGAGCAGTACGCCTACAACGCCGGCAAGGCCGACAAGTTCGTCCAGAACACCGACTCCGGCAAGTGCTCCGGCGGCCTCTTCGGCGAGCCCGGACTGGTGATGGACTACTACGACGGCAACACCGTCACCGGCCTGTGGAACTACGCCCAGCACTACGCCCTCAACGACCGCTCGTTCGGCTCGGTCTACGGCCCCTCCACGCCCGGCGCGATCAACCTGGCCTCCGGCAACACCCACGGCGTGATCTCCACCGACCCGACGTCGAGCACCGAGAACCCCAAGCAGACGCCCAAGCCGGACGGTTCCGTCGTCCACTCGCCCAACGCCAAGGGCGTCGGCACGATGATCAGCGACCCGGACCCGGCCTACGACGACTGCTCCAACAAGGACCACACCGGCAAGAACGCGCTCGGCGCCATGCAGGGCCGCAACATCGGCGACCTGCTCAACTCCCACAACGTGAGCTGGGGTTGGTTCCAGGGCGGCTTCCGCCCCAGCGCCGCCTGGGACGGCCAGCAGGGCCACTACGCCAAGTGCGGCGGCACCACCCACGCCAACGTCGGGGGAGCGGCGGTGGTCGACTACAGCCCGCACCACGCCCCGTTCCAGTACTACAAGTCGACGGCCAACCCGCACCACCTGCCGCCCAAGAGCGTCGACGAGATCGGCCACGCCGGACCGGCCAACCACAACTACGACCTGACCGACTTCGACGCCGCGCTGCGCGCCGGCAAGCTGCCGGCCGTCAGCTTCCTCAAGGCCCCGGCCTACCAGGACGGCCACGCCGGCAACTCCGACCCGATCGACGAACAGCACTTCCTCGTCGACCAGATCAACCGCATCCAGCAGGCGCCGCAGTGGAAGGACACCGCCGTCGTCGTCGCCTACGACGACTCCGACGGCTGGTACGACCACGCCTTCGCCAAGCCCCGCAACGGCTCCAAGGACACCACGACCGGGTCCAACGGCAAGCCCACCGACGGCCCGGCCTGCCAGTCGGGCCCGCCGGCCGCCGGCGGCTACCAGGACCGCTGCGGCCCGGGCACCCGCCAGCCGCTGCTCGTCATCTCCCCGTACAGCAAGGCCAACCACATCGACCACACCGCCACCGAGCAGACCTCGATCATCAAGTTCGTCGAGGACAACTGGCGCCTCGGCCGGGTCGGGGACGCCTCCTTCGACGCCCGCGCCGGCGCGCTGAGCGGGATGTTCGACTTCCGGCACCCCAACGGCAAGCAGGTGCTGCTCAACGCCGACGGCTCGGTCAGGTCGGTCGGCCCGATCCGCCCGGTCAAGCCGGTCACCACCAGCATCACGCCCGGCCCGGCGATGCAGAACACCGCATCCGTGGACGGCGGTTCCGGCTTCCCCGTGCTGCCCGTCGGGATCGCCGCGGCCGCCGTCGCGGCCGGCGCCACCGGCACCTTCTTCGCCCTCCGGCGCCGCAAGGAGCACGGCGCGGCCTGAACCCCGGGCTGACCCCACTCTGAACAGCCCGCCCGCCAGGGCCCGTTGACGCGCCCGGTCGGACCGCCTCCTGTGGCGGCCCGACCGGGCGCGGCGGTCTGTCCGAGGGCCATGCCCCATCGGACGGACCCTAGCTCTGCTCCACGAGGAGCAGGTTGGCGGCGAAGCCCAGGAAGGTGACGCCGCTGAGCTGCTCCATGCGGCGCCGGAAGGCCGGGCGCCGGAACCGTTCGCCCAGGGCGGAGGCGGCGGAGCACACCACCCAGTACCACAGCGCCAGTTCGAGCACGTCGACCGCGGTGAGCAGCAGGGTGGCGCCGAACACCGGGGTGCCGTGCGGGATGAACTGCGGGATCAGGCTCATATAGAAGAGGCCCGCCTTCGGGTTGAGCAGATTGGTGCCGAGCCCGGCCCGGAAGGCGGCCCGCCGCCCCTGTCTGGGGTCCCCCACCGGCACCGGCGCGGCATCCTCGCCGGTCGCGGCGACCGCCGCCTCATCCGTCGAGGGCCGCCGTCGGGCCTGCCGGAGCGCCGATGCGCCCAGCCACACCAGGTAGACCGCCCCGCCGATCCGCAGCGCGTCGAAGGCCAGCCGGGACGCGGTCAGCAGTGCGGTCAGGCCGACCGCGGTGGCCAGGCCCCACGCCAGACAGCCGGCCAGGATGCCGAGCGCGGCGGCCCGCCCGCCCGGCCGGCCGTGCGCCACGGCGGTGCGCAGGACGACCATGGTGTCCAGTCCCGGTGTGATGTTGATGAGCGCGGCGACCCCGGCGAACCATAACGTTGCAGTGAACATGCCAGGAGCGTACGAGAACGCCGCCGGCCCGTCCCCGCGTTGCTCGCCCCTCGGTCGTCCCGGGTAGGGTCGCGCGGTCGAGTGGAGCGCGGGGCGGAGGGTCAGTGTCATGATCTGGGTGGGTTTGGCCGGTCTGGTGGTGGCGGTGTGCTGCGCGTACCTGGCCCGGACGGCGAACGCCCGGGCCCGCGCCATGGAGAGCACCGAAACCCTCCCGGTCCGCGAGCTCAAGGCGCTCCACGAGGCCGCCGCGGAGGCGGCCGGCCCGGGACACTTCCGCTACCGCTGTGAGGTGGCCGGCCAGGCGCTCCCGCACAAGAACGGCGTGCTCCGCTCCGAGTTGGAGAACCAGGAGTGCGTCTGGCACCGGCACCGGATCACCCGCAAGTACGAGGAGAGCTACCGGAACGGCACCGGCAGCAGCCGCAGGCGCCGCACCGGCACCGAGGTGGTCGCCCAGAACTCCAGCACCACCGCGTTCTTCGTCGAGGACGGCACCGGCCGGATGGTGGTCCGCCCCGGCAACGAGGAGTTCATCGGCGCGGAGAAGGTCCTGGACCGGTTCGAACCGCACACCGGCAACGGCACCCGCCTCACCCTCGGCCCGGTCAGCCTCGACCTCGGCGGCGGCAACGGCACCCTCGGCTACCGCCGGGAGGAGTGGATCGTCCGCCCCGGCAGCCGCACCTACGTGCACGGCGAGGCCAGTGACGCCGGCGGCCGACTGGCGCTGGGCGCCCCCGCAGAGGGCGGCGTCTTCGTCCTCGCCGCCAAGTCCGAGGAGGAACTGCTGCGCGCCGAGAACCACCGGGTGCTCGGCTACGGCGTCGGCAGCGGCCTCGCCGCCCTGGTCGGCGCCGCCCTCGTGGTCCTCGACCTCCTCCACTGACCGCCCCGAGCACCTCGGCGGCCGCCGAGGTCACAACTCCTGGGCCGGCCAGTCCAACAGCCGGGCGCCGATCACGGCGGTGTGCAGGGTGTAGCGGTGCACCGGATCGGCCGGATCGGCCCCGGTGAGCTGGTGCACCCGCGCCAGCCGGTACGTCAACGCCCGCACGCTCAGCGACAGTCGTCGCGCGGCCTCCGCCGCTATGCACCCGGAGTCGAAGTACACCGCCAGCGTCTCCAGCAGCGGCCCGGCCCCGCCGCGCGCCTCCCGCAGCGGGCCCAGCGCGCTGCGCACCAGGTCGGCCATGGCCTGCCGGTCCCGCGTGAGCACCGGATAGACCAGCAGGTCCGCGGCGTACAGCACGGGGTCGCCCAGCCCCATCCGCTCGGCCAGTTCCAGCGCGTTGAGCGCCTCCTCGTAGGACTGCACGATGCCCCCGGCGCCGCCGTGCGTCCGGCCCACCGCCACCCGCACCCCGCCGATGGCCTGCTGCGCCTCGCGGGCGAAGCACTCCAGCACCTCGGCCGCATCGCCCGGCGCGATGCAGATCAGCCGGCCCTCCTTGGTGGTGAGCAGCAACTGCCGGTCCCCGAACCGCCCCACCAGGGCCTGCTGCACCCGCCGGGCCACCGGGTCCGCCTCCGCGTACGCCTCGGAGCCCTCGGCCACCGCGACGGCATGGGCGTGCGACAGCCGCAGCCCGAAACGTTCCGCCCGCTCTGCCAGCCGCCCCAGATCGCTGCCTCCGTAGAGCAGGTCGTCGATGAACTCCCGGCGCGTGGCCTCCTCGTGCCGCACCGCGAGGTGCTGCGCCCGCTCATAGCCGCCGGCCAGCGCGTCCACGGCCTGGGCGAGCGCGGCCAGCACGCTGTCGGTCGGCGCCGACGCGGACCGCGGCCAGGCCGTCCGGGTCACCGCGAGGTGCGCATTGACCAGGGCCCGCAGGCTGTGCCCGGCCTCGGCGGCCCGCTCACCGGCGGCGCGACGCGCCTGGAGCTCATCGCGGTTCAGTCGCCGCCCGGTCCGCGCGACATCGGAGAGGACCCCCGCATACCCGTCCACAAACTCCTCGGGCAGCTTTCGCCCCGTCACGCGTTCTCCACCCCTCGGTGTGTTCTTCCGGCGCCCTTCTTGACGCTCTTGACGCTTTCTTAACACACGGAGGGTGTGGCCCGTCCAGGCGAGACGATCGCCGCCGACGGGCCTCGATCGCGGTCTTCCGCCAACTCTGAACGGGGCGACCGAGGTTGGCTCCGGAGCCCGCGCCGAACGGCCGCCCGCCGCCCCTGTCGGTGATCGACCGGCGGCCCTAGGGTCTGTCCGATGGGTCAGGGTCGGGTAGGCCGTGCCAGGCGTCGCAGCCCCGGCCGTGACCCATCGGACGGGCCCTAGCCTGTGGCGGCATGAAGGACGACGCTTCGTTGACGAGGGAAGAGGCGCGGGAAGCCAGCGGCGAAGATCCGGTGGTGACGCTGCGGGCCGCGTGCGAGGGGCTGGCGGGGGTGGTGGCCGGGTTGGGGGACGAGGAGTCGTGGCTGCCCACGGGGTGCGCCGGGTGGGCGGTGCGGGACCTGGTGTTCCACTGCCTGAGCGATGTGCAGCGCGGCTTGGTGGCGCTGCACACCCCGGCCGACGGGCCGCCGGACCGGGACGCGGTGACGTACTGGCGGGACTGGCGGCCGGACCGTGCCGGAGCTGCGCACGAGCGGCGGTGGGCCCGGGTCGGCGCGAGCATGTTCCCGGACTTCGGCCCGCTGCGGGAGAGCTATGTGGAGACGGCCGCGGCCGTCGTGGTGGCGGCGACGGAGGCCGACCCGGAGCGACGGGTCGGCACCCAGGGGCATGTGCTGACCACCCGCGACATGCTCGCCACCCTGGCGGTCGAGGCGGCGATCCACCACCTCGACCTCGTCGTCGCGCTGCCGGACGCGCCGGGGCCGGCCGCTGCCGGCCTCGCGGCGGTGCGGACCACGCTCGACGGTCTGCTCGGCCGGCCGGTGCCGGTGGACTGGGACGATGCGCACTACGCGCGGGCCGCCACCGGCCGGGCACCGCTGACGGACGCCGAACGCCGCGTCCTGGGCCCGGACTTGGCCCGCTTCCCGCTCCTCGGCTGAGCGCGCGGGGCGGGGCCCGGCCGGCGCACCGCGCCCATGGTGCGCCGGCCGGGCGGTCATTCCGGCCGCCGTTCGGTCGTCATGCAGCCGTTGTCCCGGTGGTGGTCTCCGTTGCGCCGTCAGTCGTCGTCGTGCCGGGCGTCAGGGCCGTGGTCGTGGTCGTCGTCGTGGTCGATGGAGTGGCTGACCACCGTGCCGTTGGCGCGGCTGACGTCCACTTCGTGCTCGAAGCCGTTGGCGGTGCGGAGCTCCACCTCCCAGACGCGGACGCCGTGCTCGTGGTCCGGCTCCACCGAGACGACGCGGGCGCCCGGTACGGTGCGGCGCGCGACGTCGACGGCCCGCTGCTGGCCGTCGTCCGGGGCGGTGGATGCCGTATCGGAGCCGGTGCCGGCCGGGGTGTCGGCGGTGTTGCCGGTCGCCGAACTGGCCGCCGTGTCGGACGCGTTCTGGGTGGTGGGGGCGGTCGCGCCGTCGGTGGCGGCGACCGCGACCGCGGTGCCGCCCGCGGCGAGCACGGCCACGGCGGCGCCGGCCGCGAGCCAGCGGCGGCGGCCGGTGAGCGCGCGGTGGAAGCGGGTGGGAGCCATGGGAACCTCCTGAGTACGGCGGCCGGTTGGGGCCGGCCGGGCGGTGGGGCCGGAACGTCCACCACCGTGCCGTCCGGAGCCTGAAGCGGGCCTGAAGGTTCCTGAAGACCGCTTCAGGAAGCGTCTGGCAGGCTGACGGCATGCGCTTGTTGATCGTGGAGGACGAGAGGCGCCTCGCCACCACCCTGGCCAAGGGGTTGGCCGCCGAGGGCTTCGCCGTGGACGTGGCACACGACGGCCGCGAGGGGCTGCACCTGGCCACCAACCAGGGCTACGACCTGCTCATCCTGGACATCATGCTGCCCGGGATGAACGGCTACCGCCTCTGCGCGGCGCTGCGGGCGGCCGGTGACGAGACGCCGATCCTGATGCTGACCGCCAAGGACGGCGAGTACGACGAGGCGGAGGGCCTGGACACCGGCGCCGACGACTACCTCACCAAGCCGTTCTCCTACGTGGTCCTGCTGGCCCGCGTCCGCGCGTTGCTGCGCCGCCGGACCCGCGGCGGCAGCCCGGTGATCCGGATCGGCGACCTCGCCCTGGACCCGAACCGCCACTGCTGCACCCGCGGCGAGGCCGAAATCACCCTCACCGCCAAGGAGTTCGCGGTCCTGGAGTACCTGGCGTCGCGCTCCGGCCATGTGGTCTCCAAGGCGGAAATACTGGAGCACGTCTGGGACTTCGCGTACGACGGCGACCCGAACATCATCGAGGTCTACATCAGCGCGCTGCGGCGGAAGATCGACGCGCCGTTCGGCCGGCGCTCGATCACCACGGTGCGCGGCGCCGGTTACCGGCTGGCGGCCGACCGTGGCTGAGCGCACGGCGGAGCCGGCGGCCGACACCGCGGAGCCGGCCGGTTCCGCGACGGACCACCCCGCCGCCCCGCCGGCCGACGCACGCCCGCCCCGCTGGTGGGGTTCGGTCCGGGCCCGCACGACCCTGGCGTCCACACTCGTGGTGGCGCTCGCCCTGGTCGCCGCCGGCGTCGTCCTGCTCGCCGTGCTCCAGCGCAACCTCGTCAACAGCGCGGGCCTCCAGGCGGAGGTGGCCGCCCGCGAGGTCGCCACCCAGGTCGCGGTCGGCACGCCCGTCGACCACCTCGACCTGCCCGACGAGGACGACCGACCGGTGCAGGTGGTCGACGCCGACCGCAAGGTGCTCTCCGCCGACGACGACCTCCACCACGCCCCGCCCATGGCCGACTTCGCCCGCGCCCCGCACCCCGAGGGCAGGTCCGGCGACGACCACGACGATGACGAGGACGACGCCCCGGCCCGCGGGTCCGTCGCCGGCCACGCGGGGTTCCGCACGGTCACTTTGCGGCTGCACCACGACCACCCCGGCCAGGAGTTCCGGGTGGCCGGGCTGCGCGCCACCACCCCGGAGGGCCGGACCGTCACCGTCTACGCCGGCTCCTCCCTCGACACCGAACGGCAGGCGGTGGGCGGGGTGCGCGACGCCATGCTGCTCGGGCTGCCGGCGCTGCTGTTGGTGGTGGCGCTGGTGACGTGGTTGGTAACCCGCCGCGCGCTGCGCCCCGTTGAGGGCATCCGGGCCGAACTCGCCGAGATCATGGGCGGCGACCTCTCCCGCCGGGTCCCCCAACCCGCCTCGCGCGACGAGGTCGCCCGCCTCGCCCGGACCACCAACGCCACCCTCGCCGCCCTGGAGACCTCGGTGGAGCGACAGCGGCAGTTCGTCGCCGACGCCTCCCACGAGCTGCGCAGCCCGATCGCCAGCCTCCGCACCCAACTGGAGGTCGCCCGCGCCCACCCGGAACTGCTGGAGCTGGACGGCCTGATCGAGGACACCGTCCGCCTGGAACGCGTCGCCTCCGACCTGCTGCTGCTGGCCCGCCTGGACGCCGGCGAACGGCCCCGCACCGAGCGGTTGGACCTGGCCGAACTCGTCCGGGACGAGCTGGCGCACCGGATCGGCGACCGGCTGCCGATCGCCGTGACCCTGCCCGACGCGGCCGCACCGGTCGACGCCAGCCGGACCCAACTCGCCCGCGTGCTCGGCAATGTGCTCGACAACGCCCAGCGCCACGCCCACTCCACGGTCCGTGTCGCGGTCCGGCTCGGCGCGGCCGGCACCGTCGCCCTGGAGGTCACCGACGACGGCCCCGGCGTCCCGCCCGACGACCGCGAGCGCATCTTCACCCGCTTCATCCGCCTCGACGACGCCCGCACCCGCGACGAGGGCGGCGCCGGCCTGGGCCTGGCGATCGTCCGCGATGTCGTCCTGCGGCACGGCGGCCATATCGAGGTCGGTGAGGCGGAGCGCGGCGGCGCGCGCTTCACGGTCACCCTGCCCGGCGCGACGCCAACTCCCTGACCCGCACTGTTTCTTGTCCCCTAGGGGACCCGACGAGCCACCCCCTCACCCCCACCCCACTGGAGTGCAGTCATGCCCTTTTCCGTGCAGCACGCGGCCGCCCGCCCCGCTCCCCGGGCGCTGTTCCTCACCTGCTCCGACTCCCGCGTCGTGCCGACCCTCCTCACCGGCACCGCCCCCGGCGAGCTCCACGAACTCCGCACCGCGGCCCATGTCGTCCCCCGATACCGCCCCGACGCCCAGTGCCCGATCGCCGCCACCCTCGAATTCGCCCTCGGCGCCCTCCGGGTGCCCGACGTCATCCTGTGCGGCCACACCGACTGCGCGGCCCTGAGCGCCCTCCGGGCCGACCCGGCACCGCCCGAACTCCCGCTGGCCCGCAACTGGTTCACCCGCGCCGCCCACCAGCCCGACCCCGACGCCCGCCCCACCGTCACCGGCGGCCGTACCCCGGAAGAGCGGCACCTGCTCACCCAGCTCCACCACCTGCGCACCTACCCCTGCGTCACCCGCCGCCTCGCCACCCGCCGACTCCGCCTGCACGCCTGGCACTACGACGACCGCACCGCCGAGCTGCGCACCTGGGACGCCACCGCCCGCGCCTTCCGCCCGCTCGACGCCGCGGCGGCCCAGTTCGCCCAGGCCCGGCTCACGTCAGCTCGG
This sequence comes from Streptomyces sp. NPDC057743, assembly GCF_042798755.1. Lineage (NCBI taxonomy): Bacteria > Bacillati > Actinomycetota > Actinomycetes > Kitasatosporales > Streptomycetaceae > Streptomyces > Streptomyces sp. NPDC057743. The sequence goes on from NZ_JBHVJX010000001.1 coordinate 29,765, forward strand.
GGTGGCGGTTGCGGACCGGGCTGACGGCTTCCAGGGCGGCGCCCAGGCGCAGGACGGTGGCCTCGGCGTACCAGCGGGAGACGAGTTGGACGCCGATGGGCAGGCCGTCGGGGGTGGTGCCGAACGGCAGCGAGAGGGCCGGGAGACCGGTGAGGTTGAACGGCACGGTCGCCCGCATGATGCCGCGCGCCGGGACGGTGGCCTCGCCGATGCGGAGGGTGGCGCGGGCGTGCGGGGGCGCGGGGACCGGGCACACCGGGCAGAGCAGGGCGTCGTACCGTTCGAAGTAGCCGGCGAACAGGGCGTCGAGCGCCTCGACCTGCCGTTGGGCGGCGAGGTAGTCGGCCAGTGCGATGTCGGGCGCGTCGAGGGCCCGTTGGATGACCCGGTGCAGTTCGTGCTCGCGGCCGGCGGCCGCCCGCCGGAAGTACGGCACCACCTCGGCGGTGAACAGCACCGTGCTCAGCTCGGTCGCGTCGATCTCCGCCAGCCCGTCCGGAGCGGCGGCCTCGACCGTGCAGCCCAGCTCGCGCAGCGCGTCGGCGGCGGCCGCGACGGTGTCGGCCACCGCACCGTCCACCGGGCCGAACGCGGGCTCGCAGGCCCAGCCCACCCGCAACCCGGCCAGGTCGCGCGGCCGTTGGCCCGGGGACCGGTCGTCCAGGGGAGGGGAGTGCCGCACCTGACCGTCGACGCCGTCGGGCCCGGCGAGTATCCGCAGTGCGGTGGCGATGTCCCGCACGCTGCGGGCCATCGGGCCGACGTGCCAGAAGCGGTGCGGCACTTCGGGCCAGTGCCCGGTGAGCGGAATCCGTCCCCGGGTGGCCTTCAGCGCGACGATGCCGGTGTCGTGGGCCGGGCCGCGCACCGAGATGGCCACGTCGCTGCCGAGCCCCAACGGTGACAACCCGGCGGCGATCGCGGCCGATTCGCCGCCGCTGGACCCGCCCGGGGTCCGCTCGCCGTCCCACGGGTTGCGCGACCTGCCGACCAGCAGGTTGTCGGTCTCGGTCCAGTAGGAGAACTCCGGCAGGTTCGTCTTGCCGAGCACGATGCCGCCGGCGCGCCGCAGTCGGGCCACCGCGGTCGCGTCCGCGACGGGCACCCGGTCCCGGAAGAGCAGCGAGCCGCGGGTGGTCACCGCGCCCGCCACATCCAGCGAATCCTTGACGGTGAACGGCACGCCGTGCAGCGGGCCCACCGACTGGCCCGCCGCCACCGCCGCGTCCGCGGCGCGGGCCGCCGCGAGCCCGCGCTCGGCGAGCACCGTCACCATCGCCGTGACCTTCGGGTCGATCGCCGCGATGCGTTCCAGGTGGGCCCGCATCACATCCGCCGCGGACACCCGCCTGGCGCGGATCAACCCCGCCAACCCGGTCCCGTCGAGCCAGCAGAGCGCGTCCTCGTCCACGGATCCCTCCCCACCCTGGCGCACCGGGAGCGATCTGACCCCGGCACGTGTCGTCCCGTACTCCGCCATCAAACCAACTTCCGCTGGATACGCGTCGGTTGCGGCGCGCTCGGCAACGTCGTGTTGGGGTGCGCACCGGGCGGGAGTGGGGACCGTCGCGCCGCGCACCCTCTTGCTCGGGTGAGCAAACCGCTCTACTGTCTTGCTCATGCAAGCAAGAAATAGCGCGGATAAGCAAAACGATGCCGGGAGCAAGCCCAAGCCGTCCTTCACGGAGACCGGTCGCCGGGCCCAGATCGTCGCCGCGGCGATCGAGGTGATCGCCGAAGTCGGTTACCACGGCGCCTCGTTCGCAAAGATCGCGAGGCGGGCCGGGCTGAGCAGCACCGGGATGATCTCCTACCACTTCGACGGGCGGGACGACCTGATGCGCGAGGTCGTCACCGAGGTGATGCGGCTCGGCGAGGCGTACATCCGCCCCCGCATCGAGGCGCACGAGGCGTATGCGGATCGCCTGCGCGCCTCCATCGAGGGCAACCTCGACCTGCTCGCCGAGTACCCCCACCACCTCGCCGCGATGGTCGAGGTCCTGACCCACCTGCGCGGCGACGACCCCGGCGTGGTCGCCTTCCTCGACCACGCGGAGTCGCTCCTCGCCCTTCAGGTCGAGCAGCTCCGCAAGGCGCAGCGCGCCGGCGAGTTCCGCGACTTCGACCCGTGGGTGATGATCCGGGCGATCCGCGCCGCCATCGACGACGTGGTGCGCCGCGCCACCCGCGATCCCGAGCTCGATGTCCGGGCCGCCGGCCGGGAGTTGGCGGACCTCTTCGACCGCGCCACCCGGAGGACGCCATGACCGCAACGGATGCGCACTCACCCGCCACGGGCCCCGGCCCGGCACCAGGGACCGATCCGGACGCCGCGGCGGCCGCCTTACACCGCACGGCCAGGCTGCGCCGACGGCTCGCCGCGCAGCTGCTCTTCGAGCTCGTCGTCCCGCTCGGCTCCTACTACGGGCTGCGCGCGCTCGGCGCCGGCCAGTGGCTCTCGATGGTCGCCGGCGGCCTGCTGACGCTGCCGTGGATCGGCTACGGCATCGTGCGGCAGCGGCGCGTGGAGGCGATGGCGGTGTTCGCGCTCTGCCTGGTGGTGGTCGGCGCCCTGCTCTCGTCGATCACCGGCAGCCCACGGGTGTTGATGGTCCGGGACAGCTGGCTGACCGCCGCGATCGGGTGCTGGGTGCTGGGCACGCTGCTCACCCGGCGCCCGTTCATCATGACCGCCTCGCGCGGCATCGTGATCGCCAAGGTCGGCGAGGCCGGGCTGGTCGCATGGGAGGCGCGCTGGGACGCGGAGCCGACGTTCCGTCACCACCTGCGGCTGGTCACGGCGGTGTGGGGCGCGGTCTTCCTGCTCGACGCGGTGCTGCGGGTGGCGCTGGCCTACACGATCCCGGTGGACTCCTTCCCGCTCGTGAGCACCGTGCTGTGGCTGGCGCTGCTCGGCGGGCTGCTCACCTTCCACAACTGGTACCTCACCCGAAACGGGCTGAAGTTGTAGGGGAGCCGCAGCGGACACCGCCGGGTTCCGCCGCGACTCCCCGCTACGCGATGCCCCCCGTTACGCCTCCTGGGTCCTTCGGCCCGTCGCGGAGGCGAAGCCCAGCCAGGTGTGGCGGTTGCCCGCCCAACACCAGCCGACCTTGGGGGCGTTGCGGCGCTCGCGGCCGTCCCGTCCGGTGCCGTTGCTGATCCAGAGGGCCGGGGTGCGGGCGTCCAGGGTGCCGTTGGGCTTGGGGAGTCGGGAGCCGATGGTCATGAAGCAGTGGTTGCGCTCAAGGACGGTGGGCTGCTGGAGGACCCAGTGGATGCCCTCGGTGAGCAGCAGCGGGGTGCGGGCGTTGGCGGTGAGCGCGGGCAGCGCCTCGTTCGGGCTCCAGTTGGCCAGGTGGTCGCCGCGGTCGGGGTCGGTGAGGAGGTAGAGCGGGGCGTCGGGCAGGGGGAGGGTGTCGAGCGGGGCGAAGTGGTCGACGTCGGGCATGTCGACGACGACGAAGCCGGGCTTGCCGCCGTGGCGGAGCAGCGGCGCGAGGGCGGAGGCGGGGGCGCGGTCCGGGTGGACGGCGAGCAGCGCGCCCCCGTCGCCCACCTGGGCGGCGGCGGTCGCGGCGAACGCGTGGACCTCGGCGGCCACCAGCCCGGCGCTCTCGTGTACCCCCAGCTCGATCAGCCGCTCGGCCTGGGCGTCGAGGGCGGGAAGGGCGGGGGAGAAGGTGGCGACGGATGCGGTGTGGGGCACGGTTCTCCCGGGGTCGTGAGGTGGTCGGGCCCTGGGCCAACGTGGCCGCCGGCCGGAATGTTCCCGATGTTCCCGTGGCTCCGAGATCTCTCGTGAGGGAGCGGGGAGCGGGTGCCTGGGGCGCGGAACAGACGTCTGCTTCAACGGCCTTCGGGCTCGGGGCGGTCCAGGCCGGCGGGTGGTGCGCCGTCGGCCGGCGGGATGGGGAGGTCGAGCAGCGCCTCGTCGCGCAGGCGGACGAAGGTGCCGGATGCGGCGTGGAAGTAGACCTCCCGATAGCGCACCTGGACGGCGGTGAGGGGGCCGTGGTGCGGTCGGTAGCCGGGCAGGTCGCCCCAGTAGTAGTAGTGGCTGCCCGGCGCCCGGAGCCAGCGCAGCGCCCGCGGCAGGGGGCTCTTGGCCACGCCGGCGTTGATCCGGGCGACCAGGCGGGTCAGGTACTGGCCGTGCCGGGCCTGGTAGTCCGGGTCCCAACGCCGCGTACCGTAGCGGGACTTGAGGCGGTGCAGGGCCTCGGCGTCGGGGCCCAGGGCGAGCAGGCGATCGCGCAGCCCGGGGTCGCGGACGCCCCCCATGGCGAAGGTGACCAGCGGCTCGGTCGCCAACGGGTTGCCGACGGACCTGCCGTACTCCCGGTCGAAGGGGCGCATGAAGTCGTTGTAGAGGCCGACGGTGTGGCCGAGCCGGGTCCGGGCGCACCAGTACACCCGGGCGGTGAACGGCGTGTCCCACCAGCCCAGTTCGGTCGGCCGCCAGGCCACCCCGCACAGCACCAGGGCCAGCACCGCGACGCTGAGCAGCCACGGCCCGGGCCCGCACAGCTCGGCCCGCACGGGCGCCGGGGCCCGGACGATCAGCACGGCCAGCAGCGCGCCGAGGGCGATGTGCTCCCAGAACAGCAGCCCCGAGGTCAGCGCGACGGTGAGGTTGAACAGCACCGCGCCGACGACGGCCGCCAGCAGCAGCCAGCGGTGGGCGTAGGCCACCAGGCCCATGCCCTCGACGACGAGGGTGGCGGCGTTGAGCCCGACGGTGAAGGGCGCCAGCGCGCCGATGAGGCGGGCCGCGGTCGGTTCGGGCAGGAGGCGGGCCCAGCCGCGGGCGTAGGCCGCGGCGATCAGCATCTCGGTGCGGTTGCGGGTGACCCAGGACCAGGGCCGCGGGCCCAATCGGACCTTGGTCCGCGCGGGCACCACGTAGTGCGACAGATGCACCAGGCCGAGCAGCATCAGCAACCCGGCCGTGTCGTCCGTCGGTTGCGGGCCGGCCAGCGCGTCGTACCCGGCGCCGACCAGCGACCAGCCGAAGGCCACCTTGACGACGCGCACGCACGCCTTGGAGTGGTGCGTCCAACCGCCCAGCCGGCCGCAGAGCGCGATCACGGCCGCGTACGACAGCGCCGGCCAGACGAGCGCGGCAACGCCCAGCAGGCCGCCCGCGATCCGGTCCGCCCGCTGCCACCCCAGCTCGCGGGCCGCGTCGTAGTCGGCCGTGAGGTGCTTCCAGAGGAGGATCGCCAGGGCGGCCGGCGGCAGCAGCGCGACGCCGCCGGCGGGGGTGTGGGCGTAGCCGCACGCGAGGGCGGTGAGCGGGGCGAGCAGCAGGCAGACCCACAGGACGTCCGCGGGGCGCGCGGGGCGTTCGGGGTGGGTGCCGTTCAGCGCCTTTGCCGGGAAGACGCCCGCGCCCAGGCGCCCGGCGCACCAGCGGGCCGCGGGCGCGAGCAGGCAGCGGTAGAGCGCGAGCGTCGCCGCGCACTGGACGGCGATGCGGGGGAGGCCGTGCGCGGGGATCATCGCTTCTCCGTGGGTCGCGGCGGCGTTCAACTGTGCGCGGAGCGCTGCAACTCGTAGGCTGCTGCGTACCTTTGATTGAAGGTCAGGAGCTCGTCGTGGGTGCCCTGTTCGACCAGGCGGCCGCGGTGCAGGACCAGAATCCGGTCGCAGTGCCGGGCGTTGGCGAGCCGGTGGGTGATGATCAACACGGTGCGGTCGTCGGCGAGCCGGCGGATCTGGTCGATCACCCGGGCCTCCGCGCGGGCGTCCATCGCGGAGGTGGGCTCGTCGAAGAAGAGCAGCGGGGCGTCGCGGAAGTACCCGCGGGCGACCGCGATGCGCTGCCACTCACCGCCCGACAGCTCGCAACCCTGGGCGAACTTCTTCGACAGCAGGGTCCGGTAGCCGTCCGACAGCGACGCGATGGCCCGGTCCGCGCCCGCCGTGATGGCGGCCTGCGTGGAGAGCTCATGGGCCGGGTCGGTGCGGTCGTGCCGGCCGATGGTGATGTTGTCCCGGGCGGTGCTCGGCCAGCGGGCCGGGCTCTGCATGACGAAGGCGACGCGTTCGTGCAGGGACTGTGGGGCGAAGCCGGCGATGTCCTGGCCGTCCCAGCAGATCGTGCCCTGCGTCGGCCGGTACAGGCCGGCCAGCAGCTTCGCCAGCGTGCTCTTGCCGGACCCGTTCTCCCCGACCAGGGCGACGACCTCGCCGCGACGGATGGTGAACGACACCTCCCGCAGGGCCGGCGTGCTCGTCCCGGGGTAGGCGAAGGTGAGGTCGCGGACCTGGATCTCGGCGAACGCGGGCGGACAGGGCAGCCCCGGGCGGAGATAGCTGCGGCCGTCGGAGTCGCGGAGGAAGGCGGTGAACTCCTCGACGTGCAGGCCGAGTGTGAACAGCTCCCGGGTGCCCTCGATGACGCCGATCAGCGCGGCCTGGGCCGACTTGGTCGCCAGCACCGCCGCGCCGGCCAAGGAGAGCGGCAGCGCACCGGTGGCCAGGAGGCCGCCGAGGGCGGTGTAGGAGGCGGCGGTGCCGATACCGCCGAGCGCGCGGCCGACGGCGGAGCGGCGGGCCTGCGCCAGCCCCACCCGGGCCTCCTCGCGCTCGACGGTCGCGGCGAGCCGCCGGTACTCGGCCAGCAGGGCCTCGCGCGCGGTGCAGGCCCGGATCTCGGCGGCGAAGTCGGGGTCGGTGAGCGGCTCGGTGGACATCCGCAGCCGGCGGCGCAGCAGCCACACCGCCAGACCGTTGGCGTACTCCAGCCGGGCCGCGCTCAACATGCCCCACGCCTGCGGCAGGAGCGACAGCGTGAGCAGCGGCAGCAGCAGCGGATCCAGGGCGCCGAGCACCGCCGCCGCGCCCAGCAGCGTCACCGCCGAGCCCACCCAGGCGCAGAACTGCTCGGCGGCGGCCGGCACGAAGCGCATCCCGCGGTCCTTGACCCGGTTCAGCAGATCGTGCCAGCCGGCGTCCTCGAAGGCCGCCAACTCGACCTCCACCGCGCTCCGGCACAGCCGCTCCTCCAGAAAGCGCTGCACGGCGGGGACCAGCACCGCACGGAAGTGCGCCGCCGCGGACACCAGGGCGCCGCGCACCGTGTACCAGAGCGCCACGGCCAGCAGGGCGGGCAACGCGCCGTGGACCCGGTCCGGGGTGGGGGCCTCGGCGAAGAGGTGGGACAGGATGCCGCGGGTGGCGAGCAGCCCGAGCGCGGTGGCACAGCCGGCGCCCGCCTCGGCCAGCAGCACGCCGGCGGTCGCCCGTGGGTGCGCGGCCCAGCACAGCGCGGCGATCCGCCGCAGCAGCCGGGGCAGCCGCCGCACTATCTGCCAGGTGCGCAGGCCGGCGGCCTCGGTGGCGACGTCCGTCGCGAAGGTCGCCGCCAGATCGGCGTCCAGCACCGTCGACAGCGCCCGGGGAGTGTCGTCCCGGGATTCCGGGTGCGGCGGGATGCCGTGGGATCGTGGCGTGTTCATGGTTCCTCCGTACGGATCAACCACCAAGGCGGAGAAACGACACGACGTGGGAGGAGCAACCCCCCTTCGAGCTAACGGAGTCGGCGTCAAACACCGGCGACGGGGGAAGACCCGGCGACGGCGCGCGTACCACCAGCGGGGCGCGCGGGGAACGCCTGAGCGCAGCGGGAATCCATGACGCGCCCTTGATCCGGCCGCCGCGAATTACCGTACAGAACGGGATCTCGAACCCCAGAGTACGGGCCGCTTCCGGAATGTCCACGGGAAGTCCCGCGCCGCTCAACTGGCCGGAAAGGGCCCCCTTTCGCCTTTTCCCGGGGGTGGATACGCTGGCCGACGGCAACTCGGTACCGCTACCGTCTTCCGAGGTGGACGGCAGGAAAGCCATGACGAGCGCGCCGCTCATCTGGCCTCCGCACGTGCGCAGTTACGTAACCACCGATCACCACATCCGGAGATCTTCGCTCTCCAGGTGATTGCGCCGCCAATTGAACGGCGCGCGAGATTACCGCTGTTGATGCCTTTGTGTGAGGCCGCCGACCATGGTCGTTTCCTTTCTCCGGGAGTCGCCTGATCGCATGCGCGGGGGCATGGGGCGCCGAGTCGCGGGTCGTCCGCCACCACCTTCTCAGGAGCCTGCGCGTCGATGACGAACACCCTTGGCGCGTCGTGCCGCGGCCCCCGCGCGCCCGACCGCCGACCGGCCGCCGGATGAACGCGCGGACGGGAGGCGGGAGATGAGGGACGAGGGGCGAGAGTTGAGGAGAGTGGCCGTGGGGAGCGACACCAGCGTGGACACCAGCGTGGTCATTCCGGTGTGGGACGCCTACGTGGACGCCCGGTTGGACACCGCCGTCCGCAGCATCCAGGATCAGGGCTGGCCCGTCGACATCATCCTTGTCGACAACGCCTCCACCGTCCCGCTGCCACCGTTCCCCGACACCCGCCAGGTCAGCGCGCCGCACCGGCTCACCCTCGGCGCCTCGCGCAACTTCGGCCTGCGCGCGGTCACCACGCCCTATGTCGTCTTCTGGGACTCCGACGACGTCATGCCGCCCGGCACCCTGCACGACCTCCACCAGGCGATGGGCCGGGCCGACGACACGGTGGCCGCGGCCACCGCCATGCACCACCCGCTGACCGGCAAGCGCTATCCCTTCCCGCCCCGCTGGGCCTACCGACTCGCCCCACGGCCCCGGTTGTTCGCCCTCTGTCACACGGTCCGCCCGCTCTACCCCGGCCTGGGCAGCGTGCTGATGCGCACCGCCGTCGTCCGCGAGGTCGGTGGCTACGACGACACCGACGACGGCGGCGAGGACTGGGCGCTCACCAGCGCACTGGCCTTCCGCGGGCGGATCGTGCTGACCCACCACCCCGGGCGCAGCTACCTCGCCACGCCCGACTCGCGCAGTTCCCGGCAGCGTTCGCTCTTCTCCGTCTGGTCCCGCCGATGTCGGGTCCGCCGCCGGCTGCGCGCGGATCCCGGTCTGCCGGCGGCGGGGAAGCGCCTGCTGCCGCTGCTCGCCGTCGTCCAGTGGTTCGACGTGGTGCTCTTCCGGATCCTGCGCCAACTGCTCCAGAAGGCCAACGGCACGGTGACCGGCCCCATCCTGACCAACAGCAAGGGATCCCCGACACCTTAGGGAGTGCCCATGGCGACCACACCCCTGGCGTTCACCTTCGTCTGCCACGCGGGCCCGCTGGAACCACAGGCGGTCCTCCTGGCCGCCTCGCTCCGCCGGTACGCGCCAAACGTCCCCGCCGTCGTCGCCGTGCCGCAGCCGGAGGCCACCTGGGGCGCGCCGGCCGAGCACACCCTCGCCGCGTTCGCCCGCTTCGGCATCGACGTGGCCCCCGTCGAGGTCCCGTTCGGCCGGGACCGGCCGCTCACCAACAAGATCGGGGCGCTGCGCGTCCCGGTGGCCGCGGACCGACTGGCGCTGCTGGACAGCGACATCCTGGTCCTCGGACCGCTGCTGGACGACCCGTTGCTCCGCTCGACCGCCGATGTGGTGGCCAAACCCGCCGACTTCCAGACTTACACCCGGGACCCCGCCGACTGGGCGCGCACCTATGCCGCCTGCGACGCCGACGTCCCGTCGCACCGGATCGCCAGCACCGTCTCCGGGCACCACGGCCCGCCGTTCTTCAACTCCGGCATGGTGATCACCCGCCGCCCGCGCGAACTGGCCGACGTCTGGGAGGGCTGCGCACGCGCCCTCGCCGCCACCGAAGGACTGCCGTTCGCCGCCCACCGCTGGGACGACCAGCCGGCCTTCGCCGTCGCGGTCCACAAGGGCGGCTTCACCGTCGAGCCGGCCACCGAACGGCTCAACTACCCGGCCCACGTACGGACGTTGCCCGAGGGCGCGCCGCCGCTGCTGTGCCACTACCACCGCCCGCGGGTGATCCGCATCGACCCGGTGCTGCGCGGCGTCGTCGCCGACTGCGCGGCGCGCCACCCGGAGGTCGCCCGGGTGCTGCGGGCGCACCCCGCGTGGGCGCCGTTCGTCACCGGCGCCCGGAGCGAACGGCCGGCACCGGTACCGGACTTGCTGATCTCCGGCATCCCGGGCGCCGGCGCGGGCACGCTCGCCGAGCTGCTCAACGGCTACGACGACGCCGTCGCGCTGACCGACCCGCCGGCGGTCCACACCTCGCTGTCGGAGCACCAACGACCCTGGGGCATCCCGGTGTTCCTACGGGAGAACAGGGGGTACATCGCCGACGGTCGTACCGACTTCCGGCCCGCGTCCCCCGACTTCCTGTTCGCCGTGGCCAACCGCGACGGCGCCGTCCTCGCCCGCGCCGACGCGGTCCGCGCGGTGCTCCCGCACACCCGGGTCGCGCTCTGCGTCCGCGATCCGTACGACACCATCGCCGACTGGAAGCGCACCGCCGAACGCCCCCCACCGCCCAATCCCCTGCTACCGGAGGCGGAACGGGCGGCACTGCACCGCATCGACGCCGCCCCCGACCGGGCCGAACGCCTGGCGCTGCGGTGGGCCTGGTGGGCCCGTTACCTCCTCAAGCGGCCCACGAACACCGTGCTGGTCGACCACGAGCAGCTGCTGACCGCTCCGCGGGCCGCGCTCGCCCCGGTCCTGGCGGGGCTGGACGCCGGGCGCCCGCCCGCCGACCCACCGCGGCGCGCGCCCGTCCGCGACCGCGGGGTGCTGAACGCCCACGACCGCAAGGCCATCGCCGAGATCTGCGTTCCGCTCGCCGACCAGCTCGGCGTCGTCGTGCACCCGGAGCCGTGAGGACCGCACACCATGCATCAGGCCGTTCAGGAAGAGCAGATCACCACCCTCCCCGGCACCTGGGCCCCGCCCGGCTCCCGCCCCGTGGAACTGGTCTTCCGGACCGTGGGGGAGCGCACCAGCGCCCTCGCGCTCGACCTCGCGCTCCGGCACGTGAGGCCGCAGCGCGCCCATGTCGTCCGTAACGTCAAGCCGTTCGCCCGTGCCGTCCGCCGGATGCTCGACGAGCTGGACCACTCCTGCTCGCACGTGGTCTTCGTGGACGCCGACTGCCTGATCCTCGAAGACCTCCGGCCCTTCCTGGACGCCAACGACCTGCCGTGCGTCGACGCCTACGGGCACGACCGGTTCCGCGGGCGCATCCACGGCGGTGCCCGGATCAGCCGGATCGACGTGGTCCGGGCGATGGCCGCCCGCCAACCGCCGTCCGACGCCCGGGGGGTGACGCTGTGGCCCGAGGGCTATCTGGTCGGCGCGGTCCTGCGGGACCTCGGACTGGACTGGCAGTACAAGGACTTCCACATCCTGCACGACCACTTCCAGCGCTATCGCGACCTGTTCGTGAAGTACGCCCTGTGCCAGCTGCGCAGCCGCGAGGGCGACCGCAGACAGCTGCTCGCCGAATCCCTGGCCCGATGGGGCCCGGGACCGGAGTTCACCGTCGTCCGGCACGCGGTGCGGCACGCGGCGACGACGATCGGCGAGGGCGCCGGGGCGGACGAGATCGCCCGCTACCTCCGCCGCCTGCCGCTGATCGCCCCGGGCGAGGTGGCGGCGCTCGGCCTGACCGAACGCGACGGCGAGGCCGACCTCGCGGACGTGACCGCCGCGCTCGCCGCCGACCCCGTCAAACTCGCCCCGCCCACCGCCCCGTTCAGGGTCTTCGGCGTCGGCCTGCCCGGCACCGGCACCCGGTCGCTCAACCGCGCCCTGCACGCGCTGGGCTTCAGCGCGCTGCACGATCCGCACGCCACCCCCCGCCCGCTCGCCGACATCCCGGCGCTGCCCCACTACGACGGGCTGACCGGCGCGAGCGCCGCCGCCCGCGTGCAGGAGCTGGACCGGACCTGGCCCGGCAGCAGATTCGTGCTGACCGTGCGGGCGCCGGAGCGCCCCGACCATGTGCGGCGCACCGCGGCGTACTTCGCCGACCGCCCCGACGACCTGCTGGTACTGGACCTCGCCCGCGGTCAGGGCTACCCCGAACTCGCCGCGTTCCTCGGCGTACCGGCGCCCGCCCGGCCGTTCCCGCACCGCGGCGGCCGACCGACCAGGGAGGACCCGTCATGACCCAGCGGCTGGGCGTCCTCGTCCTCGGCATGCACCGCAGCGGCACCTCGGCGGTGACCCGCGCGGTGAACCTGCTCGGCGTGCCCACCTGCGTGCCCTCCGACCTGACCCCGGCGGGGCTGGGCAACCAGCGCGGCCACTGGGAGAGCCGCTCGCTGGTCCAGTTCAACAACGCCCTCCTCAACGCCCTTGGCCGCAGCTCCTGGTGCCCGCCCCCGCTCGACGCCTGGGCCGGAGGCCCGCACCTCCCCGACCTGCCGCCGGAACGCGCCCGCCGCCTCCTCGAACGCCTCCACCCCACCCCCCAGTGGGTGTGGAAGGACCCCCGCACCAGCCTCACCCTGCCCTTCTGGCTGGCCGCCCTGCACGACCTGCCCCTCGCCCTGGTGCTGTGCGTCCGGGACCCGCTGGAGGTGGCCGCATCGCTCCGGCGACGGGACGGCACCCCGTGGAAGGTGGCGTTGTGCATGTGGGAGCGGTACCTGCGGCACGCCCTCGCGGCGGCGGCCGGCCGGCCCGTGCTGGTCACCCGGTACGAGACGCTGCTGGCCGACCCGGTGAAGTGGGCGCGGACGGCCGAGGGCTTCCTCGCCCCGCTCGGCGCCCGGATCACCTGGCGCCCCGAACTGCCGGAAGAACTCCGTGCGTTCGTCGACCCGGCGCTGCACCACGAGACCACACCGCCCGACGAGGCGCCGCCCACCCCCGGCCAGCGTGCCCTGTACGCGGCGCTGCTCCGCCACGAGGGCCCCACCGAGCGGTTCCGGCCCCCGGAACTGCCGCCCGAGGCCCCCGGGACCGAAGGGACACTGTGCCGGCACGCGGCGCGGCCACGACGGCGTACAGGAGGCCGACGATGAGGCGCAGACGACGGGCGGTGGTCACCGGCGGTGCCGGATTCCTCGGCTCCCACCTGTGCGAACGGCTGCTGACCGAGGGGTTCGCGGTGGTGTGCCTGGACAACCTCTCGACCGGCCGGGCCGACAACGTCGCCCACCTCCCGCGGCTCGGCCCCTTCGAGTTCGCCCAAGCCGACGCCACGACCGGCGTCCCGGTCGCCGGCGAGGTCGACGCGGTGCTGCACCTCGCCTCGCCCGCCGCGCCCGCCGACTACGGCCGACTGCCCGTCGAGACGCTCAAGGTCGGCTCCCTCGGCACGCTGCACGCCCTGGAGTTGGCCCGGGAGCACCGGGCGCGGTTCGTGCTGGCCTCCACCTCGGAGGTGTACGGCGACCCCCTCGTCAACCCGCAGCCCGAGAGCTACTGGGGGCACGTCAACCAGGTCGGACCGCGCGGCGTCTACGACGAGGCCAAGCGGTTCGCCGAGGCGCTGACCGTCGCCTACCGGCAGCGGTACGGCGTCGACACCGCCGTGGCGCGGCTGTTCAACACCTTCGGGCCCCGGATGCGCCCGGACGACGGCCGCGCCGTCCCCGCCTTCGTGCAACAGGCGCTCCGCGGTGAGCCGTTGACCGTCGCCGGGGACGGCCGACAGACCCGCTCCATGTGCTACGTCGACGACCTGATCGAGGGGGTGTTCCGGCTGCTCGGCTCCGACCACCCTGGGCCGATGAACCTGGGCAACCCGCACGAACTACCCATCGTCGACCTGGCCCGGCGCATCATCGCACTGACCGGCTCGCCCTCCACGGTCACCCTGGTGCCCCGCCCGATCGACGACCCCCGGGTCCGCTGCCCGGACATCACCCTCGCCCGCACCGTGCTGCGCTGGGAGCCGACGGTCGAGCTCGACCGGGGCCTGCGACGCACCATCGACTGGTTCCGGCGCCACCTCGACCACCCCGCCCCGCAGCCCGCCGGCGACCACAAGGGGGCCCGATGACCGTGCCGTTGCCGCGCACCGCCCTGGTCACCGGCGTCGCCGGCTTCATCGCCTCACACCTCGCCCAGGCCCTGCTGGACCGCGGTACCCGCGTCACCGGCGTGGACCGACGATCCCCCGAGACCGACGCCGACGCCGCCACCAACCTGGCCGGCTGCCTGGACCGGCCCGGATTCACCCTGGCCCGCGCCGACCTCCTCGACTGCCCGCTCGCCCCGCTGCTCGACGCCGCCGACGTCGTCTTCCACCTCGCCGGCATCCCCGGCGTCCGGGCCTCCTGGGGCACCCGCTTCCCCGACTATGTGGCCGGCAACATCCTCGCCACCCACCGGATCGCCGCCGCCTGCCACCAACTCGGCGTCCCCCGCCTGGTGGTGGCCTCGTCCTCCAGCGTCTACGGACCGGTCGGCGACCGCCCCGTCACCGAGGACGCCCCCACCCACCCCGCCTCGCCGTACGGCGTCACCAAACTCGCCGCCGAACAACTCGCCCTCGCCTACGGCACGTTGCCACAGCCCCGCACCACGGTCGTGGCGCTGCGCTACTTCACCGTCTACGGCCCCCGCCAGCGGCCCGACATGCTCATCCAGCGCGCGCTGCGGGCCGCGGCGGGCGGCGAGAAGCTGCTGGTCTACGGCGACGGCAACCAGCGCCGCGACTTCACCTACGTCGGCGACGTGGTGCGGGCGACGCTGCGGGCCGCGGCCGCGCCCGGCACCGCCGAGGTCCTCAACGTCGCCGGCGGCCACAGCGCTTCGGTCGCCGAGGTGCTCGCCACCATCGCCGCACTGACCGGCCGGCCGGTGCCCACCCGGACCGTCCCGGACCAGCCCGGCGACGTCCCCGGCACCTGGGCCGACACCGGCCGGGCCCGCTCGCGGCTGAACTGGCGGCCGAAGACGGCCCTCGCCGACGGACTCGCCCGGCAACTCGACTGGCTGCGCAGCCACCAGCTCGGCGGCCACCGGTGACGCCCGACGCCGCCCCGCCGCGCCGCAAGGTCTTCTGCCTGGGCCTCTCCCGCACCGGCACCCGCTCGGTGGCCGAGGCCCTGCGCACCCTCGGCCACCACGTCCTGCACTACCCCAGCGACCGCGCCGCCCTCGACACCCTGCACCGCGGCGACGCGCGCTTCCCCCACCTCGACCACTGCGCCGGCCTGGCCGACATCACCGTGGTGCCGTACTACCCCCAACTGGACCGACTGTGGCCCGGCAGCCGCTTCGTCCTCACCCTCCGCGACGAGGACGACTGGCTGCGCTCCTGCCGCACACACTGGGCGCGACACCCCGTCGACACCACCCCCACCACCGAGAAGGCCCGCATCAAACTGGAGGTCAAGCGTTTCCTGCGGGCGGCCGTCTACGGCGGCTACGACTTCCACGAGGACCGCTTCCGGACCGTGCACCGCCACCATGTGGACGCCGTGCGCCGCTACTTCGCCGGTCGCGACGACGACCTGCTGCTCCTACGCCCCTGCGCGGGAGAGGGCTACGAACGCCTCGCCCCCTTCCTCGGCGTCCCGACGCCTCCGGGCCCCTTCCCGCACGTGGGGTGACACTGGTGGCGGGGGCTTTTCGCCAGCAACGCCCCTACAGCGCCGACTCGATTCCGGCGAGCACCGCCGCGGCGCCGTCCTCCGCCGCGAGCCCCCGGGCGAGTTGGGCCGCGCGGCGGCGGTGGTTCTCGTCGCCCAGGCAGGCCGCGATCGCCGCGCCGAGTGCCTCGGCGGTCAGTTCCCGAAACCGCAGGGGGCGGGGAGCGACCCCCAACCGGTGCAACCGGGCGGCCCAGAACGGCTGGTCGGCCATGACCGGGACCGGGACGGCGGGCACCCCGGCCCGCAGCCCGGCCGCGGTGGTGCCCGCGCCGGCGTGATGCACCACCGCGGCGGTGCGCGGGAACAGCCAGTCGTGCGGCACGTCACCGATGGCCAGGATCTGATCGCCCCCGCCGCTCATCCCGGCCCAGCCCGCCTGCACCACCGCCCGCACCCGGGCCCGCCGCACCGCCGAGGCCACCAGCGCACTGAGCCGTTCCCCCTGGCCCGGCGCCATGCTGCCGAACCCGATGAACACCGGTGGCCGGCCCGCCTGAAGGAAGTCGACGAGCTCGGCCGGTGGCCGCCAACCGCGCGGTCGGACGGGCCACCAGTAGCCGGTCATCTCGACCCGCTCGGGCCAGTCGGCGGGGCGCGGCACCACCAGCGGGCTGACGCCGTGGAACACCGGCCGGAGGTCGGACAGTTGGGGCGGTGGGGCGTCGGCGGGCATCCCGAGGCGGGTCCGCATGCGGGCCACGGCGCCCGCGTAGAGCTCCTGCGCGCGCCCGAGCGCCGCCCGGCCCGCGGCCAGATTGCCCGCCGCCCCCAGGTCGTCGGCGCGCGGCGACCCCGGCGGCGGGAACTCCCCGGTGGCGAACGCCGGTACGAGGTAGCTGCCGATGACCGGGACGCCGAACGCCGCGCCGGCCGTCAGACTCAACGGCGCGGCACCGTACGGGGTGAGCACCAGGTCCGCGCCGTCCGCCACGGCCGTCGCCACCCCGTCGGCGAACCCGTCCAGGAACGCCTTGGTCACCGCCCGGGCCTCCTCGGGCGACCCGGCCCGGTCCCTGGCGAGGATCAACTCCTGTGGGTCCCCCGGCAACGGCCGGTGCTCCAGCCCGCTTTCGCCGACGAGCCCGGCGAACGGCGGATGGGCGGCCAGCACGACCTCGTGCCCGGCCTCCCGCAGACACTGCCCCAGCCCCGTGAACGGCGCGACATCGCCCCGCGATCCGATGGTCACGATCAACACCCGCATGCCGCGATTCTCCTCCACCCGCCAGCGCCTCACGCCCCGGCCCCGGCCCCGGTGGACCCTACGCCCCTCGGGCGGGGGCCGCGCCGGGGACGACGCGGCCCCGGCGCCTCACACCCGGTCGGCGACGATCAGCAGGTACTGGAAGCTGCCGTTGCGGTAGGCGTTGAGGAAGGTGTCCTCGATGCCGGTGACCAAGTGGTCCGCCTCCCGGCGCAGTTCCCAGTACGGCAGCGCCGACTGGGTGAGGTCCTCGACGTGCACCGGGACGAGCCGGTTGTTGGCCATCGCCCGGAAGTACTCCGAGCGGGGGTGGATGTCGCAGATGTAATGGGCGTTGATCAACGACACCTCGCGGGAGGCGCGCCCGTAGGCGTCGTTGTAGCAGCCGGTGATCGTGACGTACCGGCCCCCGCGCCGCAGCAGCCGGGCGTGCTCCGCGAAGAGCAGGTCCAGCTCGACGTACATGGTCGACTCGTTGTTCCACGACGCCGCGAACGCGCCGGAGTCGAAGCCGGTGTCGAGCATGTTGCGGTGGTGGTAGCGCACCTTGTCGTCGATCCCGCGCTTGCGGGCCTGCGCATTGGCGAACTCGGCCTGCTTGGCGGAGATGGTGACCCCGTCGGCGTGGCAGCCGTAGCGCAGGTGCGCGGTGACGCTGCCGCCGCCGCGGCCACAACCGGCGTCGAAGACCCGGTCGGTGGGCGAGAGGTCACCGAGGTGCGAGGCGAGCAACTCGGCCTGGGTGTGCTCCAGTCGGTGCAGCTCGCCGGTGATCCGCTCGCGGCGCAGGGCGAGGTCCGGCTCGTCCAGTACCGACCGGTCGGCGTCCCCGATGCCGTAGTGGTGGTGGTACAGGTCGTCGATCTTCCCCAGTTCGAGGTTGACCGGGTTCTCCTCGGCGTTCCAGTAGTCCGCGACCCGGGACTGGTACGTGGACTGGGTCGGCACCGGCGTACGGGCGGTGTCGGCGTGGGCGATGGTCAAGGCTGACTCCTTGCGGCGGTGCGCTGTTCGGTCTACCAGTAGTCGGGCAGCTGGTAGCGATCGGTGTTGGTGGCGTGCCACTCGTGATTGCCGGCGACCCAGTCGGACAGGCCCCGGACGTACTGTGCGAGGAGGGGCGAGCCGGCGGCCAGCGGTGCTGACTCGGTCTCGAACGCCTCCATGACCTCGTTGTGGATCTCCACGCTCTTCAAGTAGGCGGCCTTCAGGCCGCGTTTGTCGTTGGCGGCCACCACCTGCGGGAGGTTCAGGTGGCTGGGATCGCTGGCCAGCTCCTTGGTGAAGGAGTAGAGGTCGTTGACGATGGTGGTGGCGTTGCAGGCCAGTGCCGTGACCCGCTGGACCTCCGGGCGGGCGTAGAGCGCCTCGGGCAGTTCGTAGCCGTCGATGGCGTCGACCAGGGACAGGCAGGGGCGGAAGTTGTTGAACTGCCGCATCACCAAGTACTCCCAGACGTGCGGCAGATGCCGGGTCTGGGCCCAGGACGCCTCGGCCAGATAGCCCAGGTGCAGCCGGGCCATGTCGTGGACGAAACGGTCCGTCTGGCTGGGCGTGGCGACGGCCGCGAAGTCCTGCATCGCCGCGTGGTAGGAGCGCAGCGGCCCGTCGGCCTGCATGCCCCGGCGCCACTCCGCCTCCTGCGCGGGGGCGCCGTGGAACGGGTCGAGCGCCGACTGCGCCAGGATCAGCCGGCCGCCCAGACGGTCGCGCACGGCGCCGCGCCCCTCGTCCTCCTCGCAGTAACAGCTGTCGACGATGTTCTCGGCCAGCAGGAACTTGCCCGCTACGGTGAGGCGTTCGAGGTCGGCCGCGGCGGGGTGCTGGAGGACGACGGCCCGGCCGCACTGGAACTGGGCGAAGTCCCCGGACCATTGGGCCGGGAAGAGGTCCAACTGGCGGGCCCAGGCTTCCAGTCTGCGGTCGATCTCCGCGGCCTTCTCCGGGTCGGCCGGCGCGACGGGACGATACCTCAGCCCGGGGACCGCCCCGGTGCGGCGGGCCCGCAGCGAGCTGACGAGGTTCGGCGGGCCGGGCAGCGAGAACCCGGCGGCGGTGGGGGGCGTGCTCATGGTTGGTGCTCCCTAGGTGCTGCCACCGGTCAGTCAGCGCTCCGGCCGATCTGGACGTTCTCCAGGATGCCGACGGCGTCGGGCACGAGGATGGCCATCGAGTAGTAGGCGGTGACGAGGTACTTGACGATCGCGGCGTCGTCGATGCCCATGAAGCGGACGTTCAGGCCGGGTTGGAACTCGTCGGGGATACCGGTCTGGTGCAGGCCGACGACGCCCTGGTCCGCCTCGCCGGTGCGCAGCGCGATGATGCTGCTGGTGTGCACGTCGCTGATCGGGATCTTGCCGCACGGGAAGATCGGGACGCCCCGCCAGGCGGGCACCTCGTGCCCGTCGACGCTGGCCGAACCGGGCACCAGGCCACGCTTGTTGCACTGCCGGAAGAAGGCCGCGATCGCCTTGGGATGGGCGAGGAAGAGCTTCGTCTTGCGGCGCATGGACAGCAGCTCGTCCATGTCGTCGGGGGTGGGCGGACCGGTGTAGGTGCTGATCCGCTGGCCGTAGTCGGCGCTGTGCAGCAGCCCGAACTCCCGGTTGTTGACCAGCTCCCACTCCTGGCGCTCGCGGATCTCCTCGACCGTGAGCCGGAGTTGCTGCTGGGTCTGGTCCATCGGGTGGTTGTAGAGGTCGGCGACCCGGCTGTGCACCCGCAGCACGGTCTGGGTCAGCGAGAGCGGGTACTCGCGCGGGGCGAGGTCGTAGTCGACGAAGCCGCCGGGCAGCGTCGGCTCGCCGACGTGCCCCGCCTGCACCGGTACGTCCGCCTCGCCCTTGCGGTTCATCGGGCGCTGCTGGCGCTCCGCGTAGGCCGTCAGGTGCGCGGCCAGGGACGGCACGCGGTCGGTGAACTCCCTCAGCACGTCCCAGGGCAGCACCATGAGCACGCCCGGGGTCTCCGCCCGGACCGAGCTGCGCCACTTCGGGTCGGCCTGGCCGAGCGCCTCCTCCCCGATCTGGTCGCCGTCGGTGACGACGCCGGTGACCTCCTCCCCGCCGTACTTGCCGGCGGTGTAGCGGGTGAACCGCCCGTGGACGACCAGGTACGCCTCGGTGGCGGGCTGACCGGTCTCGAAGAGCACCTGCCCGGGGCGGACCTCCCGGACGGTGAAGCGGCCGGCGAGCTCCCGGAGGACGTCGGGCTCGTCGTAGCCGCGCAGCACCGGCAGTTCGGTGAGGGTCTCGGGAATCACCTTGATGTCGTCCGCGCCGTTGTGGTCGAACTGGACCCGGCCGCGACCGATCCGGAGCGTGAGGCGCCGGTTGACCCGGTAGGTGCCACCCTTGACGTCCACCCACGGCAGCGACTTGAGCAGCCAGCGCGAGGTGATGCCCTGCATCTGGGGCTCGGACTTGGTGGTGGTCGCGAGCTGCCGCGCGGCCTGGGTACTGAGGCTGGTGAGCGCACTGTCTGCGGGCGGCACGAGGTCGGGCTCGTCGGTAGCGGAACCGGTGGCGTTGTCCGGCACGGGCACTTTCCCTCCCGGGACATGAAACAGAAGTGAGCAAAGAAGGCCGGCCGTAAGGGAGTTGGCCGTGCGCAGCTACCAGCGAAACAGGCTGGAGATCATCTCGGTACGGCGCGAAGGGGGGCGGCTTCGCATCCGGAAGTCATAAACCCCAAGTCGTTGCGTTCAGCGCGCGAGCGCACAACTACGCGCCCCCGTCTGCGATATGCGCCGGGTTGACGTCGCGGGAGGCGGTGTGCGCACCCCTGCCGTGCGCGGGCCACGCGCCCTGACCGACGCCTCCGGCGAGCAGGCTGTCGACTCGCTGACGGAGCGCCGACAAAGCCCTGGCGGCGCGCTCCCGGGGCGGCGCGCTCCCGGCACGGTAATCCGCAGGCAAATTAGGTTAATTATCAATCGTTGCGCGTTCAATAATAGGTCGCCTTTGGGTTTCTCCGTCTTTTGGCCCAGGGAATTCCGGGAAGGCGCGGGACCAAAGTCCCGCGAAGTGTCTTGATTGTGTTACCGCGCCCCTTTCTTCGATCCGCTGTTACAAACCCGACGGATTGCCGTGATGTGGGATGAATAACTTCCGAGACGTCGCCGCCCACCGGGGCGGATGACCACCGACTCGGACCTGCAAAGGAACTCCCGATGACTTCCTCCCCGCGCACGACCATGCGTCGCCGCAACCTCGTCCGTACTTCCGCAATAGCCGCCGTCGCGGGCTCGGCGCTGCTGCTCCCGGCCGCCGCCGCGTTCGCCGACAATCCGGCGCCCGAGAACTCGACGATCCCGAATGCCGAGCAGGGCAAGAAGCAGGACGACGCCCAGCACCAGGACAAGGGCGGTCAGGAGAAGGACGGCCAGGACAAGGGCAGCCAGGACAAGAGCGGCCAGGACAAGGACAAGAACGGCCGGGACAAGAGCGGCCAGGACAAGGACAAGAAGGCGGAGCGGAAGCTGATCCGCACCCAGAACCTCGCCGGCGGCTTCACCGCCAAGGTCTACAAGCTGGGCCAGAACCACTTCCAGGCCGACATGTACGCCAAGGCCCCCGACACCGGAAAGCTGGTCAAGTACGACACGTTGGAGACCAAGGGCGGTAAGCCCGCCTACGGCCAGCACAACGGCGCCCACTTCGTGCTCCAGCCCGACGGCTCGATGAGCTCCTGGGTCGAGGGCGGGAAGAAGCAGGACCACAAGAAGCCCGACCACAACAAGTCCGGCCACAAGGACGCCAAGGGCAAGAACGGCAACGGCACGAAGAACAGCCAGGGCAAAGTCATTCCCAAGGGCGGCGTCAAGGCCGGCGCCGAAGGCGTCGAGCCCGCCGACCACACCCTGCTCGCCGCCGGTGGCGGTGCCGCCGCGGCCGCCGCGGGCCTCGGCTTCACCGTGCTGCACCGCCGCCGGGTCGCCGGTCGCTCCGGCGACAACGGCTGAACCACCCCGGAAACGCCCGGGAATTGAGGTGGCCCGCTCCTCCCTCACCGGAGCGGGCCACCGCCCTCCCGCCCACTCCCCGCACCGTCCGTCCCGCCTGCACCTGGAGTCGTCGTGAACCCCACCCCCGCCCCCCGCCTCGGCCGCATCGCGACCTGTGCCGCGCTCGCCCTCGCCGTCGCCGGCGGGCTGACGGCCTGCGGCAGCGGCGGAGCCCCCGGCCCCGACGTCAACGTCAAGAACGCCGCGACCACACCGGCCAAGGAGACCGCACCGCCGATGGCCCCCGCCAAGCCCAAGCGGCTTCAGATCCCCTCCGCGGGCGTGAACGCCGGACCGTTCGTACCGCTGGAGGTGGGCGACGACGGGGAGTTGGGCGTGCCGCCGGTGAACAAGGCCGAGCAGCCCGGCTGGTGGACCAAGAGCCCCACCCCGGGCGAGAAGGGCGCCTCGGTCATCGTCGCCCACTACGACACCAAGAACGGCCCGGCCCTGATGCGCAACGTCAAGAACATCAAGGTCGGCGACGAGATCAAGGTGCAGCGCGAGGACGGCTCCACCGCCACCTTCAAGATCCGCGAACGCCAGCAGGTCAAGAAGGACGCCTTCCCGACCCAGAAGGTCTACGGCGACACCGACCGCGCCGAACTGCGCCTGCTCACCTGCGGCGGCGAGATCGTCGGCGGCCACCGCTCCGCCAACATCATCTTCTACGCCGACCTCGTGAAGTGAGCCGCAGTGTGCCCCGCGCCCGAACATGCCCGGTAGTGAAGTGACCCGTACGCACCCGATCGCCCGTGCCCTGGCCCTGACCGCGACCGTCGCGGCGTTGGCCGCCTGCGCCGCCTGGCTGCTCACCGGCTGCGGCACCCCCGGCGAGGCCCACAGCGCCGGCCCCGCCCCGACCGCCTCCGCCCCGGTGCGGCTGTGGCCGGGCCAGAAGGCCGCCACCACCCCGCCGGTCGAACCGGGCCCGCAGGCCGGCGAACGCGTCCCCGGCATCCCCGCCCACCCCGACGGGAACATCCACGCGCTCGCCGCCCTCGACATCGTCAAGGCCGAGATCACGGCGCGGCCGCACACCTACAGCGGCCCCGACGGGATGGACGACGACACCGCCCGCAAGATCCTGGACTGCACCGCACCCGGAGCCGGTTGCCCGCTGCGGACCCCGCAGTACCACGACCTGACCGGCAACGGCCGCGACGACCTGATCGTGGGCTTCGACATGGCCGAGGGCTCCGTCGGCCTGCGCGCCTACACCCTCGACCCGGAGGGGCACCTGATCCGCATCCTCGCCACCTCCGACATCCCGTTCTCGGTCGAGGTGGCCGGCCGCGAGCTGATCGTGCGCAGCCCGGCCCAACTCGCCGGCTACGAGACCCGTTACGTCTGGGCCTGGGACGCGGCCCTGCACAGCATGCGACTGGCCCGCCAGGAGATCCGCAAGATCCACCCCACCCCCGCGGACCGCAGCTCATGATCCGCATCCTGCTGCGCCGCGCCACCCGCCTGCTGCGGCTGGTGCGCCCCGGCCTGCCCGGCTGGACGGCCACCCTCTACGGCAAGTTCGCGCTCTTCATCACCGTCATGTGCTGCGGACTGGCCCTGGTCCTCGGCCTGTTGGTGCACACCTCGGTCACCCGACAGACCGTCCAACAGGCCCAGAAGGAGGCCCTCGCCGGCCTCGCCCGCGCCACCGACGCCTATGTCGCGGGCGAGTCGATCGGCAAGGACGCCCGCATCGACCCCGCCGAACTGCCCGAACCCCTGCGCCGGATCGCCCTCAGCGGCCGCCGCGGCACCCAACTCGGCACCTACCACGGCATACCCACCATGTGGGCGGCCGGCCCCGCCGACGCCCGGGTGCTCGCCTACGCGCTCGACTACAGCG
Organism: Streptomyces sp. NPDC057743; assembly: GCF_042798755.1. Taxonomy (NCBI): domain Bacteria; kingdom Bacillati; phylum Actinomycetota; class Actinomycetes; order Kitasatosporales; family Streptomycetaceae; genus Streptomyces; species Streptomyces sp. NPDC057743. Next base: position 53,288 of record NZ_JBHVJX010000001.1, read on the forward strand.
CCCAGGAACGCAGCAGCACCGCCCTGACCCGCTCCATCATGGGCTCCTCCGCCCTGGCCATCGCGCTGACCCTGCTCATCGGCTTTTTCGCGGTCTCCCGCATCACCCGCCGGCTGCACTCCACCGCCCGCGTCGCCCGCCGGATCAGCGCCGGCGACCTCGACGCCCGCGTCGACGACCAGCGCGCCGGATGCCCCGCCCGCTCCCACGACGAGGTCACCGTCGTCTCCAACGCCCTGGACACCATGGCCGCCGCCCTCCAGAACCGCCTCCAGGTCGAACAGCGCTTCACCGCGGACGTCGCCCACGAACTGCGGACCCCGCTGACCGGACTGCACGCCGCCGCCGAACTGCTGCCGCCGTCCCGCCCCACCCAACTCGTCCAGGACCGCGTCCGGGCGCTGTGCCGCCTCACCGAGGACCTGTTGGAAATATCCCGCCTGGACGCCGACGCCGAACGGGCCGACCTGGACGCCTGTGAGCTCGGCCCGATCGCCCAACGGGCCGTCCTCGCCTCGGGGTTGGCGACCGAGGTCACCGTCCTGCGCGAGGCGCTCGTCAGGACCGACCGCCGCCGCCTGGAACGCGTCCTGTGCAACCTGATCGCCAACGCCCACAAGCACGGCGCCACCCCGGTCGCCCTCACCGTCGATGGCCCGACCGTGACCGTGCGCGACCACGGCGGCGGCTATCCCGGCTACCTCCTGGAACACGGCCCCCAACGCTTCCGCACCAACACCACCCACGCCGGCCGCAGCGGACACGGCCTGGGCCTGACCATCGCCCTCGGCCAGGCACGCACCCTCGGCGCCACGCTGACCTTCGCCAACGCCCCGGACGGCGGCGCCCTCGCGACCCTCGCCCTCCCCACCGCCTGAACCGACGGGCACCGCCCCGCCGTTGGAGGCCCGGCCCGAGCACCGACCGCACGTTCCGGTGCGCGGTGCCCGGGGCAGGAGCGGCCGGGCTCGGGCCGTACTGCGGGCGGGAGTTGCTCTGCGCTCAGGACGAGGGCTTGCCGCAGTCGCAGGCGCCCACCCGCTCGGGCTGCGCCGGCGGGCTGATCGGCGCCAGGTGATGGACCCGGGCCGGCGGCAGGTTCCCCAACACGGTCTCCGTGCGGAAGGTGTGCCGGCGCAGGATGCGGCGCAGTACGCCGAGACCGGCAAGGGTGCGCTCGCGGTCGTCCCCGTCGGCGAGCGTCCGGCGCATGGTTTCGCCGCCTACGTAGCCGAAGAAGGACAGCGTGCCGCCGGGCCGCAGGGACCCGAGGAGCCGGTCGAAGATGTCCTCCGTCGTCCGCGCATCGAAGTTGGCGAACGGCAGGCCGCACACGATGGTGTCGTAGGAGCCGAGCTCGTGCTCCTGGATCAGGCCCGTCCGGATGCGCAGCCGCGGGTCGTCGGCATAGGTCTGCCGCAACAGGGTGGCGAAGCGCGGGTTGGCCTCGATCAGGTCCAGGGTGTCCTGGCCGCCGAGCGAGCCGGTGATGTACCGCGTCACCGCCCCGGTACCGGGCCCCACCTCAAGGACCGCGCGGGAGCGGCCCGGGTTGGGGATCATGTACCGGGTGAGGGCCCTGCAGAGCCGGGCGCTGCTGGGGGCGATGGCCCCCACGTCCCGACGGCTCTTCGCGTATTCCCGCAGGAACAGCGTTACTTCAGTCACGCCGCCAGCCATCCATCTCTCTAGTTGCTTGCGAAATTGTCGAGGTGTGAGTGAGGACACCTGCTTAGACGCCGTACCGGGCGACAGCGTGCCGATCAGCATGCCCTCGAACTGGTAAAGCAACTGGAAAGTGATCGGGGAGGCGTGGTGAAGGTGGCGTGCCGGTGTCTCCATTCCGCGGTCACGCGGTCCGGTGCGCACCGGAAGATCGCCTGGTGGGCGCATGGCCGGGTTTCGCCAGGTCGTGGGTGCCGGGACGGGCTTCGGGGGACCTTTGCCAAGGTGTGGGGATTTACGCGGACTTGGCGCGTTCTGAGGCGCCCGTGAGGCAGTGCGGTGCGTGAGCGCACGCGAACGCGCCGTGCCCGGCACCGTAGTCGGCGCCGGGCACGGCGGTATGGGTTTTCCAGTCGGCCAGTCGGCCAGTCGGCCAGTCGGGATGTGGCTCAGGCGGTCGGCAGCCACTCCGCGCGCTGCGAGCCGCGAGGCACCAGGATCTGTCGGTAGGCGCCGGGGGTGTCCGACATCTTCACCTGGTCGGTGATGCCCTGGTAGTGGCCGAGCGGCGTCTCCGCGGTGAAGACCTCGGGGTCGGGGTAGGCGTGGCGGTCGCCGGTGCCGGCCACCTGTTGGGCGTAGGACTTGTCGAAGATGCCCATCGACAGGATCCACAGGGCGACGCGGGAGAGCGAGACGTGCACCCGGTAGCTGCCGCCGTCGACGGCGCGGCGCCGCAGGGCCTCGGTGATGCCGGCGGTCAGGAACCACGAGACGAGGTAGTCGTTGACGACCGTGATGGGCGGCAGGGCGGGCTCGTCGCCGTCGCCTTCCAGGTGCAGCAGGCCGGTGAGCGCGCCGGCGGTCTGGTCGAAGCCGAGGTAGTCGCGCCACGGGCCGGTCTGGCCGTTGAGCGAGACGGTGGCGTAGACCAGGCCGGGGCGCCGGGCGGTGGCCTCTTCCTCGGACAGGCCGATGGAGTCGAGGAACCCGGGGCGGCGGTTGGCGTAGAACACGTCGGCACCGGACTGGAGTTGGTGGATGCGGGCCAGCCCCTCCGGCGTGTAGGGGCTGATCGTCGCGGAGCGGACGCCGACGCTGGTCGTCAGGTAGGTGACATCGTGCTCCAGCTCGTAGGGTCGCCACAGGTTGAGCACATCGGCGCCGTGCAGGGCCATCGCGCGGCCGGCGCCGGCGCCGGCGATGATGTGGCCCATGCCCAGCGCGCGCACCCCGTCCAGCGGGGCGCTCGCGCCCGCGGGCAGCGGCTCGGGCGCGCTGTCGCCGACCCGGGTGATCTCCACCAGCGGCATGTCGGCCAGTACGTCGGTGTATTGACGTTCCGTCAGGATCTCGCTGGGGGTGCGGACCATCGGCATGACGCAGCCGGCCTGGGCACCGGCCCGCTCCAGCTCGCGGGCGTCCCACTTGGCGATCGCGGCCGCGACGTGCTCGGGGACGTCACCGACGCCGAGCAGCCGCTCCGCTGCGACCTTGATGTTGGGGTAGATGTTGAAGGGCATCATCCAACGGCCGTCGGCGGTCCGGTAGAAGTTGTTGGCGAGCGCCATGTTGATGATGGAGGGATGGCCGCCGGTGTAGCCGTTGAGGAGTTCCCACTTCTGCTCGTAGAACGGGCACAGGCGGTGCGGGCCCACCCGCAGGTCCATGTGAATGTCCTGGCCGCGGCCGGTGCGGTCCTTCCAAAGCGCCGCGAGGGCCGCGGACTTGGCGACCAGCGCGATGCCGGAGGCAGCGCCCAGGCGCAGCGTGCTGGGCACCACCGGGTCCGCGCCCTCGAAGGTGATCGCGCCGCCGGTGTCCTGCGGCGTCAACCCGATGCCGGCGAGCACCTCGGCCGTCTCCGCCTGGACGTCGAACGCGTCGTCGGTGGCGGGGTTGGCGATCGCCCGGTTGATCTTTTCGGTGAGGGACATGGCCTCTTCGTTTCTCGGGTGTGTGCGGATGGTGGGTCAGGCGCGTTCGGCGGAGCCGGAGTTGGCGTCCGGCGTCTCGCCCAGGGCGCGCATGAGGGCGATCTGGGCGCGGTCGCGCACGGCGGCGAGCTGCGCGACGGTGTCGTCGCCGAAGGCTTCGCGTGCCTGGCTGACGAGGGTGGCGACGGTGGTGTCGTCGAAGGTGGGGTTGCCCAGCGCCGGCCACATGTCGGTCGCCATCGCACGGCCGAGGTGCTCGATGAAGTGGGGCAGCCCCTCGGGCCCGCCGCCGAGGTGGAAGGTGCGGAACGGCCCGCCGACGGCCCACCGCAGCCCGATCGACGCGGTGACGATGTCGTCGAGCTCTTGCTCGGTCACCACGCCCTGGGCGACGAGGGAGACGGCCTCGCGGAAGAGGGCGGACTGGAGGCGGTTGGCGACGAAGCCGGGGATCTCCTTGCGCAGCACCTGCGGCCGCTTGCCCAGCGCGGCGTAGAACGCCCGGGCCCGTTCGACGACGGCGGGGGAGGTCTGCCGACCGGGCACGATCTCCACCAGCGGCACCAGGTGCGGCGGGTTGAACGGATGGCCCACCACCAGCCGTTCGGGGTGCCGCAGCGCCTCGGCGATCGCGGTGGCCGGAATGCTGGAGGTCGAGGTGGCGAGCAGTGCGTGCGCGGGGGCGGACCGCTCGATGGTCCCCCAGATCTGCTGTTTGAGCTCCAACCGCTCCGGGCCGTTCTCCTGGACGATGTCCACGTCCGCGACGGCGGTGGCCAGGTCGGCCTCGAAGCGGAGGCCGTCGGTGAGGTGGTCGGTGGGCAGGCCGAGGGCGGCCAGGGCGGGGGTGATCTCGTCCAGGCCCGCGCGGACGAGGTCCTCGATGTCTGGCCGGGGGTCGTTGATGACGACGTCGATGCCGCGGGCGAGGAAGAGACCGGCCCAGGAAATGCCGATCACACCGCCGCCGATGATCGCGGCACGCCGGTAGGAGTCCAGCGCGGCAGTTCCGTCCCGGCCGGGGGTGGCGGCCGGGGCGGGCGCAGGGGTGGAGGTCATGGTTGCGCAGCTTTCTCGAATGTCTGGAACTTCTCGAAGCAGATGTGCCTGGCGCGGGCGCACCGGGCTGGCTGAGGTACGCGGGCGGGGCGGCTACCGACTGGCCCGCGGGCGCCCTCAGGCGGCGAGGTAGTCGTAGACCGGCTCGACGGGGTTGAGGCTCAGGTCGGTGACGAGGTGACTGGCGCGGACGACTTCGCGTACCGGCAGGTCCGCGAGCGGGGCCAGCGCGTGGCCGAAGAGCTCCAGGCGGGCCGGGCCGGTGAAGGCGCTGTGGACGGTGACGTCGGTGATCCGGGTGCGGACCAACTCGCAGATGCGGGGCGTGCCGTCGTAGTGCGGCACGGTCTTGAGCATGAAGTTGGGGGCGCAGACCTCGGCGCGGGCCGCGTCCAGGTCCAGGGCGTGGTGCTTGTAGCCCATGGTGGCGGTGGCCACCCGCAGGGTGCCGTAGTCGAGGGTGCCGACCAGGGTGTCGGAGTCGACGTAGAGCCGGGGCGCACCGGACTTCTTCGGGTACGCGCTGAGCTCGCGCCCGCTGGAGATCGCCGGCACACTGTCCACGTACATCGCCAGGTTGAACTCGCCCCGCTCACCCTCGTGTTCGACGGAGATCAGCTGGCCCGCCTCGGTGTAGTCGCCCAGCCCGGTGGTGTCGGGCATCCGCATCACCTCGAAGCGGACCACCGGCTCGGCGACGGTCAGCGGCTCGGGAACGAGGCGGCGCAGCGCCTCGGGGTCGGTGCGGTAGTAGATGTTGAGGTATTCGCGGTGGGTGAAGCGGTACCGGGTGGGCGCATAGGCGGGGGAGTCCAGCGGGGTGGTGACCAGCCGCGCGACGTCTTCCTTCTGCATCTTGGCCTCCAGGGAGAGCGGCGTGCCGCCGGACCGCCCACGTCCGTGGCTCAGGGCGCCCGAGGGGTCGCGCCGGCCTCTCCCGCATTCGATTGTCGAGAGGGAGGGCGCCAGGCTCGCTCGCGAAGCGCCCAAGACCCAGTGGACGCCCAGAGACGCATGTCTGTCCAATATATGGACACGTCATGATCGATATTGCTTAGTGTATGGACCGCTCAACGTGCCTGCTCGGAAGGGGTGTTGGCGCCGTCCGTAGTCGAGTCGTCACAGGGATTTGGGGTGCTCGGCCCGCCGCGCCGCTACTTGGCCAGGTAGCCGCCGTCGACCACATGGTCGCTGCCCGTCAGGTACGAGGCGTCGTCGGACACCAGGAACGCCACCAGCGCCGCGACCTCGGCGGGGCCGGCGGTGCGCCCCAGGGGGACGGCGGCGAGCAGGCCGTCGGTGGCGCCGGGCGGCAGCGCCGCCACCATCGGGGTGTCGACGACGCCCGGCGACACGGACAGGACCCGGATGCCCTGCTCGGCGTACTCCCGGGCCGCGGTGCGGGTCAGGGCGAGGACCCCCTGCTTGGCGGCGGCATAGGCGGCGTGCCGGCGGAAGCCCGAATGGGCCGCGATGGAGGCGAGGTTGACGATGACGCCACCCGCGCCGGCCATCGCGGGGAGCTGGCTGCGCATCGCGTGGAAGACGCCGTAGAGGTTCACCTTCAATACGGCGTCGAAGTCGGCGGGCGGGAGCTCGGCCAGCGGGCTCAGCGGGCCGTTGATGCCCGCGCAGTTGACCGCGATCCGCAGACCGCCACGCAGGTCGGCGACCTCCGCGACGACTTGGGCGACGCCGTCCGGATCGGTGACGTCGATCCGGCGTGGCAGGGCCGAGCCACCGGCCGCGGTGATCCGCTCGGCAACCCGGGCCGCGCCGTCCTCGTCAAGGTCCGCAACCACCACCTCGGCACCCTCCGCGGCCAGGCGCACCGCGCACGCCGCACCGATCCCCGAGGCGCCGCCGACGACCAGCGCGAGCCGATCCCGTAGCCGGTCGGACCGCGGCGCGGACCGGGCCGAGGCGTCGAAGGGCCGTGCGGATGCTGGCATGTCTGGCTCCTGCCTGGGGGAGGGGGTGAGGGCGGCGCGGGGCCGGGGACTCAGGACGGGCGGGCGTGCGCGGTCAGTGGCAGGCGGTCCGGGCGCAGCACGGTGCCGACCAGGGGCCGGACGGCGTCGGAGGCGGCCGGTGTCAGACGGCGGTGGGCGGTGAACGCGGCCACGGCCAGGGTCAGTTCGGTCCAGGCGAAGTCCTCGCCGATGCACAGGCGGCTGCCCGCGCCGAACGGTAGGAAGGTGTGCCGGGGCGCCTTCGCGGCGGCCTCGGGGGGCCAGCGGTCCGGCTCGAACTCCTGCGGATTCTCGTAGAGTTGCGGATCGCGGTGCACGGCGTAGGGGCTGAAGAACACCTCGTCGCCGGGGGCCAGTCGGACGTCGCCGAGGGTGACCGGTCGCACCGCGCGGCGCATCAGCAGCCAGGACGGCGGATACAGGCGGAGCGTCTCGGCCAACACCCGTCGTGTGTAGGTGAGTTCGGGCACGTCCTCGAAGCCTGGCGGCCGTCCGTCGAGCACGCCGTCCAACTCGTCGTGGATCCGGCGTTGGACGTCCGGGCGGCGGGAGATCTCGTGCAGTGCCCAGGCCAGCGACGCGCTGACCGTCCCGGTGCCGGCCAGGAAGAGGGTGATCAGTTCGTCGGTCACCTCGGGGTCGGAGAGCGCGCCCTGCGGGCCGCCCGCGAGCAGCAACATCGACAGCAGATCGCCGCGGTCCCGGCCGTCCGCACGGTAGTCATCGATGATCCGGAGCTGAACGTCGACCAACCGTTGCAACGGGCCGGCGTCCGGCGGCCGCCAGCCAGGCAGCAGCGGAACGCGTTCCGCCCAGGCGTGCAGCGGGGACAACGCCAGCCGCATCGAGTGGTACTTGACCGTCAGCCACTCCTTGACGGCCCCGCTCAGCGCGGGATCGTGCGGCTTGGCGAAGAGGGTGCGCAACAGGACGTCCAGGGTCAGGCGGTGGATCTCCGGCACCAGATCGCGGGTGGTGCCAGGCTCCCAGTCAGCGGCCCGTGCCTGGCACCGTTCGGACATCACCCGGGCGTAGCCCGCGATCCGGTCGTGGTGGAAGGCGGGTTGCATCAGCCGGCGATGGCGGAGGTGACGGTCGCCGGCGGCGGTGATCAGCCCGTCGCCGAGCGGAACGCGCAGCGCGTCGAACATCGCCCCCTTGTCGAAGGAACGGGCCTGTACGGTCAGCAACTCCCTGATGTGTTCGGGGTCGTTGACGAGATGCACCGGTCGCGGCCCGATGTAGATCTTCGTCACCGGGCCGTGCCGCCGCAGCCGGCAGAGGAACCCCAACGCGTCATGGTGGAGCGCGCGGGCGTGCCCCACCAACGGCAGACGGCCGGGGGCGGTGGGGACGGTGCGGGCTCCCGGGCGTCGTGACGTGCCTTCGGTGCTCGATCCCATGTCAGCCTGCTTCGCGAGCGGGGGCGACGGCCGGCGCGGTGGCGGCCCGGAGGCGGCGCAACCCGGCGAAGAGGCCGTCGGCGGTCAGTGCGTGGTTCTGGGTGGGGAAGTGCGTCAGCAGCGGGCGCGGACCGTACATCAACGGCACGCCCGGCCAACTGCCGTCCCTGCGCTGGGACTTCACGAGATATTCCAACCCTTGAGCCCAGTACGCGTGCGCGTGGACGCCGCCGCGTTCCAGGGCGGCGAGCGCCAGTCCGGTCGCGGCGGGAGTGCTCGGGTCACCCGCCTCGACGGGCCAACCGCCGTCGGCGTTGCGGGTCGCAGCCAGCGCCAGGGCGGCCGGATGACCGCCCTCGTGCGCCGCCGCGCCCAGGGCCGGCAACACCTCGGCGGTGGCGTACGGAAGCCCCCGGTACCACCCGGCCCGCCAACGCCCCTGCGTCGCCAGGCGTTCGGCGAGCCAGTCACGCGCCGCCGCCAGCGGTATGCGATGCCCGGCGTGGCGGTCCAAGGCGGTGACGACATGGGCGATCACGTCGTCCACCGGAGGGTCGCCGGCGGACTGCCAGGTCCGCCACAGCCCGTCGGGTAACTGCTGCCCGGCCAGGTGGCGCAGACCGGCCCGGATCGTCGCATCCGGGGCGAGGCCCGCCGCGTGCACGCCGCCCAGGGCGATCAGGGCGGCCGCGGTGGTGTCGTTGTCGGACTCCACGCCGGAGCGGTACGGCCAGCCGCCGTCCGCGTTCTGCGCCGCGACCAGGAACGCGACGGCGCCCGGCAGCGCACTGCGGCCGAAGGCCGCCGCACCGCCAAAGACCCGCATGGTCAGCGCGGTGTCCCAGACATCGCTGGTGGCGAAGCGCCAGGTGCCGTCGGGGCGTTGACTGTCGACCAGATACGCGTCGCAGCGCCCGGCCGCCGCCGTGTCCGGGGCGGCGGCCCGGAGCGCGAGGGCGGCGAGGGCGGTGGTGACGGGATTGGCGAAGAAGTCACCCGCGGGGGACTGCCGGTCGGCGATCGCCAGGGCGGCGTGCCTGGCGGACGCCCGGTCGCCGAAGTGGCTCTCCACCAGCGCATGTGCGGCCCAGACCTCCACCTGCGTCCACCGCTTGAGCCGTTCCGGGGACGCCACCGCCGTGGCCAACTGCGCGCGCAGCGCGGCCGGTTCGGCGCCGCCGCGGGTCGGCCGGCCGGCGTGCAGGGCGACGGCCTGGAGCAGCCTGGCGCGGGCCGATAACGCCCGGTCCGCGAAGCCGGCATGGCTGACGTCGACGGGCTCACCGGTGCCCAGCGCCAGGGACCGCAGCGCGCTCTCCACGGCATGGGCCACCGGATGGTGGCGCTGTGGGTCGGGACCGGCGGCCAGCCAGGCACTGCCGCGTTCGACGGCCCGGCCGGCGCCCGGGTGTGGCGATCGCGCCAGGGCCAGCGTGCACAGCGCGGTCTCGGTGATCCGAGGGTCCGGGACGGCACACCACGAACCGTTGCCCAACTGAGTGGCGAGGGCATACTCGGTGGCGCGTTCGACGGCCCCGTGCACCCCGGCCAAAAGGGCCGACGACACCCGAACTCCCGCTACCTCCACCCTCTTTGGCGACTTCGGTGCCCCCGATATCGCGGGTACCGCACATCCTGATGACATCGGTTTCCTGCCCCTCCAACTCCCGCTACGACTCCGCCTCGTCCCACCTGGTCCTGCCTCGTCCCCTGTCGCCCGAGCCGCAGACCTGCGGACGTAGCCTGGCGGCGTGGACACCTCGCAACCGGCCAGTCACCCTCCCCTGGAGATCGTTTCCATAGCGGACACATGCTCCACCGCACTACAGAACATGCCGCCGTTGGAGATCTGGCTCAAAGAGTTCGGACTCCCGGTGAGCGCTTCGCTGGTCCCCCTGATGAGCCTGCAAACCGCCTTCATGACGCCCTGGTTACCGGCCGAAAGCTGCTCCCGGATCTCGCGTCTCATGCTCTGGCTGATGGCGATCGACAACGTCCTGGACGCACCGGACGACCGGCGGGCGGCGGACCGCGCCGGCTCGGACCCCACCGACGCCCGGGTCCGTGCCTGGCACCGCGTCCTCGCAGGTCACGACAGCGGTGCGGCCAGTCCCGACCCCATGGCCCGGGCACTGGCGGACCTCGTCGCGAGCCTGGAGCGCGACGGCCGGCCCGAACTCGTCGCCGTCTGGCGGGAAAGCATGCATCAGACCCTGGACGGCATGGCCCACGAACGCCGGGCGACGCGGACCGCGGCCACCGGCGGCCAACTGCCCCCACTAGCGGACTACTTGACGCACGGCGCCCGGACCATCGGAGTCGAACAGCAGGTCACCGCCCTGTGGACGCTCCTCGACGAACCCGATCTGCCACACCGCCTCCCCGTACTGCTCGGCGCGCTGCGCCAGGCAGCGATCGCCATCCGCCTCCTCAACGACCTGCGCGGACACCACCGCGAACGGGACGAGGGAAAGGTCGACGCGCTCGCCCTCGGCCTGACCGAACAGGAGGCGTACGCCAGGGCGCAGACGGCGATCGACGACTGTCGACGGGTCCTGGCTCCGCTCACCGCCGCCGGGTATGGTTCCGCGGTGGCGCTGGAGCGGGCGGCCCTCTGGCACGCGCGCATGTACCACCGGTTCGACCCCGTACGCCCCGACGGGCCGGCCCCCTCCCCCCTCCCGGCCGGCCCGACCACCACCCCAACCCCCGCGACAGACACCACTCCAAGCCCCCCGAGCAACAACCCAGGCACCACCACAGACACCCGACCCACCCCGCGCACCCCTCGGTCGAAGGAGGCCCCACCCATGGGCATCGAGCAGGAAGTCCTGAGCGAGCAGAAGGCTCTGAGCGAGCAGGAAGTCCTGGACGCCATCGCATCCGGAGGCGAGTGCGACGGCAAGGAACTGGCCGCACTCTTCGACCGACTCGAACCGGTCGACACCGCCCTCCTGATCGGCACGTGGCAGGGCGGCGGCTTCGAGCGGACCAGCGAGAACGCCAGGCTGCTGACGCAGATGCGGTGGTACGGCAAGCGGTTCGTGGACGCCGACCACGTGGAGCCCCTGCTGTGCCGGGACGAGCAGGGTGCGGTGTTCTCCTTCGAGGAGATGGGCCTGGCGACGCTGCACGAGGTGGTCTTCCGCGGCAAGCCGTCCACGGCCATGGTCTACGACCAACTGCCCATCATCGACCACTTCCGCCGGCTCACCGACGACGTCCTCCTGTGCGTGATGGACAAGAAGGGCGCCCCCGCGGACTGCTTCTTCCACCTGACCCGCGTCCAGGCGCCGACCCCCTAACCACCGCACGCCGACGGGCGACCCGCCCGCAACGCACCGCCCCAACTCCCCAAATGGCGCTGCCCGGACGGAAGTTGCTCCGCCCGGGCAGCCCGGCGAGGGGAGTCGAGCTGGCGACTTCACTGACGTTGCGTCAGCTATCTTCGAGGCGTCCTACCGGTTGGTCCAGAGGGGCCGTGACCGCCCAGCGGTACTCATCGCGGAAGTGGCGCCGGATTTCCATGAGTTGGTGCCCACCCCAGGGTCGATGAAAGCCAGTGAGTCGCCGCTGCCGGGCAGGTGGAGTCGTCGTTGGTTGCCCAACACTGGCAGGCGAAGTTCTCAGCGCAGACGATCTCGGATCCATGGCGCAGGTGACGGTGAACCCTCGCGCAACGAACGGCACCATTGAGGCAGCGCGGTCCGAAATGCCTTGCGCATGTCGGCCCGGGCGAAGCGAGCGCATCCAAGGCGATCAGGCCCATGCCGTCCCGCGGTCCGCCTTCGGCGGCTGGACCGCACCATCGGCAGCGGGTTCAGCCAGCTCGCGGATGGCGGGGCCGGTTCCACCGGGCTGGACTGGCGCTCACCTCAGGCCGTGGTCGTCGGGTCGGAGGATTCGGCGGCGCGTCGGTACTCGGCGTTGATGCGTTGGGCCTCTTCGAGCTGGTCTTCGAGGATGACGATCCGGCATGCGGCCTCGATCGGGGTGCCCTGATCGACGAGCTCACGCGCGCGGGCTGCGATCCGCAGCTGGTAGCGGGAGTAGCGGCGGTGTCCACCCTCTGAGCGCAGGGGCGTGATCAGCCGTGCCTCGCCGATGGCGCGCAGGAAGCCAGGAGTGGCGCCGATCATCTCGGCGGCCCGGCCCATGGTGTAGGCGGGGTAGTCGTCGTCATCGAGACGGCCCAGCGATTTGTTTGCTGTCATTTCACCTCTCTGCGGAACGCGTTGAGGGGCCTTGGCGCCGTACGGCACCAAGGCCCCGAAGGAACTAGTACACCATCTGCCGACCATGATGCTGCGTCGGCCTTCTGTTTCCGCATGACCGTCGGGAATGTCGACGGGAGTGCGGGGATCGCGGATGCGTGACCGGAGACCACCTGCCTATCGATGTCCTGCGGTACCCGGGCTCAGTCATGCGCCCGGGCGATCCTGATGGTGATCGATTCCTCCGTTCTTCCCTCTGGTTCATTCGCTCTCTTGCTGATGGCGGCCCCTGATCACCTCGGGCCACCCGGTCCGGTGGTCAGCCCCGTCACCGTCGGGCAACATTCCTGGCTTCGAAACTCCACCACCGGACCGTGATGCGTGCATTGCTCCCCGGCAGTTCGTGTCTGCCGAGCCTGTATCGATCTCGGTTACAACAGAGACCTTAACCAGGCGAGGATCCAATGTCTACTCCAGCGAGGATAGTTTTTTGGGAGTCTGCCGATGAGGTAATCCGGTCCGCTGGCATATGGATGACTGAGGAGGCCGGGCCTGCGGCGATACGGCCACGGTCCGGCACGCAGCGAGGGCCCGACCGGTCGTCCCGGTCGGGCCCTCGCTGTTGTTCTGGTGTCGTCTCGCGCCTGCCCTCGTTGCTCAGGCCACGTTGGTCCCCAGCATGGCGGAAGCCCGCTGGAGCGGGCTGAGAGTGAGCGCGGGCGCGGCCGTGGGGACCGCACGGCAAGTGAAGCCGAGTCGGGTCATGGCCCGGATGACTTCGCCGGCACTGAAGTCGCGGCGGTCCTGACGGGTGATCACCTGGCCGACCTGCTTGACGGGGTACTGGCGCCGCCCGATGATCACCGACTCACCGGTGACCGGCTCGGGCTTGACGCCCTTCATCGATTCCAGCACGCCGGCCTTGGTCAGGTCGAACGGGAAGCGGGCAATGACACAGCGCATGAGACCTCACAAGGAGAGGGGGAGGCGGTGGTGAACCCAATGATTCAGCGGGCGAGGCCGAGGACGTCCAGGGCACTTGGGCGCCCGTCACCCACGGGCAGGGTGCCGGGCCGGTCGCAGCCCTGCGGGTGCGCGGCCTCGGCCTTGGTCGGCGGCGAGGGGAATGGTTCGCTGCCTCCGCTGATGTCACGCAGGCGGATCCGGTCCGTGTATCCGGAGCCGTCACGGACGGCGGTGAGCCGGGCCAGGGTGATCAGGCCGATACGCCTGTCGTCCTCGTCGCAGAGGAGTAGGTGCCCGACTCGGGCGCTGGCCATGACGGACAAGGCGACCTCGACCGTCATGTCGTCCCGGACCCGCGGCCCGGCTTCCTCCGCGGCGTCTGCCACCGCCGTGGGGGTGGTGTCGGCGTTCGTCGGGTGGAGCTGCATCTGAACCAGCGTCAAAAGATGTCTCCTACAGAGAGGGATCAGCTTCCTGACCACGAAGGTGCTAGGCCGCCTTCTCGGCTGGGCGCTGCTGTACGGACACGCGCCGACTCGCCGACGCGGGGCGGCGACGGCCACGGGAGGCGGTGCCGCGCTTGGGGCGTTCGACCACCGGCGCGGTGATGACAACCGGAATTCCGGAGGGAGTCCGGGCACCGGTGATGCGGTGCAGTTCCGGCTCGCCGGAGCGGACCTGGGTGACCTGCGGCCGGATCCCGGCGTCCGACATGAGGCGGACCATGCCGCGGCGCTGATGCGGCGTGACGAGGGTGACGACGCTGCCGGACTCGCCGGCGCGGGCGGTACGGCCGCCGCGGTGCAGGTAGTCCTTGTGGTCGGTCGGCGGGTCGACGTTGACGACGAGGTCGAGGTTGTCGACGTGGATGCCGCGGGCGGCGACATTTGTGGCGACGAGCACGGTGACGTGCCCGGTCTTGAACTGCTGCAGGGTGCGGGTGCGCTGGGGCTGTGACTTCCCGCCGTGCAGCGCGGCCGCACGCACGCCGCTGTTGAGCAGGTCCTGAGTCAGTCGGTCGACGGCGTGTTTGGTGTCCAGGAACATGATCACGCGGCCGTCGCGGGCTGCGATCTCGGTGGTGGTGGCGTGCTTGTCGGCGCCCTGGACATGCAGAACGTGGTGCTCCATCGTCGTGACCGCACCGGCCGACGGGTCGACCGAGTGGACAACGGGGTCGGTCAGGTACCGGCGCACCAGGAGGTCGACGTTGCGGTCCAGCGTGGCGGAGAACAGCAGGCGCTGCCCCTCGGGGCGCACCTGGTCGAGCAGCGCGGTGACCTGCGGCATGAAGCCCATGTCCGCCATCTGGTCGGCTTCGTCCAGCACGACGATGCCGACCTGGCTCAGTCGGCACTCACCACGGTCGATGAGGTCCTTGAGACGGCCCGGGGTCGCCACCACGATCTCGGCTCCGCCGCGCAGCGCGCCGGCCTGTCGACCGATCGACACCCCGCCGACGACCGTGGCCAGGCGGAGCCTGACGGCGCGGGCGTAGGGAGTGAGCGCGTCGGTCACCTGCTGGGCGAGCTCGCGGGTGGGTACGAGGATCAGCCCCAGCGGTTGGCGGGGCTCGGCGCGTTGTCCGGCGATGCGGGAGAGCAGGGCGAGCCCGAAGGCGAGGGTCTTGCCGGAGCCGGTGCGCCCACGGCCCAAGATGTCACGGCCTGCTAGGGAGTTCGGCAGCGTCGCACCCTGGATCGGGAACGGTGCGGTGACACCCTGCCTGCCGAGTTCGGCCAGCAACTGCGGGGACATGTCGAGATCGGCGAAGTCCTCCACGGCGGGAATCGCGGGAGTGATCGTTGTGGGAAGCGCGAACTCACGCTGCGGCGCAGCGTTCCGACGGCCGTAACCGCCGGACCGAGCGGGCCCGCCGGAACGGCGCGGGGCCGGCGAACCGAAGTGTCGCCCGCCCTTTCCCGCATCGGTACTGCCGCCACGGGTGCGGCTGAAACGGTCGTTCGTACGTGTGCGGTTCATGTGGGAACCTTCCTCGATGCGGTGCATATCAAGGAATTCCCGCCAGAACGAACGGCGCAGAGAATTACAAGAATGTACCGATGGAAAACGGCAGCGGAGCTGACCGGCAAAAAGAATGCGCGGGCGAAGGCGCTGAAATGGATGGCGTGACGAGGGAGCGAGAACCGGGTCCCGGTTTTGGGGCGTGCTGGGACGTGTCCCCGCCCCTCCCCGCGTGATAATCCGCCCGCGCTGGGCTGCAGATCTCACCAAGCAGAGCCCCGCAGGTGAAGCAACTACGGAAAAATCGTGCAGCTGGGGCCCGCACCCCAAAGGATGCGGGCCCCAGCTGCAAACTGCGCGTATCAGGCGGGAACGATGTTCTCGGCCGTCGGGCCCTTCTGGCCCTGCGCGATGTCGAAGGTCACCTTCTGGCCTTCGAGGAGCTCACGGAAGCCCTGGGCGGCAATGTTCGAGTAGTGGGCGAAAACGTCGGCGCCGCCACCATCCTGCTCGATGAAGCCGAATCCCTTTTCCGCGTTGAACCACTTCACAGTGCCATTAGCCATGTCGATCTCCTTTGGGGCAGTGCATCGGGATCCACGCTCTGCGGATGCCGTGTCGCCGCAATGATCACCCCGCCGGAAAAAACCGGTCAACACGAAAGTACTCCCACCCTGAACATCTGATCAGGAGCACTTGAAGTTTTGGGAACCACAACTGCAACGGAAGCGACAGTAGCACGTCTCGACCGTCCGTGAGCGGCGAATAATTTCACTCCGCTCGTTGCGCCCAAAACCCTTATTGCGCGGCTCGTTAAACTCTCCCTCCGCGAACGCAGAAATTGATTCTCCCGGAGCGCAACGTCTGGTGCGCCCCAAGGCGAGTGGCGGCCCGGGGACACCCACAAGCCGGCCCGGGCAGCCACGACCTCGGCGTCCCCGCCTTCTGCGCCGAACTACATCGAGCCGGGGAGGGGACCGCGGACGCGGCCGGGCGACGGCTTCGGGATAGACCGCGGCGAACAGCCGCGTGATGCTCCGCCGGCGCCGCAAAACAGTTGTGGCCTGCGGCGGCTGCCACGATCGCATCCGTTCAGAACAGTCAGCCAGATTACTCACGCCGTAATCACTGGCGAGCCGGATGACCGGGAAACCGTCATGTCCGGTTCGGCGGGCGGCTGCGCGGAACAGGACTCGCCTCGTGGCGAGCGCCTCACCGCGCGGCCGCCCCAACCGCCTGACGCCACGGCTTCAAACGACTCCGCATCCGCTGGGAACACCGAGCCGACGTGCACGAAGCCTTCCTCAAACCCGCCTGCTGCCTGATCACCCGGCGACAGATCAACTCGTGGTGTTCTGGTGGTGCGGAGTCTGCGTCAGGCAGATGAGACGTCCTCAGCCCGCGCGGAGGAGAGCGTCGCGGTGGGCAAGGAGGAACTGGACGTCTTCGCGATAGCCGTCGGCATGCCGCTCCTCACGGTGCACGTCGAAGGCGGGGTTGCCGGTCCGGATCTGCTGCTCGATGTTGGCGGCCACGGCGGCCAGGCGTACCACGGCCAGGTCGAGAAGTTCAGCCGGGACGATGCCGCGACCGTAGGTATCGGCGACCAGCCGAAGTCGGGTAGCGCGGTCGGGGGGAGTGCTCCAGCCGAAAGCCTGGGCCAGGCGGGAGGAGGACAGCGGCACGAACCTGTGCGCCGCGTAGCTGAGGTCCCAGGCCCGGTTGGAGGGGCCGGCGAAGTCCCAGTCGATGATGCCGGTCACTTCCGTGCCGTTGAAGGTCATGTTCCACGGTGCCAGGTCGTGATGGCCGATGCAGTCGACGCGCACCGGCGCTGCGACCTCACGGTGCTGCCACGCCAGCGGGTTCTCAGCAACGAAGCCCTGGGAAGCGTCGTGCATCGCGCGGACCGCCAACACCACGTTCACCAGGGCCTCATCGGACCGCTGCGCCTCCGTGAGGGGATAGTGCGCGGCCTTCCCCTCGATGAACGTCAGGCGGTCACGCGTTCCTCCCGCGGTGGTGCCGAGGAACCGCGGAGCCAGCGAGAACCCGCTGCGTTCAAAGTGCCGCAGAAGCCCGCGCACGTTGGGGTTACTCGGCGCGCGTTCGACCACATCACCCCGGCGCACAGGGCGGGAGAACCTCCCACCCGACATCACCTCGTCCATGCGTCAGGACTGTAGCCGCTCCCGGCATTCAGACTTGTGCGGGCCGCGGAATTGCGCATGCACGCCAGCGCCTCGTCACGGCGCTTGGTCGCAGGGCCGGAGCGGAGAACGCCGACGTCCCGCGCAACGACCATCTCGCGCAGGGTCGTTGGATGACGGGGCCGGACGGCGAAACGCGGTCCGGTCACACGCTCGACGCCTCAGTTCTGATGGCCTGACAGGCTGTCCCGTTGTGCCACGAGGTCGAGTGCCGGCAGTCGGGACAACTCGGCGCGCGCGGCACGCATCGCGGCGCCGTAGCGCGGAGCGCCGAGCATGGCGGTGATGGCGTCGGCGATTTCGCCGCGGGGCGCGGTGAGGTCCAGTGCGCGCCCGAGGTCGTGACGGGCGAACGCGGCGGCGTTGGCGGGCTGGTCGGCGAGAACTCCCATGGCCAGGACGGGCGTTGCGCCCTGCACCGCGTCGAGCAGGGACGCCCGGCCGCCGTGCGTGACGAACAGGTCGGCGTGGTGCAGCAGCGCGGGCTGCGCGACGCGCTCGACGACCTTGATGCGGGGGTCGGCGCTCCGTAGGTGCGCCGCGAGATCGCCGGCGGACACGATCGCGTCGCAGCCGATCGCGGACAGCGCGGCCATGATCTCCCGGTAGGCGCTGCTCACGACGGTGCGGAGATCGGCCATTGCGGTGGTCAAGGTGCCGAGGCTCACGTAGACGAGAGGACGGGAGGAGGCGGAGCGGTCCAGCCGCTCGGGCAGGGTGGTTCGGAACTCCGCCACGGTGCGTCGGACCGCGTGCACCGAGGACGGGGGAGCAGGGTAGAACCACGAGACCGGCGCAGAGGTAACCATCGGCGGCAGCACGGGCGGATCCTGGTCGTACTGCTTGTAGAGGGGAAGCAGCGCGGGTGCGATGTCGGTTTCCCAGAGGTCCAGGAGCACCGGCCCGAGGCCGTTGTCCGCTGCCAGCAGGGGCAGTCCCAAGACCGTGGCCGCCAGGTGTGCGCCGAGATCGCTGCACTCGGCAATCACCAGATCCGGGCGGTCCGCTGTCCACGCGGCGAGCAGGTCACGGGCCTTCGCCTCGGCCTGTTCCGGCCAGAGATGAGCGAAGGCGTACCGGTTGAAGGGCGCGTTTCCCCAGTCCTTCCAGACCTCGCTCGCCGTCTGCTGAACGAGGGGATCGCAGGTCCAGTTCGTCCCGGCTCGGTGGAACTCCGCCCCGCGCCGCAGGACTTCGCGGCGGAACATGGGCGGAGCGTGCAGCGCGACACGGTGCTCCTGCTCGACGACCGGGCAGATGACGTAATCCAGTGCGGACACATGCGAGGGAATCGGCTCAGCGGTGATCGCTATCCGTAAGGTCACGGACACTCCATGGTTCTCGTCGAGGCGGGACTCGGTGATCTCACCACGCCGTCGCCAACTGCGGTCAGCGGGACGGTGGTTGTCGCCCCGTTCCTCGTTCGACCACGGCGGGCCGCGCGGGCGCAGACGTTTTCTGTCGCAGCCGACCGACGCGACGTGTTCGGACGACCCGAGCTTGCACGTGGACCTGTCCCAGGCACCACAGGCAGCGGCCGGTTCGAGAAAGGCGCATGCGAAAACCGCCCCTGAGCTGGAGAAGCATCACCCGCCTGGAACGTTGGAACGGGATGCTGTGGTGCTGCAGGCGCCCGATGGATGGGCAACAAGCCTGTGACTCGGCTGAGATGACGCCACGACACCGCGGATGTGCACTTCGGCGAAACCCTCCATGCACCTCCCGGATGATCGATCCCCAGTGCGTTCGCAGCAGGGGACGTCGCGGAAGGTTGGCTGCACCGGATGGGGCGTTGAGGGGTGCGCGAAGAGCTGGGCGATCGGGGTGCGCTCATCACCCTGCAACGGTTCTCGACCGGGTGATCGCCGCTGGCCATGGGCATGAATGCGGGCCCCTTGGTGGCTTGGGGTTGCGAAGCCGGCCGAGGTCCAGGAGACCCTGTTGCCGCAGTTGCATGTGCTCGCGCCGGTCGAGTTCAACTCGGTTGCACCGACGTGTGGTTGTGTCGCTCGCTGGTTTGGGGATGCGGTCGATCGCCCGGGACGTGTTCGGCGGTATCCGTCGGAGCGGGGTTGAGGCGCAGGGGTGTTGGGTGGTGGATCCGGGGTGGCTCCCCGACCCCGGCAGGGTTAGAGCTGCTGGGGGTCAGCCTCGACGCGGAGTTCAGCCCAACAACGTTTGCCCCAGGGGCGCCTGGAGGGGCCAAGGATGTCGTATCCCCAGCGATCGGCGAGATGGTCGACCAGGTGGAGACCACGACCTCGGTCGTCGTCGGGCCGAGGGGCTAGCCGGGTGGGGAGAAGGTAGGGGGCTTTGTCGACCACGGCCAGGCGTACCTGGGTGGCCGTTGGGCGTTCCACGATCACGCGGATGCTGTGGCTGCTGGTGTGGTGCACGGCGTTGGTGACGAGTTCGGAGATGATCAGTGCGCCGGTCTCGGCGTGGGCGTCCAGGCCCCAGGCGGCGCAGGTGATGCGGACGAAGCGCCGTGCGGCAGCGGCGGTCTCGGCCGTGCAGGGGTGTGTGGCGTTGTAGCCGGGATGTCCGATGCTTCGGGGGCTTGCGGCGATCGTGGTGATCATTGGTGATCTCGTCGCCGGTCGTGCGGGAAGGCGCATCTGCAGCGGCGGGGCCGGGGGTCCGACGGTCTCCGTGTCGGCCATGTGCCACCACCCTCCCTCGGTCGGTTGTGCCGCCAGGCTTAGCCCATGCCCGCTGAGTCGGGATTCAACCAAGGACAGCACTTTTCCGGTTGTATTTGAGGCAGAAATCCTTGCAATGGGCACGCAGGAAATCTGTCGTGGCGAGGGTAGACATGAGGTGCCTGTCGGGTTACTGTCACTGTCGTATCCAGGAAGTCCAAGTGGGCACGGCAGAGATGAACTGCCGTGCGAGCAGGTCAAGCAGGGCGCGATCCACGGGGATCGCGAGCAGTACCCGCGGTATCCAGCAGTACAACCGAGTAACCGAAGGTAAGGAGCAGAGCACCATCGGGATCGCCCGGGCGGGGAGACAGCCCGTCCGGGTACCCCAGGCCCCGGATTGGAAGGTGGTCCCCGGTCACGCATCCGCTATCTCCGCAGCCCCGCCCTCCCAGGGGGAGCCTGCGGACAACGAAAGCCGGCGCAGTTGGCCGGTAGATGGTGTTACAAGCTCGGGGCCCGGGTGCCGCATGGCACCCGGGCCCCCCGACGCGCCCCAGGAAGAAGAGGTCTATGCCCCCTCGCAGTACCCGGCCCGCCGACAATCTCGACGATGACGACTACCCCGCCTACACCATGGGCCGGGCCGCCGAGATGCTCGGCGCCACTCCTGCCTTCCTCCGCACCCTCGGCGAACACCGCCTGATCACTCCCTTGCGCTCGGAAGGTGGCCACCGTCGCTACTCCCGTTACCAGTTGCGCATCGCCGCTCGCGCCCGTGAACTCGTCGATCAGGGCACGCCCATAGAGGCCGCCTGCCGCATCGTCATCCTCGAAGACCAGCTCGAAGAGGCCCGGCGCATCAATGAGCAACTGCGCGCCCAAGGCGGGCAGTCGCAGTCGGAGCCCTCAGCCTGAGGCGATGGGGCTATCTCAAGCCGACCGCGAAGTGTGGACCGGACGCCCGTCACGGCTGCTCCGCACTGCCGCCTCGTGCAGGAGACCGTAACCAGGGAACACGGCACCGTTTCAAGGGCCCCGGCGCCTCACCGGCTTCGCGGCGGTCATGCAGAAGCGCGATCGCCGCTCAGTCGGTGGCGCCAGGGGCGAGTCCGTTGGGGGGTGCGAGCGTGGCTTTCGCGGAGTTCGTTAGGGCATCGAGTTGGGCGGCGAGCTCGGGGTGGGCCATTGCCAGGTGGGGGCGGGTCGCACCCAAGGGGTGGATGAGGGCGGTGGGGTCGTCCTGGGCGAGGGCCGCGTCGAGTTCGCGGACGGGGGGACGGGCGGCGGTGGGAAGGTCGGTGAGTGCGGTGATCTGGCCGGCGATGCGGCGCAGGTCGGCGGCGTTGAGGCGAGCCCAGGTGGCGAGCGTGCGGTCGGCGGCGCGACGCTCGCGGGTGGCCTGGACGCGTTGTTCGCCGGTGGTTCCGGCGGGGCCTGGCCGGCCGCGCAGGTAGCGGCGTTCGGCGGCCTGACGACTGGCGACGCCGAGCGGGCGGGCGAGGTCGGCCCAGCTGGCGCCTGCGTCGCGGGCGGTTTCGATCAGGCCGCTCTCCCATCCGGCGAGCTGTTCGCGGACCTGCCGCAGCAGTGACAGGGAGGCCAAAGCCTGTTCCGGCCCTGGGGTGTCGGCGGAGCCATCGGAGGGCGTCTGCCGCCGGGCGGTACGCAGGGCGTCGTCTATGGCCTGCAGAGCGGCTGCGGCGGCGAGGAACGAGGCCGGGCTGGCCGGGCCGGCGCTGGCAGGGTTCGGCTGGTCGGCTGCTGTCACGAGCACCTCCTGTCGTCATCCATTCGATGACACCGTGTTTGTCATCCAATGGATGACATGCTACAACAGTTTCAGTGAGGCGCATTGGCAGCAACTGCCTGAACCTGGTGGAGGTGTTTTCACATGTTGATGCGCACTGACCCCTTCCGTGAGCTGGACCGGATGGCTCAACAGCTGATGAGCCCGGGCACCTGGTCGCGGCCGTCCACGATGGCGATGGACGCCTACCGTGAGGGCGACGAGTACGTGGTGGCCTTCGACCTGCCCGGCGTCAGCTCGGAGGCGATCGACATCGACGTCGAGCGGAACATGCTGACCGTGAAGGCCGAGCGCCGGCCCGCGACAAAGTCCGACAACGTGCAGATGGAGCTCTCCGAGCGGCCGCTGGGGGTCTTCTCCCGCCAGATCGTGCTGGCCGACACGCTCGACACCGAGCGCATCAAGGCCGACTACGACGCCGGCGTGCTCACCCTGCGCATTCCGATCGTCGAGCGCGCCAAGCCCCGCAAGATCACCATCGGCGGGGAATCCTCCCGCAAGGAGCTCTCCGGCTGAGCCGGGGCGACGAGACACCCAGGCAGCGGCGGAGGACGGGCATCCCGAACTCCCCTCTCCCGTCCTCCGCTGCCTCTTCCGCAAAAACAAGGAAGGTGGCAGCCGACGTGACATGGCGACGTCAAGCGTTTCTCGACCAGGTCACAGAACGCGGCGAGTACGAAAGTGTCCAGGAAGCCGAGCGCGCAGCCCGCGTGATTCTCGCCCTGCTCGGTGCCCACCTCGTCGGCCAGATACGCGCCCGACTCGCGGCGCGCCTGCCCGAGGACTACGCCCTGATCCTCCTCAACCCGCTGCAGAGCGCCGAGCCCCTGACGCCGGAGCGGTTCGTGCGGGCGACGGCGGCCTGGATCGAGGGCGCCACCGAGCAGACCGCCACCTGGGACGTCAGCGCCGTGCTCAGCACCGTCGCCGACATTGCCGGCGAGGAGCTACTGGGACAGATCCTGCTCCAGCTCCCCACCGGGTACGACCTGCTCTTCGGCCGTCCCCAGCCCACCTGACCCACCCACTCATCCGGTGACCACCGTCCCGGCAACAGAAAGGCAACCACAGCACGTGTTCACCGACCCGCGCGTTGCGCAGCCCATGCCCGCGATGTCGTACGAGCAGATGCTGGAGAAAGTCCGCTACGAAGGCGCCTACTCCACCCGCGAGCGGGCCGAGGAAGTCGTCCGCCTCGTCCTCGCGGGGCTGGGACGTCAGCTGACCGGAGAGGAACGCGTCGAACTCGCCGCCCGTCTACCCCTCGAAGCCGCGCGCATCCTGACCGCGCAGATCCCCGACACCCAACCGTTGACCGGCTGGGCCTTTGTCAAAGACCTCGCCGCCCGGAGCGGCACATCCCAGGCCACCACCCGCTGGGACACCGGAACCGTACTCGCCGCCGTCGCCACCCTGGCCGGCCCCGACCTCCTCACCCGCATCCTGCACCAACTCCCCACCGGCTTCGCCCTGTTGTTCGGCCGCGCCGAACTCACCCAGGCCGCGTAGAGCGCGCCGTATCCCGCCGCCGCGGCGCGCAGTTCACCGTGACACGTTCGCGGACCAGAAGAAGAAGCCCCTTGCGGAAGCTCCGATCGGGAGATGGCTGGCCCGTACTGGATTGCCGCCGACGAGCCCGACCACCGCCGCCAGGTTCTCCTCGGGCGCCAGGAAGCACGACCCGGCCCGCACAGCCTTCCTTCCCGCGCAGGCGCACTGCTTACGGCGGTTTGTCGAGAGCCACTTCGTCAGCGGGGAGGGGAGCCAGGTTGCTCCGTTGGTGACGGTGATGGACGCCAGCACAGGTCCGTGATCAGCGGTGAGAAAGGGAGCCATCCCGAAGGAGCGCCCCGCGGAGCGGGGTGGAAATGCCGGCGGCGCCGCGGTGCCGGAAGGCAAGAGGCCGACTTTGCTGTAGTGGGCGATCGCCGACGACGGGTGACGGGCCGTCGGGCCCAACTGGCGACCTCGGACCGCGGGCGCCGGCTGTGGGGTTCAGTGTGTGGGGGCTGTAGTCCTGGTCAGGCCGTGGGAGGCGACCAGTTGGGCGCTGCCGTCGGCCAGGCGGTAGGACAGGCCGGCCACGGCGAGGCGGCCGGCGGCGACCCGCTCGGCCAGGACGCGGGAGCGGTCCAGCAGCAGATCGACGGTGTGCCTGATGTGCTCGGCCAGGATCTCGTCGGCCGTCTCGCGGCCGGCGGCGCGGGCTGCCAGCACACTCGGGGTCACCCGCTCGACGACGTCGCGGACGAAGCCGGACGGCGCCCGGCCGCCGTCGGCGGCGGCCCGAGCAGCGGCGATGGCCCCGCACGAGTCGTGACCAAGGACCACGACCAGCGGGCAGTCCAGCACGCTCACGCCGTACTCGATGCTGCCCAGCACCTCCGAGCCGACCACGTGCCCGGCGGTGCGGACCACGAACAAGTCTCCCAGCCCCTGGTCGAAGATGATCTCGGCGGCCAGCCGGGAGTCGGAGCACCCGAACATCACCGCGAAGGGGCTCTGTGCCGGTGCGGTCTCGGCGCGGCGGGCGGCGTCCTGGTTGGGGTGTTCGGGCGTGCCCGTGACGAACCGCTGGTTGCCGGACAGCAGCATCTCGAAGGCGTCATCGGGAGTCGGCGTCAGGGTCTTGGTCATGGCGGCAGGCTACGGCCGGACAGGCGGAGACGCGCGGCCGGGTCCACCAACGGCGGCTTTTGTGCCTCCTCGGTGGACACACCGAGCCGACGGGCGAGGTGGAGTGGTGGTGAGCGGGCTGTGGCGGCAGGTCCTGTCACTGCTTCTTTCGCCGGTCAGTGGGGGCTCGGCGCGGCAGGTGGCATTCTGGCGGGTCAGGACGTGTGGGTGACGGCCCGGTTGAGGGGTTCCAGGTCCCCGTGCAGTGCGGCGTGGAGCGCGGCTGCGAGTTCGCGGGCTCGGTTCTCACTCGTGACGCTGTGCATCATGAAGTAGACGGGGCCCGCGTAGGCGTCCAAGCCGACCTCGCGGTTGCGGACCAGGCGGTCGATCGCGGCCCGGATCGCGTCGTTCGCGGCATCGTCGAGGGAGTATTCCGGGCCGGCGGTGAGGGTGTCCGCCTTCACCGTCCACCGCGGCCCGTCCGATTCGATGGCCACGAACACGGCGCGATCCGTCATGGCCTGCCGGTATGCGGCGTGGAAGGCCCGGGTGCCGCTGGCGTCGGGGATGAGGTGGGCGGGGCAAGGAACCGGCAGAGGTTGCATGAGGGGATTGTGCAAGAGGCCAGGCACCTTCACGTTCATTGACACCTGGCTACCGTTCCGGGCAGGCGCCGTCGTAGACCAGGCCCTCACTCGGAACTCGGATCGGATCGGATCAAGGCGGAACCCGCCGGGTGGCGGGCCGATCGATTCCCCCAGATACCCCCAGGGGCCTTGGCGTGGCGGGAGTGTCGCGCAAAGGGGGGCTGCCGGGCGGAGAGAGGTTCCGGCCCGGCAGCCCTTGCTGTGGGAGGGGTGAGTTCGGCTCGACGGTTGTGCCGTGGCTTTCGGCGGGGAGCGTCAACTGCCCGCCCAGAGGCGCTAGTCGGTGACTTCGATCTTTCCGTTCGGAGAGGTCGTGGCCGATACGAGGCCGGTGTCGGGGGTGGTCTCGGGGGCGGCGTGACCGTTGGTGCCGCCGGTCACGCGCTTGAGCATGCTCGCCAGGTCGACGCCCGAGACCGAGTTGAGGAGCTCCACGCCCTGGGCGACGTTGTTGGCGACCGTGCGGGGCAACTGGCCGGCGCCGTCGGTGGAGATGACGGTCATCTTGTCCACCGCGCCCAGCGGTTCGGATGCCTTGGCGACGACCTGCGGGAGGACCTCCATCAGCATCTGGAGCACGGCCGCGTCGCCGTACCGGGCGAAGGCGTCGGCCTTCTTCTGCATGGCGTCGGCCTCGGCGGCACCCTTCGAGGCGAGGGCCGCCGCCTCCGACTCGCCCTCCAGGCGCACCGCTTCGGCGAGCGCGGCGCGGCGCAGCTTCTCGCCCTCACCGGTCAGACGGGCCCGTTCGGCGGTCGCCTCGGCCTCCTTGACCTCGGCGATCCGGCGGGCCTCGGCCTCCTGCTCGGCCTGGTAACGGGCGGCGTCCGCGGGCTTACGGACCTTGGTGTCCAACTCCCGGTCGGTGAGCGCGGCCTGTCGCTCGGCGACCTTCTCCTGCTCGGACAGCACCTCCTGCTGGCGCGCGGCATCGGCGAGCGGGCCCGCCGCGTTCGCCTTGGCGGCCGCCGCCTCGGTCTCGACGCGGATCTCGGCCTGCTTGAGGTAGAGCGTGCGCTCCGCGACCGCGATCTCCTCGGTGGCCTTGAGGCGCGCCTGCTCCGACACCCGCTTGGCGTTGGCCTCGGCGATGTCCGCCTCCTGGCGGGCCCGCGCGGCTTCCGGCCGGCCCAGGTCCTCCAGGTACGAGCCCTCGGTGGTGATGTCCTGGATCTGGAACGCGTCCAGGATGAGGCCCTGCCCGGAGAGGCTGGCCTCCGCCTCCTCGGCGACCTGCCCGGCGAACGCGGCCCGGTCGCGGATGATGTCCTCGACGGCCATCCGGCCGACGATCGCCCGCAGCGCGCCCGACAACACCTCCTGCGTGAACCCGACGATGCCGTCCTGCTGTTGGAGGAAGCGCTGGGCCGCGGCCCGGATGGCGTCCTCGCTGCCGCCGACCTTGACGATCGCGACGCCGTCGAGGTTGGCCTTCACGCCGCGCAGGGTGACCGCGCCGCGCACCGCCACCGGCAGGTGCCGGCTGGACAGGTCCAACGAGAACCGCTGCTGCACGAACGGGACGACGAAGACGCCGCCGCCGACCACGACCTTCTGGCCGCTGTTGTCGACGCTGACCTGACCGGTCTCCGGGTCGGTGGACTTCTTGCCGCGGCGGCCGGTGATGATGAACGCCTCATTCGGTCCGGCGACCTTGTAGCGCGTGATCACCACGAGGGCGAGCAGCACGACGAGGACGACGGCACCTATGACGGCGATAACTACTGAACTCATGAAAAATCCCCCCTGCCTTCCTGGGGGTAGGCAGATCAAGAAGTGGGTTGTGCATGATCGGTCCCGCGGCGCGGAGCGCGCCGGGACCGGGCGAGCGGGGGCGGGCGCCGACCCGCATCGGCGTCCGGGTCCGGGCCGCCCCCGCTCAGCGTTCGACGGGGCGGACCGCCACCGAGGTGGACGACAGCGACGCCTCCACCCAGATCTCGGCACCCCGGGCCACCGGGACGGCGCTCCGGGCCGAGAGCTTCACGGGATGCCCCGCGAGGTGCAGCAGCACCTCGCCGTACCCGTTCGTGGGGATCGGGGTGACCACCGAGCCCGCGGTGCCGACCAGGTCCTCGCGGCGCGGTGCCGGGTCGGTCCGGTCGTCCATCAGGGCCCGGCTGAACCGCCAGGTGGCCGCCCCGGCCGCGGTGCCGGCCGCCAGCCCGATGCCGACGGCCGCCGCGGGGCCGAATCCGGTACCGCCGTGCACGATCGCGCCGGCGAACCCGAACATCGACAGGAAGCCGGCGATGACCGGCAGCGACAGCAGCCCGTCGAAGGGCCCCGCCAGCACGCCGCCGAACAGGCCCTCCAGCACGCCGTCGAAGATCAGTGACAGCGCGAGCACGACGATCCCGCCGATGCCGAGACCAAGAAACCAGGCCATGTTCAGCCCTCCCGCACTCGCTCATTCCGCTCGAACGAGGACGATCGTGACACGCGGTTCGGCCGCCGCACATTGCCGCATCCCGGCAATCTTTACGCGTCCTTAATGTGCAGCACCGCGCGCCGGTGCTTGCGTCGCGGGCTTTTTACCCAACCCCCGAGACATACCCCTTGACTGCGTGCAAATCGGGAGGAAACTGGGTTCTAACCAGACAACCGGAGAGCCGCACCGTTGACGAAGACGTTCGTTGACAGGAGACCCTTAGCATGGCTCTGGCTAGGCCCCCGGAAGCCCCGCGAACCGGAGCCTCGGCGACGACTGAGGTAGATGGTGACGATGTGGACTTCCGGGGACTGAGTTGTTCGGAACGGTTTGTAGTTCGGGATGGATTGATGAGGCGGCCCGGGAGCTCTTCCCGGGCCTGATGTGTGTCTGGGGGCGTGGCGGCCGCGAGCGGGGTGGGGCGCGGTGGGTTACCGGCCGTTGCCGCAGAGTTCGCGGGACTTGACCACGGTCAGCTTCACCTTCTGGTGCTGCAACGGGGCGCCGGCCTGGGGGTGTTGGGCGCACACCTTCCAGTTGGCGGGCCACAGCACGTGGCGCCCGGCGCCCCTGCCGTCCTGGAGTTGGACGTCCTTGTTGTTGTGGAGTGCCTGGTAGGCGGCGGAGAGGGACTTGCCGTTGACGTTGGGCATGGTGTCGTCGGCGGCGCGTGCCGGGGCGGTCGCGGCGAGGGTGGCGAGGGCGGTCAGGGCGAGGGTCGCGGCGGCGCGCGGTACTCGGCGTGCGCGCGGGGCGTGGGGGGTGTGCGAGTTGGTCATGTCTGGAGAACGCGCGGTGCGGGTGGGAGTCACGACGGGGTGGTCGGGGGTTCCGTCGGGGGCGTGTGGGGCCTGGGCTAGGGTCGTTATCCGCTCGTGACCACGTGACTACAGTCGTGTAGACATCTCCAGATCGTCTGACTAAGGTATGCCTTCGCTAACTGAGGTAAGGCATACCGGTGCGGTCGTGCGGGCCGGAGAGGACGACTATGTGGGACGACGCGTTTCCGAGCTTCTTGATCGGCTTGAGAGAGGGTCTTGAAGCCGGGCTGATCGTTTCGATCCTCGTTGCCACACTCGTCCGGGCCGGGGCCAAGTCCCGCCTCCCGCAGGTGTGGACGGGCGTACTGGCCGCCATCGCGATGTCGTTGAGCTTCGGCGCGGTCCTCACGTTCACCGCCGCCTCACTCTCGGCCACCGCGCAGGAGGCGTTCGGCGGCACGCTGAGCGTCATCGCGGTCGCCTTCGTCACCGCGATGGTGTTCTGGATGCGGCGCTCCGCGCGCAGCCTCTCCGGTGAGATCAAGGAGAAGGTCACCGGGGCGCTCGCGATGGGCGCGGGCATGCTGATCGTCACCTCCTTCCTGGCCGTGGGCCGCGAGGGGTTGGAGACCGCGCTGTTCCTGTGGACCACGGCGCGGGCGGCCGGCGAATCCGTCGGCCCGATGATCGGCGCCGGGGTCGGACTGGTCATCGCGGCGGGGCTCTGCTGGGGCCTCTACCGCCGGGTGCTCAAGATCAACCTCACCAAGTTCTTCACCGCGACCGGGGCCGTGCTGATCGTCATAGCCGCCGGCGTCCTGGGGTACGGCCTGCGGGACCTCCAGGAGGGCGGGGTGCTGCCCGGCAAGACCGCGTTCGCCTTCGACCTCAGCCAGAGCATCGACCCGAGCGCCTGGTACTCCACCTTGGTGCAGGGCGTCTTCAACCTGATGCCGGCCATGACGTGGTTGCAGGTCTTCGGGTACGCGGCGTACCTCGTCGTCGTGATGACGCTGTTCGTCCGCGGGGTGCGGACGGCCGCGAAGCCGGCGCCGGCGCCGCGTGCGACCGAGGCGAAGGCGGCGGAGGCACAGCCGGCCGAAGTGAAGTCGGCCGAAGTGAGGCCGGTCGAGGCGGAGTCGGCGACCGCGTCCGGCTCACGCTCCGAGTCCTCGTCCGAGACCGAGGCTCAGGCCAAGCCCGAGGCCGAGCCCGTGACCGCGACCGCGCGCGAATCCGAGCCGGAGAAGGAAGCCGAGCCGGTCGCCGCCGCGGCCCGACGGAAGCGCCCCGCCTGGGTGTTGCCCGTTGCCGTGGTCGCCGTGCCCGCCGTCGTCGCGGGCGGGATCGTCGCCTTCGGCAAGTCCAAGCCGGCCGGGGCGCCGACCGTCGCGGTGTCCGAGACGGAGTGCGGCAAGGGCTTCACCGCGCCCAAGACGGGGCGGCAGACCTTCCAGATGCAGAACACCGGCGACAAGACCTCCGAGGTGTACCTCGTCGACCCGACGAGCAACGCGGTCTACGGCGAGATCGAGGGCCTGGCCCCCGGCACCACCCGCGACCTGGTCGCCACCATCGCCGGCGGCTCGTACGCCTGGCGCTGCGTCCCCACCGGCGGCAAGGCCGTCACCTCGGCCGCCGTCCGGGTCAGTGGCGGGGGCGGCGCCAAGGCCGTCGTGCCGGTCTCCGAGGAGGACCTCGCCGGGCCGCTGCGCGCGTACAAGAAGTACGTCGACGCGGGGTTGGCGACGCTGACCGACCAGACCCAGCGGCTCAGCGACGACCTCGCCGGCGGCGACCTGGACGCGGCCCGCACCGACTGGCTCACCGCGCACCGGACTTACTCCTCGCTCGGTGCCGCCTACGGCACGTTCCAGGACTTCGACAAGAAGATCAACGGGCGGGCCGACGGGCTCCCGGGCGGCGTGCACGACAAGGGCTTCAGCGGCTTCCACCGGATCGAGTACGGGCTCTGGCACGGTGCGTCCGCCGACGAGCTGACCGGGCCGGCAGAGCAGCTGCACGGTGAGGTGATGGGGCTGCGGAAGGCGTTCCCCACCCAGGACTTCGACCCCGGTGACCTGCCGCTGCGCACCCACGAGATCCTGGAGAACACCCTCCAGTTCGAGCTGACCGCCGACACCGACCAGGGCAGCGGCAGCAACCTCGCCACCGCCGACGCCAACCTCACCGGCACCCGCGAACTCCTCGACGTGCTGCGCCCGCTGATCACCAAGCGCGACCCGCAGCTGCTGAAGACCATCGACGCCGACATCGCCGGTCTCCAGAAGCTGCTCGACGCGGCGCACCACGGCGATGCCTGGACGCCGGTGGAGAAGCTGGACGCCACCACCCGGCAGCGGTTGAACGGGGTCACTGGGCAGCTGCTGGAACACCTGGCGCCGGTGCCGGACCTCCTGGAGATCCGCAAGTCCGCCTGACCGCCCACGGATCGGGGCGCCCGGACCGTCGGACCGTGCACGCGAGCACCACCGCCGACCACCGGGCCCCCGCCCGTATCCATCCCCATCACCCCATTCACCCCGCAACCGTCGCACCACCCCGCGCACGCTCCGAAGGGATCCACGAGATGTCCGCCGAAACGCCCGGCCCGCAGGGCCGCTGTCCCGCCGACCGGCGCTCGTTCGTGAAGACCGCGCTCGGCGCCGGCGCGGCCGGCGCGGTACTGGCCGGCGGCGGCTTCGCCCTGGCCCAGGGCCAGTCCGGTACCGCGCGCGCCGCCGACACCGCCGACGCCGGCAAGGTGCCGTTCCACGGCGTCCACCAGGCGGGCATCCTCACCCCGCAGCCCGCCGCCGCGGCGTTCGTCTCGCTCAACGTCATCGCGGAGAACCGCAAGGAACTCACCGACCTGCTGCGGACGATCACCGAGCGGGCCCGCTTCCTGACCGCCGGCGGCGCCCCGCAGGACCTCGGCGTCGGCGCCCCGCCGTCCGACAACGGGATCCTCGGCCCGGTCGTCCCGGCCGACGCGCTGACCGTCACGCTCGGGGTGGGCGCCTCGCTCTTCGACGACCGCTACGGCCTCGCCAAGGCCAAGCCGCGCAAGCTGGGCCCGATGCGGACCTTCCCCAACGACAACCTCCAGGCCGCCGAGTGCCACGGCGACCTGTCGTTGCAGATCTGCGCGGAGCGCCAGGACACCGTGCTGCACGCGCTGCGCGACATCGCCCGGCACACCCGCGGCGGCATGCAGATCAAGTGGCGGATCGACGGCTTCCAGAACGCGCCCCGGCCCAGCGGCACCCAGCGCAACCTGCTCGGCTTCAAGGACGGAATAGCCAACCCCGACGTGAAGTCGGGGCGGGAGATGGACCACTTGGTGTGGGTCCGCGACGGCCTGGGCGAGCCGGCCTGGGCGACCGGCGGCAGCTACCAGGTCATCCGGATCATCCGGATGCTGGTGGAGTTCTGGGACCGGGTCTCGCTGGCCGAGCAGGAGAAGATGTTCGGCCGCCGCAAGGACACCGGCGCCCCGCTGGACGGCGCGGGCGAGTTCGACGTGCCCGCGTACCACAAGGACCCGCACGGCACCGCGATCCCGCTGGACTCGCACATCCGGCTCGCCAACCCGCGCACCGCCAAGACCGACGACTCCCGCATCCTGCGCCGCGGTTACAACTACGACCGGGGCGTGGACAGCGTCGGCAACCTGGACATGGGGCTGGCCTTCTGCTGCTACCAGCAGGACGTCCGCCGCCAGTTCGAGGCCACCCAGGAGCGGCTGATCGACGAGCCGCTGGTGGACTACATCTCGCCGACCGGCGGCGGGTACTTCTACGCCCTGCCGGGCGTGCGGGACGGCTCGGACTGGCTCGGCCGGAGCCTGCTGGCCGCGGCCTGATACGGCGTCAGGAGTAGTGGTGGGGGCGGGGCGCCGC
This sequence comes from Streptomyces sp. NPDC057743, assembly GCF_042798755.1. Taxonomy (NCBI): domain Bacteria; kingdom Bacillati; phylum Actinomycetota; class Actinomycetes; order Kitasatosporales; family Streptomycetaceae; genus Streptomyces; species Streptomyces sp. NPDC057743. The sequence goes on from NZ_JBHVJX010000001.1 coordinate 85,492, forward strand.
CCGGGTCCCGGACGGGGCCGGGGTGGCGCCCCGCCCCTCCCGTATGGTGCGGCGGCCGCCGGCTTCAGATCCGTAGGGTCAGCGGCGGGTGCGTCCCGTTCAAGTAGTGGTCGCCGATGGCCCGGAGACTGTGGGCGGGCGAGCGCTGGGCGGTCAGCACGCGGGCGTTGCGCCAGAACCGGTCGAACCCCGGGTCGCCGGCGGGGGAGTCGGCGGTGCCCGTCAACTCCAGGATGCGGGTGGTGATCTGGAGCGCGGACTGGTTGGTCACCGCCTCGGCCGCGGCGACCAGCACCGCGATGTCGGCGCGCTCGTTGACGCCCAGTTCCCGACCCATCAGCAGGCCTCTGGCCAGCGCCTCGGTGGCCGGTTCCACGACGGCCGCTGCGGTGTGCGCGGCGGCGACCAGTTCGCCGTAGGCGAGCAGCAAGTAGGGGTCGCCGCCCGGTCGTTCGGCGTACGGGGCCAGGGCGGGGGCGTCGGTCGGCCAGCCGCCGGGCGCGGCGCGACTGAGGTCGCGGGCCTCGGCGAGCGCGCCCTCGGCGATGCCCAACGCGACGTGCACCAGGGCCAGTCGCAGTGCGAGCGGGGCCAGTGTGGCGTACGGGGTGATGTGTTGCTCGTCGTGGGAGACGGTGCCGAGGAGTTGGTCGGGCAACACCGGGACGCCGTCGAAGGCGACGCTGCCGGCGCCGGTGAGGCGCTGGCCCAGGCGGTCATGGGCCGGGTCGGTGGTGACGCCGGGGTGGGCCGGGTCGACCAGCGCGGTCAGCCAGTTGCCGGTCTCGGTACAGGTGGCGCCGACGACCAGGCGGTCCGCGACGGTGACGCCGGCGGCGAACGACCGGCGGCCGTGCAGGAGATGGCCGTTGCCGTTCGGGGTGAGGGTCAGGGTGAGGTCGGGGGCGGTGCCCGAGGCCGCGGGCTCGGCGTCGGCCGGCGAGTTGCCGGTGTCGCCGGCCAGTAGCCACTGCTGTGCCGCCACCCGGCGCTCGAACGCGTCGGCCTGGTCCGGGCCGCCGAAGAAGCGGGTGTTCCAGGTCAACGCGTAGTGGCGGGCGAGGAGTTCCCCGATGGAGCTGTCGGCCGCGGCGATCTCCCGGATGACGGCGCAGGCGGTGCGCCAGTCGCTGCCGCCGCGGAGCGGGCCGGGCGGGGTCAGCAGGGCCGGCAGGCCGGCCTCGCGCAGCCGGGCGACTTCGTCGGCGGGCGGCTTGCCGGACCGGTCGCGGGCCAGCGCGTCGACGGCGAGGTCGTCGGCGACCTCGCGGGTGACGCGGGGCCAGATCTCCTCCTCCGCGGGGCGGGACTGCGGGGCGGCAGGACGTGCTGCGGACCTTTTCGGCATGCGCCGTTCACCGTCCTCGTCGGCTGGAACCGGGCTGTGAGCCCGACCCCCGGTCGGGCTTCCCTAGTTTTCCCACTGGATTGGTAGGGAATAGCTGCATGATGCGGCCTGAACTTCGGGGCCGGCAAGGGGTGTTCGAGGGATGGACGAATCAGGGTCGCATTCCGGACACCGGGTCGGTCCTCCGGCCGTCCGTCGCGGGGCGTTCGCAGGTCAGCCGGGTACCGGCGGCTACGGATTCATCCAGGACGCCGGGTCGCGGGTCAGCGCCGAGACCTGGTGGGGGAGTTCGGCCGACGCCACGTCGGCCAGCGAGACGCCGTCGAGGATCTGACGGACGTTGGCCCGCAGCGCGATCCACAGCGGAAGCAGGGACTCCGCGGGGCCGCTGTACGACAACTCCGGCGGGCGCACGCCCCGTACGGACACCAGTGGACCGTCCACGACGCGGATCACATCGGCGATGGAGATCTCGTCGGCGGCCTTGGCGAGGCGGTAACCGCCGTTCCCGCCGCGCTGGCTGAGGACCAGCCCGCCGCGCCGCATGTCGCCCAGGATGCCCTCCAGGAACTTGTGCGGGATGTCCTGGGCGTCGGCGATCGCCTCCGCCTTGAGCGGACCCCCGTCCGGGGCGTGCGCGAGTTGGAGCGCGGCGCGCACCGCATAGTCCGCTCTGGCTGAAATCCGCATGGTGGCATTATCCCCGAGCGGTCGGGCCCGGCCGTCGCCCCGCCCCCCTGACGAGGGGCGCGACCCGGTATTCCCGGCGCGCGCCGGCCGGTTCACCCCCGGCAGCGTGCCGGCGCACCACCCTTGACGCGGCCCGGCGGGGCCCTGAGACTCAAGGGCGAGAACCACGGCGAACAGGGTGGGAGTCGATGGGGCACACAGAGCGGGACGGCGACCGCGCGGCACGCGCGGACCGGCCGCGTCCCCTCCTCACCTCCCGCCGGCACATCGATCTGCTGCGCGTCTGCAGCGCCGCATAGCCCGCCGCCGGGCGCCGGCGGCCGGTTTCCGCTGACGCCGCGCCCCCCTTGGGCCCCGGCCCGCGCCCGGCACCACCATGCCGGCGCCCGCCCGCGCTCGCGCGGGGCCGCCGCCGGGTGCCCACCCGTACGACCCGCCACCGGACCTCGCACCCAGGGACTCGTATGACCTCCTTCACTTCCGCCTCCACCGCCGCTTCCGCCGCGACGCCCGCCTTCCGGGGGCGGATCGGCCCCGACCCGCGCAGCGGCCACTACCCGGCCCCGCACCGCTACCGCCTGCACCTCTCCCCGTCCTGTCCGCACTGTCTGGGCATCGCCCTCACCCACGCCCTGCTCGACCTCGACGACGTTCTCCCGCTGGACCTGCTGCCCGCCGTCCCCGACGCCCCCGAGTGCGGCTACACCGCGCTGCGCCCGCTCTACGAGGCCAGCGCGCACCCATACCAGGGCCCCGCCACCGCCCCGGTGCTCAGCGACGACTGGACCGGACGGATCGTCAGCACCCACGCCCCGGACATCCTCCGCGACCTGGCCGAACGGTTCGGCGGCCACGGACCCGCCCTCTACCCCGACTACGCCCGGGACGCGATCGACGCGCTGGCCCGGCGCTGCGAGCGGGACATCAACCAGGCCGCCCAGCACGCCGGTTCGCTGGGCAGCGACCACCCCGGCCACGAGGCCGTCCTGACCACCCTGCTCGACGCGCTCGCCGCACTGGAGCGCCGCCTGGCCGGCCGTCGCTACCTCCTCGGCGACCAACTCACCGTCGCCGACGTGCAGTTGTGGGTCACCCTGGTGCAGCTCGACACCGTCCATCGCTGGCACCTGGACGCCGCGGCCGTGCACCGGATAGCCGACCACCGCGGCCTGTGGTCCTACGCCCGCCGGCTCGCCGCCCTCCCGGCCTTCGCCCGCCACCTCGACCTGGACGCCATCGCCCGCCGCCACCACGCCCGTTGCCGGGGTCAGGAGGCCGCCGGGGCGGCCGTGCAGATCGTCGACTGGACCACCGCACACGCCCCCGCGCCCCGCATCACCCCGGCCCGGCGCTGACCGCCCGCCTCAGGTCGCCACCCGTAGGGGCAGCGACTTCACCCCGTGGATGAAGTTCGACACCAGCCGCTGTGGCGGTCCGGCGACCGCCACAGCGGGCAACAGCGCGCAGGTCTCTTCGTACAGCACCCGCAGTTGGAGCCGGGCGAGGTGCGCGCCCAGGCAGACGTGCGGGCCGTCCCCGAAGGACACCTGGGGGTTCGGGGTGCGGGCGAGGTCCAGCCGGCCCGGGTCGGTGAAGGACCGCTCGTCGTGGTTGGCCGAGCCGTGGAAGACCACGACCTTGTCGCCGGCGCGGATCCGGGTGCCGGCCAGTTCGGTGTCCTCGGCGGCGGTCCGACGGAAGCTCAGCACCGGCGTGTGCCAGCGCAGCAGCTCCTCCACCGCCGTGCCCACCGCCACCGCGCCGGTGCGCAGCGCGTCGTAGGCCTCCGGGTGGTGCGCCAGCGCCAGCAGCCCGCCGGGGGCGGCGCTGCGCACGGTGTCGTTGCCCGCGATGGTCAGCAGGAAGAAGAACATCTCCAGCTCGGGCACGGTCAGTTCGGGGTCGGTGGCGAGCGCGGTCAGCAGGTCGTCGGCCGGGTGCCGTCGCTTGTGCGCCGCCAGCTCGCGGGCGAACGCGAACATGTCCTGGAGCAGCGCGGGGGAGCGCGGGTTGGCCGGCCGGCCGTCCGCGCCGGCCACGGTCGGGCCGGCCTCGTCCGGGTCCTGGTAGCCGATCACCCGCCGGGTCCACTCCAGCATCAGCCCCCGCTCGCCCGGCGGAACGCCCAGCAGGTCGGCGAGGTTGAGCAGCGCGTAGTCGTCGGTGACCGCGGTGACGACGTCGCACACCCCGTCGCCCCCGGTGCGCGCGCCCTCGACCGCGGCCCCCAACAGGGCGCGGGCCCGCTCCCGTACGACACCCGTGAAGCGGTCCACCCGGCGCGGGGTGAACGCCCGACTGACCAGGCGGCGCAGCCGGTTGTGGTCCGGGGGATCCTGATTGAGCATCATCCGCCGGATGAACGGCAGGTCTTCCGGGTCGGGGTCGCGGATCTGGGTGGCGCCCAGGTGGGACGAGAAGGTCCGGGCGTCCTTCAGGACCCGGACCACGTCCCGGTGCCGGGTCACCGCCCAGAAGCCGGGGCCCGCCGGCCAGCCCAGCACCTCGGGCTCGTCCTGCCAGGCCACCGGGTGGTGGTCGCGCAGTAGCCGGTAGGCGTCGAGCGGCAGCCCCTCGGCGTAGCGGCGCGGGTCGAAGACGTCGGGAATCGCCGGGGTGTTGGGCGCGTTGGCCGTGGTGGTGCCGGGGTGCGGGGTGGTCGTGCCGTTCCCGTTGGTCAGGCGGCCGTCGAAGGATGCCACGCGCTCTCCACTGGTTCCGGGCCGGGCGCTCCCGGCGGGGACGGGCCGGGGCCCACCCTCGCCGCCACCGCCCCACCCACGCAAGGGCACCGCACTCCCGCGGCGGTCGTCACGGCCGGTCGGGCGCGCCGTCGGCGTCGTGCGGCCGGGCCGTGGCGGGTCCGAGGAGGCCCGCCTCATGGGCCAGGAGGGCTGCCTGGACGCGGTTTTCCAGGCCCAGCCGGGTCAGGATGCGGTTGACCCGGCTCTTGACGGTCGGCTGGGACAGCCCGAGGTCCTCGGCGATCTGGAGGTTGGACCGGCCGCGGGCGACCAGGAGCAGCACCTCCAACTCGCGGGCGGTGAGGGCGTCCAGGCGCCGACCGGCGGCGGTGGACGGGGACGGGGCGCCCGGCAGCAGGCCCGCCGGGAGCGCGGTGAAGGCGCCGATCAGCCGCTGGGTGACGCTCGGCGCGAGCATCGCGTCCCCGTCGGCCACCACCCGCAGGGCGTGGGCGAGTTGGTCCGGCGGGCTGTTCTTCAGCAGGAAGCCGCAGGCGCCGGCGCGCAGCGCGGCGTGCACATACGCGTCCAGGTCGAAGGTGGTCAGGACCAGCACGCGGGGCGGCGGGCCGGGGTGCGGCCAGTCGGCGAGCAGCAGGCGGGTGGCCTCGATGCCGTTGGTGCCGGGCATCCGGACGTCCATGACGACGACGTCCGGGCGAAGTTCGCGGGCCCGGGCGACCGCCTCCGCGCCGTCGGCGGCGGTGCCCACGACCTCGAAGTCCGGGCGACGGTCGATCACCGCCCGCAGGGCGTCGCGGACCATCTCCTGGTCGTCGGCGAGCAGCACCCGGATCGTCATGCGAGGGCCTCCAGGGGGAGCGTGGCGGACACTCGCCAACCGCCGTGCGGGCGCGGGCCGCTGTGCACGGTGCCGCCGAACGCCGCGACGCGTTCGCGGACGCCGAGCAGGCCCCGGCCCGAACCGGGCGGCGGCCGGTGCCCGGTGGCCGCCGGCCCGTTGTCGACGGCTATGGTCAGCGCCGTCGCGCCGCGGCGCAGCACGACCCGCACGTCCGTGCCGCCGGCGTGCTTGAGGACGTTGGTCAGGGCCTCCTGGAGGATGCGGTAGGCCGACACCTGGAGCGCGGGCGGCAGCGCGCCGAGGGCGTCGTCCAGCTCCGCGGTCACCCGGCAGCCGGCCGCCTCGACCGCCGCGAACAGCGCCCGGACGTGGCCCAGGGACGGCTCGGGCGCGGGGCCGGCACCACCGTCCCGGTCCTCGCCGGCGGTCAACAGGCCCAGGATGCGGCGCATTTCGACCAGCGCGGTGTCGGCGGTCGCCGCGATCCGCGCCACGCCCCGCCGGCCGTCCGCCACGTCGTCCTGGAGCACCTCGTCGGTGGCGCGCGCCCGGACGGCGATGGCGCTGACGTGGTGGGCGACCACGTCGTGCAGATCGCGGGCGATCCGGGCCCGTTCGGTGACCTGGGCCTGACGGGCGTTGCGCTCCCGGGCGGCGCGCAGGTCCTCGTTGGCGTCCCGCAGGCGGGAGTTGGCCTCCTGCAGACGCCCGTTGGCCTCGCCGAGCCGGAGGTTGAGGTCGCGCAGCCGGTCCGCCTGGAGCGCGATCCGCCGCCGCCCGTACCCCAGGAGCCAGGCGACGCCGTAGAAGACCACGAAGGTCGTGGCGGTGACCGGCTCCAGCGAGCCGAGTTGCGGAGCTGCGGTCCGGCCGGTGAGCAGGTCCGTCGCCACGGCCGTGAGCAGCGAGAGCGCCGTCCACAGCAGCCCGGAGCGGGCCGGCGTGCGGCGGGCCACCGCATACCCGGCGAAGATCAGCAGATACGGGCCGGGGATCTTGCCCGGCACCGGATCGACGACTTCGAAGGCGACGAACGCGGCGGTCATCGCGCACAGCACCGTCCGCGGCCACCGGCGGCGCCAGATAAGCGGCAGGGTCTGCAACCCCCAGAGCAGCACGCCGACCGGACTCGGCGCCGGGTGCCGGGCGAGCAGGGTCAGCATGTCGAACGCGGTCAGCCCGCCGCCGAGCGCGAGATCGCCGAGCCAGGGCCGCCGCTTGGCGAGTTGACGGTGGGCGCCCCGGAGGGCGGCCGTGAGGTGCATGTCCATAACGGGTCGCAAGGCTAACCACCCGCCCCCGGGGCGGCGATCGTCCGCGAGGAGGGAAACGGGCCGCCCGCCGACGCAACCAAAGGTGCGCGGCCCGGCGGCGGATCGGCAACCAGGACGACGCCGCGGCCACCCCCGCCTCCGTAGCGTCAAAACCCCACGGAATCCGACCGGTCGGCGCGCCGCGCACCGCCCGGTCAGTCACCGACCCACCGACCGTCGAAGGGATCGACGAACCACGTGAACACCACGAGTACCGCCGGGCGTACGGGACGCGACGGCCCCCGGACGACCTCGGCCCGCGCCCGCTGGACGCTGCTGCTCCTGGGCGCCGCGGCCCACCTCCTCGCCGTCGGCGGCCGCTGGGACATCGCCGCCGCGGCCTGGCTCTTCCCCGCCCTGCTGCTGCGCTTCGCCCGCACCGGCCGCCCCTGGACCGGCGCCCTGGTGCTGTGGGCGGCCAACTCCGTGGCGGCGGTCTTCTGGGTCGCCGAGTCGGCGGTGGGCTTCAACCCCGTCGTCCTGCTGGGCATGATCGGGCTCGCCGCGCTGCTCACCCTGCCGTTCCTCCTGGACCGCCTGCTCATAGGGCGGTTGCGGCCGTGGGCGGCCCTGTTGACGTTCCCGGCCGCGACGGCCGGCGCCGAGTTCCTGATCACCCTGCTCAGCCCGTTCGGCACCGTCTACGGCTCGCTGGCGGCCACCCAGACCGGCGCGCTGCCGCTGCTGCAACTGGTCTCGGTCACCGGCTCCTACGGGATCGGCTTCCTGATCGCCTGGTGCGCCTCGACCCTCAACCACCTCTGGGAGACGGCCTCCTGGGTCACCGCCCGGCGCGCGGTATTCACCTGCGCCGCGGTGCTGCTCGCCGTCGTCCTCGCCGGCGGCGCCCGGCTCGCCCTCGCCCCGCCCACCGGGCCGACGGTCCGGATCGCCGGCGTCACCGCGGACGCGGCCCTGGTCCGGGCCCAGAAGGCGCAGTACGCCCGCGCCACCGGCGGGCCGACCGGCCTGGTCGCCCACCCGCCGTTGGGCCTCCGGCCGGCCCAGCGCGCCGTGCTCGACGGCCTGTTGGCCGCCACCCGGCGGGAGGCCGCGGCCGGCGCCAAGATCGTGGTCTGGCCCGAGGAGGGCGCGCGGGTGCTGGCCGCCGACGAGCCCGCGGCCCTCGCCGCGGCCCGGGAAGAGGCCCGCCGCTCGCGGATCTACCTGGAGGTCGGCCTGCGCGTCCACACCGCACAGGCACCGTCCTACGGCCGCAACGAGGCGTTCCTCATCGACCCCCGCGGCACCGTGCACTGGACGTACCAGAAGGCCCACCCCATCCCCGGCTCGGAGACCTACACCCCCGGCGACGGCCGCGTCCCGACCGCCGCCACCCCGTACGGCCGGATCGCCAACGTCATCTGCTACGACGCCGACTTCCCCGGCCTGATGCGGGTCCCGGCCGACCTCATGCTCGTCCCGGCCCACGACTGGCCGGAGTTCGGGCGGGTGCACACCGCCAAGGCCGCGGTCCGGGCCGTCGAGTCCGGCTACGCGCTGTTCCGCCAGGACGCCGAGGGGGTCTCGGCCGCGTTCGACGACCAGGGCCGGACGCTGGCCACCACGGACTACTTCACCGACCGCCAGGCCACCGTCGCCTACGTCCCGCTGCACGGCACCACCACGGTCTACGGCCGGATCGGGGACACCTTCGCCTGGCTGTGCCTGGTGGCCGTCGGGGCGCTGGTGGCCGGCGCGCTCATCCGGCGCCGGCCGTCCGCGTCGTAGGCGTCAGCGTCGTCCATGCCGCTTCTTCTTCAATGCCGCTTCCTCTTAGGGGAGTTGGTGGTCGGGGCGCCGGTGACGCCCACCTGGGCGGGGCGTAGCAGGCGGTCGCCGACCCAAAAGCCCCGGCGGAGGACCTCGGCGCAGACCGGGCGTTCGCCGGCCGCGGGGCGCGCACCCGCTCCGGTGGGGCGGTAGGTCACCGCCTCGTGGACGTTCGGGTCGAAGGGCTCGCCCGGAGTACCGAAGGGGACGAGCCCCAGGGAGGCCAACTCCGCGTCCAGGAGGTCGGCGACCCGCCGGAAGCCGCCGGTCACCTCGCCCTGCTCGGCGGCCTCGGCGATCGCGTCGAGCACCGGCAGCAGCCGTTCCAACACGTTGACCACGGCGATCTGGCCCACCGCCAGCCGGTCCCGGTGGACCCGGCGCCGGTAGTTGTCGAACTCCGCCTTGAGCCGCTGGAGATCGGCCGTGCGCTCCCGCACCTCGGACACCAGTCGCTCGGCGTCGGGCTGCCGGGCGCCGGCGCCGGGGCCGGGCGGCGCGGTGTCGCGCCGGGGCGTACGGCCGGCGTCCCGGCCCGGCCGCACCTGGTCCGACTCCGGCCGGGGCGGCGGCGCCGAGCCCCGCTCCGGCCCGGTGCGCCCGACGAGCGCCAGCGGCGGGCGGGGCAGACGGCCGGCATCGGTCGGACGGTTCATCGTCCGCCTCCTTCCCGCTTGTCGTCGTCCACGATCTCCGCGTCGACGACCTCGTCCTCGCCCTTGGCCTGCTGCTCCCCGTGTCCGCCGGCACCGTCCGGACCGGCCGCGGACTGGGCCTCGGCGTACATGGCCTGGCCCAGCTTCTGGGACACCGCCGCGGCCTTCTCCGACGCGGTGCGGATGGATGCGGTGTCCTCGCCCTTGAGCGCCTCCTTGAGCTCGCCAACGGCGGTCTCGACCTCGCCCTTGACCTCGGCGGGCACCTTGTCCTCGTTGTCCTTGAGGAACTTCTCGGTCTGGTAGACGAGTTGCTCGCCCTGGTTGCGGGTCTCGGCGGCCTCCCGCTTCTGGCGGTCGTCCTCGGCGTACTGCTCGGCGTCCCGGACCATCCGGTCGATGTCGTCCTTCGGCAGCGAGGAGCCGCCGGTGACGGTCATCTTCTGCTCCTTGCCCGTGCCCAGGTCCTTGGCGGTGACGTGCATGATGCCGTTGGCGTCGATGTCGAAGGAGACCTCGATCTGCGGGACGCCGCGCGGCGCCGGCGGCAGGCCGGTGAGTTGGAACATCCCGAGCTTCTTGTTGTACGCCGCGATCTCCCGCTCGCCCTGGAACACCTGGATCTGCACGGAGGGTTGGTTGTCCTCGGCGGTGGTGAAGGTCTCCGAGCGCTTGGTGGGGATCGTGGTGTTGCGCTCGATCAGCTTGGTCATGATGCCGCCCTTGGTCTCGATGCCGAGGGACAGCGGGGTGACGTCCAGCAGCAGGACGTCCTTGACCTCGCCCTTGAGCACACCGGCCTGGAGACAGGCGCCGATGGCGACCACCTCGTCCGGGTTGACGCCCTTGTGCGGGTCCTTGCCGGTGAGCTGCCGGACCAGGTCCGTCACCGCCGGCATCCGGGTCGAACCGCCCACCAGGATCACGTGGTTGATGTCGGCGACCTTGATGCCCGCGTCGTCGATCGCGTTGTGGAACGGCGCCTTGCAGCGCTCCAACAGGTCCGCGGTCATCTGCTCGAACTGGGCGCGGGTCAGCTTCTCGTCCAGGTGCAGCGGCCCCTCGGGCGAGGCGCTCAGATACGGCAGGTTGACCGTGGTCTCGCTGGCCGCGGACAGCTCGATCTTGGCCTTCTCGGCGGCCTCGCGCAGGCGTTGGGTGGCCATCTTGTCCTTGGCCAGGTCGATGCCGTACGCGCTGTTGAACCGCTTGGTGAGGTGGTCGACGATCCGCTGGTCCCAGTCGTCGCCGCCCAGGTGGGTGTCGCCGTTGGTGGCCTTGACCTCGACGACGCCGTCGCCGATCTCCAACAGGGAGACGTCGAAGGTGCCGCCGCCGAGGTCGAAGACCAGGATCGTCTGGTCGTTCTCCTTGTCCAGGCCGTAGGCCAGGGCGGCGGCGGTGGGCTCGTTGACGATCCGCAGCACCTTCAACCCGGCGATCTCGCCGGCCTCCTTGGTCGCGGTGCGCTGGGAGTCGTTGAAGTACGCGGGGACGGTGACGACGGCGTCGGTGACCTCCTCGCCGAGGTAGTTCTCGGCGTCCCGCTTGAGCTTCTGGAGCACCCGCGCGGAGATCTCCTGCGCGGTGTAGCGCTTGCCGTCGATGTCGCCGCTCTCCGGGAAGTGCCACTGTGCGTCGCCCATGTGGCGCTTCACCGAGCGGCAGGTGCGGTCGACGTTGGTCACGGCCTGCCGCTTGGCGATCTCACCGACCAGGACGTCGCCGCCCTTGGCGAAGGCGACCACCGAGGGGGTGGTCCGGGCGCCCTCGGCATTGGCGATCACCGTGGGCTCGCCGCCCTCCAACACGCTGACCACCGAGTTCGTCGTCCCGAGGTCGATACCGACTGCTCGTGCCATGGTCTTCTCCTCGTCTTGCGGCCCGATCCGGGGCGACGGCGCGGCGGACGGTCCGTCCCGAGGGGCGGCGTCCGGCCGTATCCCTCGCAACCCTTCTCACCTGCCGATATCGCGGCCGAGCCGGCTACATCATCTGCATAGAACGTGCCCCGATGACTGTCAAGGTGCACCTTTTGCCGAGAATGTTCCCCACGGTGGAGCGGCGCCGCGGCCGGGCCGGCGGAAATTCGGGTGCGGCGCCAAAACGGCGGCGGCTATGGTCGCCCGCATGCCGGTACACACTCACTTCCTCTGATCGACGCCCGCGACGGGCGCGACGCACCGCCGGCCGGACGGCCCGGTGCCGACCGCGCCTGCGCCCCCGCGCCCCGCGGCCCCGCCGGCCCATGGGCGCGCAACCGTCCCGGACTTCCGTACGCGGAGCAGGGACGTACGCGGAGCAGAGACTCCCGCATGCGGCCAGCGCCTCCCGTACGCAGAGCAGAAGTGAGATACCCATGCCTGACCAGACCGCCCCGCACGCCCCGCTCGCCCCCTGGTTCCGCGCGCACGCCACCGCATTGACCACCCTCGACCCGCACGCACCCCTCGACGACCTCCAGGCGCTCCGGGAGATCGCCGACGGCGCCCGGGTCGTCGCCGTGGGCGAGGGCGCGCACTTCGTCGAGGAGTTCTGGCTCGCCCGCCAACGGGTGGTGCGGTTCCTCGCCGAGCGGTGTGGATTCACCGTCCTCGCCGTCGAGTTCGGCTTCAGTGAAGCCTTCGCCGTGGACCGTTGGGTGCAGGGGGAGGGCGATGACGAGGGCCTGGCGGAGGTGAGCCGGGCGGCCGCCGAGTGGGGTGCCGGCGGCTTCCTGCGCTGGCTGCGCGGGCACCAGCGCGCCGGCGGCCACCCCCTGCGGTTCGCCGGACTCGATCTGCCCGAGGCCGGCGGGGCGCTGCGGCCCGCCCTGGAGCCCGTCGGCGACTACCTCCGCGCGGCCGACCCCGACGCCGTCCCGCTCCTGGAGACCGCGCTGGAGCTCAGCGACCGCTTCTGCGGCGGCTCCGGCATGACCGCCGCACCGGCCTGGGCCCGCCTCGCCCGCGCCGACCAGGACGCGCTGACCGCCGCCCTCGCCAGGCTCCGGCTCCGGCTGCGGGCCACCGAACCGCAGTGCGTGGCCCACGGCGGCCAGGAGCGCTACGACATCGCCCTGCGCCGGGTGGAGGCCGCCGCCCACGCGGACTACCTGTTCCAGGCGGTGCACGCCCTCCAGTCCGGCCGCGGCAGCGGCAGCGACCTCGCGGTCCGCGAGGTCTACCTCGCCGAGTCGGTCCGTTGGCACCTGGAGCACAGCGCCCCCGGGACCCGCATCGTGCTCGTCGCGCACAACAACCACATCCAGAAGACCGAGATCGCGTTCGGCGACGCCTTCCGCACGCTGCCCATGGGTGGGCACCTGGCGCGCACCCTCGGCGACGCCTACCGCACGGTGGCCCTCACCCACACCACCGACCGCGTGCCCGAGATGCTCCCGGACGAGCACAGCCCGGTCGGCTTCACCCTCGCGGACGCGCCCCTGGCACCCCCGGAGCCCGGCAGCGTCGAGGGCGCCCTCCTGGACGCCGGGCTCGGCGACCGGACCACCCTCACCGACCTCCGCAACTCCCCGCGCGGCGCCGACGGGACGCCGCTGCTCAACCGGATCCGCACCCAGAGCGCCAGCGTCCGCACCCAGATCCCCGCGGCCTTCGACGCGGTCCTGTCCGTCCCGAAGGTGACCCGGGACCCGTCGGTCCGCTTCTGAACTCCCGGAACGGCCCGCCCCAACGAGAGGGCTCCGGCGGCGCCATGGGTCGGGCCGTGCCCCGCGGCGCCGCCGGAGCACTAGGGCTCTGACGAGCGGGCAGGGATACCCCGCCACCACCCGTCGCACCCCGCGGGCGTCCCGTCAGGTGACCGCCCGCGCCGAACGAGAGGACCGGATGACCGCACAACCACCGCTCCGCCTGGGCGTGTTCACCCGCCTCGTGGACGACGCGCCGCCCGCCGAGCTCTACGCGCAGGCGCTGGAGCTGTTCGCCGCGGCGGAGGAACGGGGCTTCGCCAGCGGCTGGGTCGCCCAGCACCACGCCGGCCAGGACGGCGGGCTGCCCTCGCCGTTGGTCTTCCTCGCCGCCGCGGCGGCCCGCACCCGGCGGCTCCGGCTCGGCACCGGCATCATCACCCTGCCGATGGAGGACCCGCTGCGGCTCGCCGAGGACGCCGCGGTGCTCGACACGCTCAGCGGCGGGCGCCTGGAACTGGGCCTCGGCACCGGCGGCGGCGCGCTCGTCTCCGCCCTCTTCGGCCGCTCCCCGGCGGACCGCCGGGCCGCCTACGCCGACGGTCTGCGGGTGGTGCGCGACGCCCTGGCCGGCGCGGAGTTGGCGCCCGGCGGGCCCGCGCTGTTCCCGCCGGCCCCCGGCTTGGCCGACCGGCTGTGGGAGGCCACCTTCGGGGTGCCCGGCGCGGTGCGGGCGGCGGAGCACGGCAGCGGGCTGATGCTGGCCCGCACCTCGGTCAGCCCCGTCCCCGGCAGTAGCTCGGTGCCGCCCGGAACCCCGCTCGGCGAGGCCCAACTCCCGCTCGTGGAGGCGTACTTGGCGCACTGGAAGCGCCCGGACTCCACCCCGCGGATCGGCCTGTCCCGCTCCGTCTACGTCGCGCCCACCCGTGCCGAGGCGCTGGCCGACGCCGAGGCCGGATTCGCCCGTTACGCCGCGCAGGCCGGCCCGGAGGCGGCCCGCGGTGCCCGCAACGACAGTTGCGTCGGCACCCCGGACGAGGTCCTCGCCGCGCTGCGCGCCGACCGCCTGCTGCCCCTCGCCACCGACCTGATCATCCAGGTCCACCCCGTCGACCCCGGCCCGGACCGCACCCTGCGCTCGCTCCACCTCTTCGCGTCCGAGGTCGCCCCCGGGCTCCGTTGAGCCACCGCACGCGAGCCATCGCGTCGACACGACGAAGCGGCGGCCGCCCCGGGGCGATCCGCCGCTTCGTCAGTGCAGTGCGCGGGCGTCAGTCGATGGTGAGCTCGCCCATCGCGCTCCAGCCCTCGGCGCCCGGGATCGTGGTGCTCACGATGTCGGGGGTGCGGCGCAGCAGCGGGCGCATCGTCTCCAGGCCGGCGCGGAAGTGGTCGGAGTTGACGTGCGCCTCGCCGGCGTCGTCCTGGAACGCCTCGACCAGCACGAAGGTGTTCGGGTCCTCGATGCTGCGCGACCACTCGAACCACAGGTTGCCGGGCTCCTCCCGGGTGGCGCGGGTGAACGCGGCGACCTTCTCGGGCCACTCCTCGACGTGCTCGGGCTTCACGGGAAACTTCACAACGATAAAGATCATCCGGGTACCCTAAACCATTTGCCGTATCCCACGCATATCGCCTCGCGCCCGCCCTCAAGTGGCCGCCGGTAACGGTGCATTACCCGTCGGTAATTTGGCCGATCATGATCTCGCCCGGGGCCGTCGGCCGGTTCTACGCTCCCGATCACCGCACCCTACGGACGCCATCGTGGCGCCGTGCTCAGACCCCCCAGGAGCAGCGATGGCGCGACCCCGCCGAACCGCAGGCAACCCCCTCGGCCGACGACGCCGCACGGCAACGTCCCTGTGCGCGGGGGCAGTTGCCCTCGCCCTGGCCGTCGGCGTGCCCGCCGGCCCCGCGGCGGCGATGACCGGCAAGGGGCGGCCCACGGCCGCCACCGCCCGCGCGTCCGCCGCCCCGGCCTTCCGCCTCGTCGACATCCCCATGAAGGACGGCACCGTCCTCAAGGCCGATGTCTTCACCCCCGCGCCCGGCACCCCCGGCGCCGACCGCAACGGCCACTACCCCCTGGTCGTCCAGCCGGCCAGTTGGGGGCAGAACGACCTGGAATACGTGGCCCAGGGCAGGGCGTTGGCCGCCGACGGCTACGTCGCCGTGACGTACACCGTGCGCGGCTTCTGGGCCTCCGGCGGGAAGATCGACGTCGCGGGGCCCAAGGACGTGGGCGACATCTCCTCGGTGATCGACTGGTCCCTCGCCCACACCCCGTCCGACCGCGGCCGGATCGGCATGGTCGGTCTCTCCTTGGGTGGCGGCCTGACGCTGATGGGCGCCGCCTCCGATCCCCGGGTCAAGGCGGTCGCCTCGCTCAGCGGTTGGGCGGACCTGACCGACGCGCTCTACAGCGGCCGCACCCGGCACCTCCAGGCCGCCGGTCTGCTCGCCGCCGTCCAGACCCCCACCGGCCGCCGCAGCCCCGAGTTTGCCCGGACGCTCTCCGACCTCTACGCCGACCGCGACATGCCCCGCGTCGTCCAGTGGGCGCACACCCGCTCCCCGGCCACCTACGTGGACCGCATCAACGCCCACGGCACCGCCGTCTTCCTCGCCAACGCCTGGGGCGACAGCATCTTCAACCCCGGCCAGATGACCGCCTTCTACCAGCGGCTGACCGTGCCCAAGCGGCTCGAACTGCGCCCCGGCGACCACGCCACCCAGGAGCTGACCAGCCTGCTCGGCCTGCCCAACGCCACCTGGACCAGCGCCCGCCACTGGCTCGACCGCCACCTCAAGGGCGCCGCCGCGACCGCCGCCACGCGCGAAGGGGTGCAACTCCAGGTCCGACCGACCGGCGGCCAGGAGAGCTACCCCAACTGGCAGACCGTCAACTCCCGTATGGAGTACCTGTCGTTGGGCCGCCCCGACTCCCACGGCACCGGCACCCTCGCCACCGGCGCCGCCCCGACCGGCTGGACGCGGCAGGTGGCCGGCGGCACCGACTCGGGCGCCGACGGCGGCATCGCCGAGCTCTCCGGCACCCTCGACCAGGTCATCGGCCTGCCGCCCACCGTGGCCGTCCCGCTGCTGCCCCGCCGCTCCGCCGCGGTCTGGCAGTCGGCGCCCTACGCGACGCCCCAACACCTGCGCGGCGCCGCCCACTTGCGCACCACCGTCACCGCCTCCGCCCCCCAGGGCACCGCCTTCGCCTACCTCTACGACGTCAACACCCTCGGCATCGGCAAGCTGATCTCCCACGCCCCCCAGAGCTGGACCGGCACCCACCCCGGCCGCCCCGTCGCCCTCGACGTCACCCTCTTCCCCACCGCCTACGACGTCCCCGCCGGCCACCACCTGGCCCTGGTGCTGGACACCGCGGACCCGCTCTACGGGGGCCGCACCCCACGCGGCTCCACCGTGGCCTTCGGCTCCCCGGCGAACGCCCCGGCAGAGTTGACGGTGCCGCTGCGGTGAGCGCCGCGGTCAGGGGCCGGCGACCAGCAGTGTGCCCCAGCGGGGGAAACCCGTGGTGTGCCACGACCCGCCGTCCCGGGTGATCGCCAACGCCTCGTGACCGGGCAGGGATTCCCACCAGTCGGCTGCCTTCGCGCCCCTCGCGAAGGCAGCCGTGGCGTAGGCGTCGGTCGTGGTCAGCCGGCGGCCGACGACGGTCACGGCGGCGGGTCCGCGGGCCGGGGCCCGGGTGTGCGGGTCCAGGATGTGCGCGCCGCGCTCGGCGGTGCCGGAGGTGGCCACGGCCAGGTCGTGGCCGGTGACGACCGCGCAGAGGGCGCCCGGGCGCAACGGATGGGCGAGCCCGATCCGCCAGGGCACACCGGGCGCCGAGCCGCCGAAGAACTGGAGGTCGCCGCCTCCGTTGACGCACACGTGCCGCGCGCCAGCCGCCCGGAGCCGTTCCGCGGCCCGCTCCACCGCCCACCCCTTGACCAGGCCCGACGGGTCGAGGACGCCGCCGGCGACCGGGCTGAACCAGCCGCCCGTGGCGCGCCGGGCCGCCTCACACCGGGCGAGGACCTCGCGCACCTCCGCCGAGCACTCCTCGGGCCGCGCGGCGCCGCGGGCCAGGCGGCTCACCACGCTGTCCGGGCGGTAGGGGGAGAAGACCCGGTCGACGTGGTGCAGCCAGGCCACCGCGTCCTCCAACGCGGCCGCCACGCCCGGCAATACGGGAGCGCGGACGTCGAAGGAGAACACCGTCCCCATCACATGCTCGACGTGCCGCAGCCCGGTGCCCCGCCGCTCCGGCGCCCGCCCGGGCCGCGCGCGGTCAGGCACCGGCCCGGTCCAACGCGCTCTGGAGCGACTGGACATAGCCCGCGCTGGTGTAGCTGGCGCCGGACACCGCGTCGATCGCGGCACCGTGGACGCTCAGCGCCTCCTGCGTCAGACGGGGCACCGCGTAGGCGGCGATCTCCTGGTCCCGCCCGCTCTCGGAGGGCACCTGGAGCACCTTCACGGCCGTCAATCGGCCGCCCTTGACCGTGGCGGCGACCTGCACGGTCCCGTAGCGGGTGGCGACCGGAGCGCCGGTGTAGGTGCCGTCGGTGGGCCGGCCACCGGGATGCCGGGTGCTGGCCGGGGACGGGGCCGCAGCGACCGCCGGCGGGCCGGGCGGCTGGTGCGGTTTGAGCGACAGCAGCAGGACGACCAGCGCACCGGTGGACGCGGTGGTGAGGACGGCTCGGCGCACGCGGGACTCCTTGCGGATGCGGATGCGGATGCGGATGCGGATGGGGATCGGAACGGGACGCACTCAGGCGTTCAGAAGTCGAAGGACTCGTGGTGGACGCGGTGCCGCGGCACGCCGGCGGCCCGCAGGGCGCGGCGCGCGGCCTCGGTCATGCCGGGCGGCCCGCAGACGTAGACGTCGTGCGCCGCCAGGTCCGGTACCAGCCGGCCGAGGGCGCGGGCCGTCAACGGCCAGGAGGCGCCCTCGGGTTGGCTGACGGAGTAGTGCACCACCGCGCCGCGGGCGGCGGCGATCGCGTCGAGCTCCCCGCGGAGCGCGAGGTCCTCGGGGCGGCGGACCCGGTAGAGCAGGGTGACCTCGCCGGGGAGGGTCTCGAAGAGCGTGCGCAGCGGGGTGATGCCGACGCCGCCCGCCAACAGCAGCACCTTCGGGGCGCTGCGCCGCGCCGCGGTGAACGCCCCGTAGGGGCCCTCCGCCCAGACCCGGGTACCGGGCCGGAGCCGGGCCAGCGCCGCGCTGTGGCCACCGGCCGCCTTCACCGTGATCCGCAGCAGGTCGGGGCGCGGGGGCGCCGACAGGGAGTACGGCGTGGCGGTCCACCACAGCCCGGGCGCCAGGAAGCGCCAACGGAAGAACTGCCCGGGCTCGGCCCCCAGGTCCAACAGACGCCGCCCGGTGAGGTGCACCGAGAACACCCCCGGCGCCTCCGGGTGGACCTGCGTCACCCGGAGCCGGTGGCGCAGCGCCCGCCGCAGTGGGAGCAGGAAGCGGTACCACGCCACCAGGGCCGCCACCCCGAGGTACAGCGCGTACCAGGCCAACTGCGCGGCCCGATTGCCCACGAAGTCCGCGCCGTTGGAGAGCTGGTGCCCGAAGGTGAGGAACAGCGCCGCGTAGGTGAGGCAGTGCAGGTAGTGCCAGGTTTCGTAGCTCAGCCGGCGGCGGGCGGCCCGTGCGGAGACCACGCCGGTGCCGACCAGCAGCAGGAACCCTGCGGTGGCCTTGAGCATGTCCGGGTAGTGGAGCACCAGGGTGGCGGTCTCCTGCACCACCCCGCTGTGCACGGTGAGCGCGGACCCCCAGACGATCAGCAGGGTGTGGGCCAGCGCCAGCCCGACGGCGTACCGCCCGCCCATCGCGTGCCAACGGGCCAGCCGGTCGGTGCCGACGGTGTGGTCCAGCAGCGGCACCCGCGCCATCAGCGCGACCAGCACCGCGCAGGCGTACCCGGCCAGCAGCCCGGTGATCCGGCCGGCGCCGGTCAGCCAGCCCGCCGGCCCGGTCACCGACGCGGTGTCCACCCACCACAGGCCCAGGACCCCGGCCGCACCAGCCCAGACGACGAGCTGCGCCAGCACCGGGGCCGCGACGGCCGGCGGGCGCCAGGACCGGCGCTTGGGGGCGTCGGCGCGGGGAGGGGCGAGGACACTCATGGGGCTCCGTTTCCGAGGGGGCCGCCAGCGTGCCAGCGGAACCTCTGAGGAACCTCTGAGCGCCGGCTTGGCCCCGGATTCACGGGAAGATTCACAGGAAACTGAGAGGCCCCGGCGACCAGGTGCACAGCGGAGCGAGGGATGCTGGAGGCACGATGACGAACCACCGCACCACCCCCGCCCGCCTCAACACCGCCGACGGCTCGCCGGTCCGGGTCCTGGTGATCGACGACGAACCGGACCTCACCGAGGTCCTCTCCGGCGCCCTGGCGGACGAGGGCTGGGAGGTCCGCACCGCACCCGACGGCGCCACCGCGCTCGCCACCGCCCGGGCCTTCCGCCCGCACGCCGTCGTCCTCGACTGGATGCTGCCGGACACCGACGGCCTCCGACTCCTGCACCTGCTGCGCCGGGAAGTGGAGACCGTCTGTGTGCTCTTCCTGACCGCCCGGGACTCCGTCGAGGACCGGATCGCCGGCATCACCGCCGGCGGCGACGACTACGTCACCAAGCCGTTCAGCCTGGAAGAGGTCATCGCCCGGCTGCGCGGACTGCTGCGCCGGGCCGGCATGGCCCGGGAGCCGGCAGGGGACCGGCTGGTCGTCGGGGACCTCGTCATGGACGAGGAGGCCCGGGAGGTGTTCCGCGGCGCCGACCTCGTCGAGCTGTCCCGCACCGAGTTCGAACTGCTCCGCTTCCTGATGCGCAACCCGCGGCGGGTGCTGTCCAAGGCACAGATCCTCGACCGCGTCTGGTCCTACGACTTCGGCGGCCGGGCCCACGTCGTCGAGCTCTACATCAGCTACCTGCGCAAGAAGATCGACGCCGGCCGGCCAGCCATGATCCACACCGTGCGCGGCGTCGGCTACGTCCTCAGGCCCGACCCCGCATGAGGCCGCCCCTCCCGCGCAGCCTGCGCGGCCAGCTCACCGCCGGGCTCGTCGCGCTCCTCGCGCTCGCCTGCGCGGCCGTCGGTATCACCACCGTCCTCGCCCTTCGCGGGTTCCTCGTGGGGCGCCTGGACCAGCAACTGTCCGCCTCCGCCGGCCGGTTCGCCGCCAGCCTGGAACACGAGGCGAAACCCGACGCCGACAACCAGCCCGACACCCGGGGCCAGGCGAACGGCACCTTCGGGGCGCGGCTGCTGCGCGGCGCCCCCACACAGGCCGCCGTCGTGCGGGAGACCAACGACACCCGGGTACCGCTCACCGCCCACGACCGCAGCGCGCTGGCCGCACTGCCGACCGACGGCACCGGGCACACCGTCCACCTCTCCGCAGTCGGCGGCTACCGACTCAACGCGGTGCCCGGGGACGACGGCGACGTCCTGGTCACCGGGCTGCCGATGCACCCGGTGGAGGAGACCGTGCACCGGCTGGAAGCGGTGGAGGCGGCCGTCTTCGGTGGGGCGCTCCTGGCCACGGGCGTGGTCGGGGCGCTGTGGGTGCGGTTGTCCCTGCGCCCCCTGCGGCGGGTGACCGCCACCGCGGCCGGAGTGGCGCAACTGCCGCTCGCCAGTGGGGAGGTGGCCATGCCGGCGCCGGTGCCGGTCGTCGACCCGCGGACCGAGGTCGGCCGGGTCGGCACCGCCCTGAACCAGATGCTCGGCCACGTCGGCAACGCCCTGGAGCGCCGCCAGGCCAGCGAGGAGCGGCTGCGCCAGTTCGCCGCCGACGCCAGCCACGAGCTGCGCACCCCGGTGGCCAACGTCCGCGGCCACGCCGAGCTCGCCTTCCGCCACCGGGGGCCGGTGCCCGGCGAGGTCCGGCACGCGCTGGAGCGCATCAACGCCGAATCGGAACGGATGAGCCGCCTGGTCGACGACCTGCTGCTGCTCGCCCGGCTCGACGCCGGCCGCGCCCTGGCACGGACGCCGGTCGACCTGACCCGCCTGGTCCTGGTCGCCACGGACGACGCCCGGGCGGCCGGCCCCGACCACCGCTGGCTGCTGGACCTGCCCGAGACGGCGGTGACGGTCACCGGCGACGAGCACCGGCTGCACCAGGTCGTCGGCAACCTCCTGGCCAACGCCCGGACCCACACCCCCGCCGGAACCGCCGTCACGGTACGCCTGCGGGCCGCCTCCGGGACCGTACGGCTGACCGTCGCCGACGACGGCCCGGGGGTCCCGGAGGAGCTCCGGCCCGAGGTCTTCGGCCGGTTCGTCCGCGCCGACCACGGCCGCTCCCGCGCCGCCGGCGGCACCGGGCTGGGCCTGGCCATCGTGCACGCGGTGGTCACCGCGCACCGCGGCACGGTCGCCCTGGTCAGCCGACCCGGGCGGACGGCGTTCACGGTCACCCTGCCGAAGAGCCCTCCGACCGACGGGCCTCGGGCGGCCACGGCCGACGGCTGACGGCCCCGTCGGCCCGGGGCGTCCGGCCCCGACCTGGTGACCTTCGGCCCACTGGCCCTGCAGGGCGCGGGCGCGCAGGCTCGATAGCGCGGGGCCGATACCCCCGGTCCGCGGGCGAGCGCGTCGCCCACCGTTCGTGTCGAGGGACAGCCATGGAGCCGGAGATCATCACCGTCGGGCTCGACGGCTCGGCGGAGAGCCTGGCCGCGGCGCAGTGGGCCGCCGACGAGGCCCACCGGCGGGGAGCCGTGCTGCGGTTGTTGCACGCCTGGATACTGCTGGCCGCCCAGGCACCGGACACCGCCCCCGAGCGGGACCAGAACGTGTACGCCCGCCAGGTCATCCGCGCCGCCACGGACGCGGTCCAATCCCGCCACCCGCAACTGCGGATCATCGAGGACCTCGTCGGGGACGAGCCGGAGCCGGCGCTGCTGCGGGCCGCCGCGGAGTCCCGACTGCTGGTCCTGGGCTCCCGGGCCCTGTCGGCCTGGAAGAGCTTCGTCCTCGGCGACATCAGTCTGAGCGTGGTGGCGCGGGCCGCGGGCCCGGTCGTCCTCGTCCGAGCCGACGCGCCGGCGACGCCGGACCGCCCGCGGCCGCCGGTCGAAGAACCGCCCGCCCCAGCGGAAGCGGCGGTCTCCGGGCCGCGGGTCGTGGTCGGGGTCAGCCTCAGTGGGCCGGCCGGGCGGCTGCTGGAGTTCGCCTTCGACGCGGCGGCCGGCCGCGGTGTGCTGCTCCAGGTGGTGCACGGCCGCCCGTTCCCGGTGCAGGTCTACACCCCCTGGGGCGTCGACCCGGACGCGGCGGCCGAGGTGACCGCGGCCGCGGAGAATGAGTTGCGGGAGGCGCTCGACCCCTGGCGGGCGCGGTTCCCCGACGTGCCCGTGCAGCGGACCCTGCTGTCGGACAGCCCGGCCCGCGCCGTCGTCGAGGCCGCCCAGGGCGCCGGGCTCCTGGTGGTCGGCCGCCGAGCGCAACGACGACTGCCCACACCCCGCATCGGCCCCGTCGTCCATGCCGCCGTCCATCACGTGACCTGCCCCGTTGCCGTCGTCCCGCACGACTAGGGCCTGTCCGATGGGCCCGGGTCGGACAGGCCCTAGCCAGAGCGCCGCCGCGACACCGCTTTGTCGTCGCACCCGGACTCCGTGCGCCGTTCGGCGGCCCGACGCGGGATCATGAAGACAGGACTCCGGTCGAAACCGGCCGGAGCCGACCCAACCAGGCACATCCGGAGGTAGTGGCGCACCATGAGGCACCGCAGAGTGGCCGACCTGATGACCCCCAACGCCGTCACCGTCCAGCGCGGCACCCTCTTCCGGGAGATCGCGCGGCTGCTCGACGAGTACGACATCACCGCCGTACCGGTCGTCGACGACGACGGGCGGCCGGTGGGCGTGGTCTCCGAAGCCGACCTGCTGCGCCGGCAGCTGTCCAAGGCCGGCGCCGCCACCGCCGAGGCGATCATGACCAGTCCCGCCGTGGTGGCACGGCCGGAGTGGAGCGTGGTCGAGGCGGCCCGGACGATGGAGCAGCGCAAGGTCAAGCGGCTCCCCGTCGTCGACGACGCCGAGCGGCTGATCGGCGTGATCAGCCGCAGCGACCTCGTCCAGCTCTTCCTGCGCCGGGACCGGGCGATCCAGGAGGAGATCCTGGAGGAGGTGTTGACCCGCACGCTCGGCGTCTCACCGTCCGCGGTCACCGTCGACGTCGCCGACGGCACCGTCACCCTCACCGGCACCCTGGAGCGCAAGAGCCTGCTCCCGATCGCGGTCCGGCTCTGCGAGAACGTGGACGGCGTCATCGAGGTGGTCGACCGGCTCACCTACGCGCGCGACGACGCTGCCGGGGACGCCGCCGTACCCGACGCCACCCCCGCCCGACCCGGGCAACCGGCCCCCGAACCGGGCTGATCGACGCCCCCGGAGCGCGGTGCCCCGTACGGCCCGCCGGGGCGACAGCGGCCGGACGCCGGAGGTGTACTTGACCCACAGCGACCCGTACGGACAGCGAGGACGGCCGCCGGCCGCCGCCGGCGGCCCGTAACGAGGGGAGCGGACCCGTGTCGCCATCGGATGCCACGACCCTGCCGGCCCGGCCCGACCGGATCTTCGACCGCGCCGAAGAGTGGACGGACCTCGCGCGCTTCGTCTGCGACTCCCGTCCCGGGGCCACCCTCGCGCTGGTCTCGGGCCAGCGCCGCCAGGGCAAGACCGTCCTGCTGGAGGCGCTCAGCCGGGCCACCGGCGGTTTCTACTTCGACGGGCAGGCGGCGGCCGAGGCGGAGTCCCTGCGGCGCCTGGCCGAGCGGCTCGCCGAGCACACCGGCGCCGACCGGCCGCCTCACTGGCACCACTGGGACGAGGCCGCCGAGGCGCTGCTCGCGCTGGGCGACGAGCGCCCCACCGCGGTGATCATCGACGACTTCCCCGAACTCGTCGGACACAGCCCCGCGCTCTCCTCGCTCCTGCACTGCGCCTTCCTCCGCGTGCACCAGGAGCGCCCGCACAACCGCACCCGCCTGATCCTCAGCGGCGCCAGCCCCGCCGTCATCCGCCGGCTGTTCGCCGGCCCCTCCTCGCTGCACGGCCTGGCCTCCCTGGAGGTGGCGGTGCGGCCGTTCGGCTTCCGCAAGGCGGCCCGCTTCTGGGGCATCCGGGCACCCCGGCTCGCCGTGCAGGTGCACGCCGTCGTCGGCGGCACCCCCGCCTACCGCGGCGACCTGGTCTGCGACGACGCCCCCGCCGGCCCGGACGACTTCGACGCCTGGATCTGCCGGACCGTCCTCAACCCCCGGGTGCCGCTGTTCTGGGAGGCCCGCCACCTGCTGGAGCAGGAGGGCGACTACGCGGACCGCGCGCTGTGCCACTCGGTCCTGGTCGCCATCGCCGGCGGCCGCTCCACCCCCGGCGGGATCGCCGACCGCCTCGGCGCCTCGCTCCACGACGTCTCCCACGTCCTGGCCGCGATGCGCCACCACGGGCTGCTGCACGACGAGGCGGACGCGTTCCGGCCCGGGCTGACCCGCTACCGCATCGCCGAACCGCTGCTCGCCTTCGAGCACGCCATCGCCTGGCCGCACCGCGCGGCGCTGGAGCAGGAGGAGACGGTCGAGGTGTGGCGCCGGATCCGCCCGGACTTCGACGCCACGGTGGCCGCCCCGCACTTCGCCCAGCTCTGCCGGGAGTGGGTCACCCGGTACGTCGCCTGGGACACCTTCGGCGGCGCGGTGCACTCGGCGGTCCGCGGAACCGTCCCCGATCCGGAGGGGAACACCCGGCTCGACGTCGAGGTCGTCGTCCGGGGCACCGCCGACGGGCGGCCCGGGGCACTGCTCTCGGTCGGGCTGGCCCGCTGGAACGAGGTCATGGACCTCTCGCACCTGGCCCGGCTGCGCCGGATCCTCGCCCTGGCCACCGCGGCCGGCGAGGACACCGCCCAGACCGTGCTCACCTGCTACAGCGGCGTCGGCTTCGGCCCGGAGCTGCGCGCCGCCGAGGCCAAGGGCGAGGTCCTGCTGGTCGGCGCGGACCGGCTCTACCACGGCGAGTGACCGCCCATCCCTGACGCATCGTCAGCTACCCGGGGCCCGTCCGAGTCGCGCCGGCCCGACAGCGGTGGCCAGCATGGAAGCAGCAGGAGCGTTCAGTCGCCGTACGGGAGGTGACCCCCGATGAACCTGCCGAGCCGCCACCAGCGCGGAAGCCTGTGGGAGCGCGGGACGGGCTGGCCCCGGCCGATGGCCGAGTTCCAGGAGCTGTTCGACCGGATGAACCACTTCCTGGAGTCCGCCGCGTTCACCTCGCCACTGGCCGAGACGCCGGCCTTCGCGCCGCCGGCCGACCTGCACGAGACCGACGAGGCGTACGTCGTCGAGTGCGAGCTGCCCGGCATCAGGCGCGAGGGCATCGACGTCGAGGTCGGCGAGCACGAGGTGAGCATCTCCGGGGAGCTCAAGGAGTGCGAGCGGCCCGGCGTGCTGCGCCACCGCGGCCGCCCCACCGGGAGGTTCGAGTACCGGGCGCTGCTCCCGGTGGACGTGCGGTCCGACGACGTGACCGCCTCGCTCACGGACGGCGTCCTCACCGTGACGATCCCGAAGGCGCAGGCCGCCAAGCCGCGCCACGTCGAGATCCAGGGCTGAACAGGGCCGGTGCCACCGGGCCTTGCCGCCGCCGGCCGTACCGTGCCCGCCCGGCGCCGGCCACCGTCCCCGTGCGGTGCGCGGCGACGCACGCACACTGGAAGGAGGCGCGGCGCACGCCCGAAACGGCGTGCGCGGACAGTCACGGCAGCGCAGGGAAGGGTGAGCGGCGATGCAGGCGCACAAGGGAGACGTACTGCGCATCACCGGACGCGCGGTGGGCAGCCCGGAACACCGGGCCACGGTGATCGAGGTGCTCGGCCGCAACGGCGAACCCCCGTACCGGGTCCGCTACGAGGACGGTCACGAGACGGAGATCTTCCCCGGACCGGGCTGCGTCACCGAAGGCACCGCCGGGGCGCGCCCCGCGCGGACCGACGCGCCCCGGCACGCGGTGTAGCCCGATGGGACGCCGAGCGGCGGCGCGTCGGCGGCGCGCTGGGGCTATGGGAAGCGGTAACCCGGGGCGGGTCGGGAGGTCCGGCCGGAGCGGCGGGAACCCGGGCGGCCCCGGGAAGCCGGGGCGCGTCGGTGCGTCCGACGCCACCGACGGCTCACCCAACTCCACCGGGGATTTTGGGAGTTCTGGCGGCTCTGGCGGTTCCGGGAGTGCGCCGAGCGGTGGCGGCAGGCCGCCGCGGGCCGACGAGTTGCCGGGCGGACGGCTGCCGCCGCGCCAGGAGCCGAAGCCCAAGCGGCCGGTGCGGACGATCCGGGTGCCCGGCCTCTTCGGCTGAAGCGGCGCCCCGCCCGCCGCAGTCGCCGGCCCGCACCGGGACGCGCAGCATGGGAAACAGGCCCGCCCGCGCCACGCGCAGCGGCCGACCACCCTCGTCCCGCGGAGGTGACCGCGATGAACATGCCCGCGCGACGCCGTTCCGGCAGCTTCCTGGAACAGTTCCCGCCGCCGTCGGGCTGGGGCGAGCCGATCGCCTCGGAGTTCGACGACCTGTACCAGCGGATGGCCCGCCTGCTGGAGTCCGCCGGCGGCGCCACCGCGCGCGGCGGGCCGACCCAGTGGGCGCCGCTTTCGGACCTGCACGAGGCGGAAGACGCCTACGTCGTCGAGGCTGAACTGCCCGGCGTGCGGCGCGAGGACGTCGACGTCGAAATCGGCAATCGGGAACTGCGCATCGCCGGCGAGTGCAAGGAGTGCGGGAGCGAGGGCGTGCTGCGCCGGACGACCCGCCGGACCGGCCGGTTCGAGTACCGGGCGGCGTTGCCCGTCGACGTCAGGGCCGACGAGGTCACGGCGAACCTGACCGACGGGGTGCTGACCGTGACCCTCCCCAAGGCCGAGCCCGCGACCCCCCGCCGGATCGAGATCACGGAGTAGCCGTCCCCACCCGCCGTCCCCTGGGGGCGCCCGTCCCGATTGACATGCAGCCAAACGGCTGCCTAACTTTTTATGCAGTCAACAGGTTGCATAAAGAGGCGGGGCAGGAGAGATGCGGGCCATGGACGAGGTCTTCAAAGCGCTGGCCGATGCGGGGCGCCGCCGGTTGCTGGACAGCCTCAACGCCCGCAACGGACAGACCCTGCGGGAGCTGTGCGCGGAGCTGGAGATGACCCGGCAGTCGGTGAGCAAGCACCTGGCCGTGCTGGAGGCGGCCAACCTGATCACCACGCTCCGGCGCGGCCGGGAGAAGCTGCACTACCTCAACGCCGAGCCGATCAACGCCCTCGCCGACCGCTGGATCAGCCACTACGACCGCGACCGGGCACGCGCCCTCGCCGACCTCACACACGCACTGGAGACACCCCCCATGGACAGCAACGCGTTCGTCTACACCACCTACATCCGGACCACGCCGGAGCGGCTCTGGCAGGCCCTCACCGACCCGTCCTTCACCAGCCGCTACTGGGGCGTGGAGTTCGACACGGACTGGCGCGCCGGGTCGGCCATGACCTGGAACGAGGGCGGGGCCGCCACCGCCCACCCCGAGCAGGTCGTCCTGGAGTCCAGCCCGTACCGGAGGCTGTCCTACACCTGGCACACCTTCACCCCGGAGTGGGCCCGGCGGATGGGCGTCGCCGAGGGCGTCCAGGCCGAGTTGGCGGCCGAGCCGCGCTCCAAGGTGACGTTCGAGATCGAGCCGCTCGGCGACATGGTGAAGCTCACCGTCGTCCATGACGGCTTCGCCGCCGACTCCACGGCCCGCGGCATGGTCCAGCACGGCTGGCCCGCCCTGTTGTCCAACCTCAAGACCCTGTTGGAGACGGGCGAACTGCTTCCGGAGCCCGAGCCCCAGACCCAGCCTCAGTCCTGACCCACAACCCCGGCGGTTCCTGGCCGACTTGGGCCCCCGCCCCGGCGCCCTCCGTGCCGCCGGCACCGTCTCCGTTATCCCCGTCCTCCTCACCGTCCGCCTCCGGCCGCATGATCTGGGCGCCGGCCAGCAGTTCCGCGATCAGCTCGTCGAGGTCCAGGCGGCGTTCCAGCGCGTGCAGTTGGGGCAGCGCGGCCCGGGTGCTGACCTGGGGCGGGGCGAGCAGCCGGCAGCAGTCCTCGTCCGGGAGTACGGAGACGTCCGCGGTGCCGATGGCGCGGGCCTCGTCGATGATCTCCTGCTTCTCCCAGCCGACCAGGGGCCGGACGACGGGGAGCGCGGCGGCCTCGTCCACGGCCGCGAGGTTCGCCAGCGTCTGGCTGGCCACCTGGCCCAGGCTGTCCCCGGTGACCAGCGCCTGCGCTCCGATCCGGCCGGCCAGCGCCGAGGCGGCCCGGACCATCAGCCGCCGCTGGGCGACCACCTGGAGCCGGCCCGCGCCGGCCACCGCCAACTGCCGCTGCGCACGCCCGAGGGCGATGACGTGGAGCCGGCCCGGCGGCTGGTAGCGGTTGAGCTCCCGGGCCAGCGCGTACGCCTTGTACGTCGAGGACGCGTTGGTGTAGGGCGCGCCCGTGAAGTGGACGAAGTCGCAGGCCAGACCGCGACGCATGGCGCGGTAGGCGGCCACCGGCGAGTCGTAGCCGCCCGACAGCAGCGCCAGGGCCCGCCCGCTGGCCCCGACCGGCAGCCCGCCCTGGCCCGGATACCGGGCCCAGGACAGATAGGTCTCCTTGTGGTCGATCTCGACGGCCAGCCGGACGCCGGGGTGGGAGAGGTCCACCGGCAGCCCGTCCAGGGCCTCTTGGATCCGGGCCCCCAGGTGGGCCTCCAGCCGTGACGACGTCATCGGGAACGCCTTGTCCCGGCGCTTGACCCGCACCGCGAAGCTGGCCACCGGCCGCTGGGCGACCACCGCGGAGAGCGTCCGCACCGCCGCCGCGGTGATGGCGTCCAAGGAGCTGTCCACCCGGATCGCCGGCTGGACGGAGTTGAAGCCGATCACCCGGCGGGCCCGTTCGACCAGTGCCTCCTGCGGCACCTGGCCGCCCAGCACCGTGACGTTCTGCGCGATCTTGATCCAGGTCGATCCGCCGATGCCGCGCAGCGCCACCCGGAGGTTGTCGTGCAACCGCTCGGTGAACAGACGGCGATTGCGCCCCTTGAGGAAGATCTCGCCGTGCTTGAGCAGGACGCAGGAACGATCGGGGCCGCGCGTCCCGGTGGTGGAAAGGGATGGTGCGCCGGACACAACTCTCCTTCGGGTGGCGTCGTACGGCCCGGAGCGCGGGCCCGTTGGACCCTCGTCCGATGCCCCACCCGTAGGACGGGGCGGACCGCCGCACTTCCAGAGTAGGCACGCCGAGCGGCCCGCCCTTGGGAGCGGGGAGGGGGAATCCGTCGGTGCGCCGCGCGCCGCGTCGTCCTGCCGGGGAGCGGCCGGTGCGCGACGGTGGTCTGGGCTCAGCCCGTCGGGGCGGGGCGCAGGCGGCCGGCGAGTGCGCGGGCGGCGAGTTCGAAGCGGAGCGCGCACTCGTGCCGGCCCCGGCCCGGGCCGGTCGGGTCGACGACCGGCTCGAAGACCCGCTGGAGCAGTACCACCACGTCGTCGTGCACGCTCGCGAAGTGGGCGAGGTTGCGCCGCCATTCCCCGTGCCGGGCCGCGGGGGGCGACTCCCGGTGCAGGTGGTAGACGGCCGGCTCGGTGGCGTAGCGGAGCCGCAGGCCGCGGCGGGTGAGCCGGTAGCCCAGCTCGGCGTCCTCCAACCCCCAGCCGACGAACGCCTCGTCGAACCCGCCGGCCGCCACCAGATGACCGCGCCGCACCGAGGCGTTGCACGCCCACACGTAGTGCCAGGCGGTCTCCAGCCCGGCCAGCTCGCAGGCGAACGCCTCCAGCACCGGCTCCCGTTCGTCGCCCCGCACCACCGGCGGCAGCGCCTCGAAGCTGAACTCGTACCGCAGCCGCTCCCGGTCGACCGGACCGTCCCCCAACTGGAACCGCCGGCCGACGACCACCAGGTCATCGCCCTCGGCATGGGCCCGGGCGTGCTCGGCGAGGAACGTCGGCGCCACCACCTGGTCCGCGTCGAGCAGCACGACGAGGTCGCCCGTCGCGTGCGCCAGCCCGAGGTTGCGGGCCCGCGCCCGGCCGGACGCGGGGGAGCGCGGCTCGTACACGTAACGGACGTCGAGGCCGGCCGGCAGCGTGGCCACCATCCGGTCCGTGCCGTCCGCGGAGCCGTCGTCCACCACGATCACCTCGGCCGAGTGCGCGGCGTCGAGTGATTGGCGGGCCAGGGCCAGCAGACACAACTCCAGCGCGTCCCGGGCGCGGTAGGCGGGGACGACGACGCTTATTCTCATGCGACGGTGATCCTCACGCTCCGATGGGCCTCGATCCTCGACGGGCGGCAGCCTGTTGAAGGGCATGCGTGACCACAGCTCACCCGGAGCCGTGACGGTGCCCGCGGATCCCGACGGACCCGGTGATCCCTTTCTGGCCTGTGGGCCGCGGGCGCGGAGCGGCGCCGGGTGATGCGGGAAGTCAATCACCGCGTCAAGACG
This sequence comes from Streptomyces sp. NPDC057743, assembly GCF_042798755.1. NCBI lineage: Bacteria > Bacillati > Actinomycetota > Actinomycetes > Kitasatosporales > Streptomycetaceae > Streptomyces > Streptomyces sp. NPDC057743. The sequence continues at coordinate 116,012 of NZ_JBHVJX010000001.1, forward strand.
AGGGTCAACTGCCCACTTTCGGGCCCGAATTCACCATCTTGACGGGAATGTTCCGGTGCAGTAGAGCGCCCAACCGGCGTTCCGCCGGCCGCGCGCCACCCCTCGCGGTGGCAGGGGTGGGGATGCTGAGGTGGGTGCATGGCTCTGGGACGGGTGTTGCACGGGGGCGGCCGTCGGGCCCCGAACGCCCTTCTGGGCGCGCCCTGTTCGTCCGGAGTCCGGCCGCCCGAACGGCGCATCGGAATCCGGTCCGAACACGGCCGAGACTCCGCCCCGAGGGTGGCGGCGGATTTCCTCTCCCGCGCCGCGTGCGCTAGGTCCTGTCGTCAAACTCCCGTCGTTCGCCCGAAGGGCGGGCCGGGCGCCGGACGGCAGACGGGAGTTTGACGACAGGGCCTAGGGGCCGTCCGATGGCCAGATGGCCAGATGGCCGGGATCGGACAGCCCTTGGGAGAGCCACATGAAGGCCCTCTCCTAGCGGTGGCGCTCCACCCGTCCCTCGTCCCACACCGGTTCCGGCACCTCCCGGACCCGGCCATCCTGCCCGAAGACCAGGAACCGGTCGAACGACCGGGCGAACCAGCGGTCGTGCGTGACCACCAGCGCCGTCCCCTCGTACGCCTCAAGGCCCTTCTGGAGCGCCTCGGCCGACTCCAGGTCGAGGTTGTCGGTCGGCTCGTCCAACAGGAGCGCGGTGGCGCCGTCGATCTCCAACAGCAGGATCTGGAACCGGGCTTGCTGCCCGCCGGACAGCTTCTCGAACGGCTTGTCCCCCTGCTGGTCCAGCTCGTAACGGCGCAGCGCGCTCATCGCCGGCCCCCGGCTCTTCGCGTGCTCGGTCCACAGGATGTCGACCAGCGTGCGCCCCATCAGCTCGGGGTGCGCATGGGTCTGCGCGAAGTGCCCCGGCACCACCCGGGCGCCCAGCTTCCACTGCCCCGTGTGCGCCACCTCCTCGCCCGCCAGCAGCCGCAGGAAGTGCGACTTCCCCGACCCGTTGGAGCCCAGCACCGCAACCCGCTCGCCGTAGAAGACCTCCAGGTCGAACGGCTTCATCAGGCCGGTCAGCGCCAGCCGTTGGCAGGTGACCGCGCGCACTCCGGTGCGGCCGCCCTTGAGCCGCATGGTGATCTTCTGCGGCCGCGGCGGCTCCGGCGGCGGGCCGATCTCCTCGAACTTCTGCAGCCGGGTCTGCGCCGCGTGGTACCGCGAGGCCATCTCGTCGCTGCGCGAGGCGTACTGCCGCATGTCGGTTACCAGGCGCTTCAACTGGGCGTGCTTCTCGTCCCACCGCCGCCGCAGCTCCTCGAACCGCTCGAACCGCTCCGCCCGCGCCGCGTGGTACGTCGTGAAGCCGCCACCGTGCACCCAGACATCGCTGCCGGCCGGCCCGGGCTCCACGCTCACGATCCGCTGCGCGGACCGCGCCAGCAACTCCCGGTCGTGCGAGACGAACAGCACCGTCTTGCGGGTCTGGTGCAACTGCTCCTCAAGCCACTGCTTCCCCGGCACGTCCAGGTAGTTGTCCGGCTCGTCGAGCAGCAACACCCCGTCGGGGCCGCGCAGCAACGCCTCCAGCACCAGCCGCTTCTGCTCGCCGCCGGACAGCGTCCGCACCGCCCGCCACTGCGCCTTCTCGTACGGAATGCCCAGCGCCGACATGGTGCACATGTCCCACACCGTCTCGGCCTCGTAGCCGCGCGCCTCCGCCCAGTCGCTCAACGCCTGGGCGTAGCGCATCTGCGCCGCCTCGTCGTCCCGCTCCATGAGGGCGAGTTCGGCCGCGTCGACGGCGTGCGCCGCGTGCCGGATCCGCTCCGGTGCGACCGACACCAGCAGATCGCGCACCGTCCGCTCGTCCCGCACCGAGCCGACGAACTGCGGCATCACCCCCAGGCCCCCGCTGACCGTCACCGACCCGGCGTGCGGCTTCAACTCGCCCGAGATCAGCCGCAACAGCGTGGTCTTGCCGGCGCCGTTCGCCCCGACGAGCGCGGCGACGGCCCCCTCGCCCACCCGGAAGGAGGCGTCATCGAGCAACACCCGCCCGTCCGGCAGGTAGTACTCCACGTGCGCGACTTCTACATGCCCCATGATCGGCCCAAACTGAGGAATCGTTGCGGAAATTCGGAACCCTGCACCGAGCGCAGCGCGACGGTCGGCGCCCCCTCCAGCGACCGTGATCACGTCCGCTTGTCGCTGTATCGGGAGGGGGACCGCGTCCCGCGCGGCGCTCTCACACCGCACTCTTCCCGGTCCGGGGCCCGCCGGCCAATCGGTTTTCGCGCCGGTGACGTCTCCCGGCCGGCTCGGGGCGCACGAGGGAGGCGACCGGTCAACTCCCCTTACCCCTCGGCGCGGACGGGCTTCTCCCAGACGGACACGTGCCGTTGGCTCTCGCTTGTGAACGGCTCGCCCGCCCACCCGCCGCACCGCTCGCGCAGCCGCAACCCGGCGAGCTGCGCCATCAGATCGAGCTCCGCCGGCCAGACGTACCGGAAGGGCGTCGAGGCGAAGCGGCCGCGGCCGTCGACCACCTCGACGTAGTGGGAGCTCAACGCCTGCGTCGCCACGTCGTAGACGTCGTAGCCCCAGCGGGTCGGGCCGATCTGGAACGGGACGGCCTGCGCCCCGGGCGGCAGTTTGCGCAGCTCGGGGACCATCACCTCGATGACGAAGGCGCCGCCCGGTTCGAGGTGGTGCGCGACGTTGCAAAAGCAGTCGACCTGCGCCTGTTGGGACGTCAGATTCATGAGCGTGTTGAAGACCAGATAGGCGACGGAGAAGCTCCCGGCCACCCGCGTCGTGGCGAAGTCGCCGATGGTCACGTCGATGTCGTCGCCGCCCGGCTTGGCCCGCAGCCGGGCGACCATCGCCCGGGACAGGTCGATGCCGTGCACCGGGACCCCGCGGCGGGCCAGCGGCAACGCGATCCGTCCGGTGCCGATGCCCAGCTCCAACGCCCGTCCCCGACCGGCCAGTCGGGCCAGCAGCGTCACCGCCGGATCCACCGCCTCCGCCGCGAACATCTCCGCCTCGTCCGCGTCGTACCGTGCCGCGACGCCCTCTCCGAAGTACCCGTCCTCGTCCACCATGCCCGGACCGTACTGCGCCGGCCGGGCCCACCGCTCGGCATTTTCCGGCGGGTTCGGGCGCCCGCGGACCGGAGCGCGGCGCTGCCGGCACAGCCCGCGGGCCCTGTCCGCTCAGTCCCACACCATGGTGATCTCGCGGCCGAAGTTGACGTAGCCGGCGCGCTGGAAGGCGGCCGCCATGGGGGAGTTGCCCAGGTCCGTGGAGGCCCGGATGCGGGGGACGCCCTGGGCGGCGAGGACGCGGGTGCCCTCGGCGAGCAGCTCGTCGATGTAGCCGTGGCCGCGGTGTTCGGGCAGCACGGCGATATAGGCGACGATGGCGTGGTAGCCGTTGTGGGCGGGGAGGACGAAGCCCACCGGAGCGCCCCCGGGGAGGGCGGCGACGCGCCACCAGTCCCTGGGGGTGGTGTAGTTGGCGAGCTCCCCCTCGTAGTGCGCGACGGCGGCCGCGCGCGGGGACATCCGGGTCAGGTCGGCGCGGCTGTGTGCGTCCAGGGTGCCGGCGAGCGCCCCGGTCATCAGGGTGAGCAGCCGCTCCGGGTCCGGGGCCGGGGTGAAGGTGAGGCGCCCGGTCGGTGCGGGGACCGGTGTCCCCGGGCGCCACTCCAGGCGCAGCCGCTCGACGAACGGCCGGGCGCCGGCGCGCTCCAGGACCGTCATCCGGTCCTCGACGGCCTGCCGGGTGGCCGGGGTGTCGCGCCAGTCGGGCGGGACGTAACGGCCGTACGCGGGCGGGCGGGCGCCGCGCGGGAGGGTGGCGGCCATGGCGGTGCGCAGCAGGCGGATGCCGACGTCGATCCGCTCGTGGCCCGGGAGATCGTCGTCGAGGTCGAGCAGGTCCAGCAGGGCCGGGGCGTCGTCCCCCGGGCGGCTCCACCAGGCGAGCCTGGCCAGCGGCCGGCCGTCGCGAAGTGCCAGCCACAGCCACTTGGGTCGTCGACGGCCCTGGGCGAGGTCGTCCGCCAGCTCGTCGTTGAGGAGGTAGGGCAGGCGGTTGAAGAGGTCGAGCTCGTGCGGTCCGGCGAGCGGACGCAGCGTCAGTTCGGGTGTTGCCACGGTTGGGGGGACTCCCTTGAAGGTGCCCGTCCGCCCCGGGGTTCAGCTCTGGTCGGAACCCCGGGAGGGGACGAGCGGGATGGTCATGGCGGTCATCGGCCCGTCCCTCCTCTCGTCATGTCGGCCTGGCCCGGCGGCACCTGGCGGCCGGGGATCGGAAGGAGAGGTAGAGGTAATCCCACGACGGAGAACCGCGCAACTCCTTTTCGGGGACGGGAGTTGGCGCGCCGGGGCGATCGGGTCACTACGGCACGGCCCCGCACAGCGCCGCGGCGACCGCGACCTCGGTGCCGGCCAGGCCGACGGAACTGAAGACCGTGAGGTCGTCGGGCCCGTTGCGGGCGGGGGCCGCCCCGGCGAGGACCGCGCCGAGAGGGATCAGCCGGTCGGCGGGGAAGAGGGGCGTGCCGGGGGAACTGGCCGACTGCGCGGGGGAGTCGGTGAGGAGCACGCCGGCCCGGTCGGCCAGGGCGGCGGGCACCTCGTGGTGGGTGGTGGACTTGGGGCCCAGAGTGGTCAGATGGGTGCCCGGGGCGAGCCAGTCGGCGTCCAGCACCGGCACCGCGCTGCCGGTTGCCACGATCACCACGTCCCGGTCGGTGACCGCCTCCTCGACCGTGGCCACCGGCCGGACGGCGACGCCGAGTTCGTCGGCCGCCCGGTGGGCGAAGGCGGCGGCCCGCTCCCGGCGGCGGGCCACCACCACGGCGTCCGTCACCTCCCGCACCGCGCCCAGGGCCCAGAGCTGCGCCCACGCCTGCGGCCCGGCCCCGACCAGCGCGACCCGGACCGGACCGGGCCGGGCCGCCGCGTCCACCGCCACCGCGCCGATCGCCCCGGTCCGCCGCCGCCCCAGCTCGGCGCCGTGCACCACGGCCCGCAGCCGGCCGTCCGTCGTGCCCCATACGGCGACGAGTTGTTCCGCGCCGGCGAAGGTGTCGTAGGCGCGGAAGCCGAACAGCTCCTGGGAGCGCAGCCGCCCCGCGGTGATCACCAGGTCGCCGTCCCCGAACCCGGCCCGGACCCGGGGCGGCGCGTCCAGAGTGCCGTGGTGTGCCGCCAGCAGCGCCCCGCGCACCGCGCGGACCGCCGTCGGGGCGTCCAAGTGGGCGCGGACATCGTCGTCATCGAGCAGTGCCACGGTCACCGGGGCGTTCCCTTCGGGCGGTCCGGAGTCGACGGTCAGCACTGTGCCGGCCCGGCGCCGGGCCGGCAACTGCCGTCCGCACCGTGGTCGTTGGCCCGTCGCCCGCGGACGCCCGGCGGCCGGATCAGCCGGCCGGGACGACGTTGGTGGCGTCCAACGCGGGACGCAGCGCGCGGGCGAGCCGGACCGCGTCGCCGACCACCCAGAAGTGCACGAAGAACAGCCGGGGGTGGTCGGTCAGCCCGTGGTTGTGGAGTTCCACCAGCTTGGCGCCGGCCCGTCGCAGCGCCCGGAGGACGTGCTGGACCTCGTCGGCCACCATGCAGCAGTCCGCGCTGATCGCGGCCCGCCCGTGGCCCAGCGGCTGGAAGTTGAGGGCACTGGTCGAGCCCAGGCCCGGGGGCAGCACCATATGGCCGTCGGTGATCTTCTCGCGGCGGACGAAGATGCACTTGTAGATCCCGTCGTCCACGGAACCCTTGACGCCCAGGGCGCGGTCGATCCGGGCGGTGTCCAGGTCGACCTCGTCGTCCGGGTCGGACGCGGCCGGCGGCGGGGTCGCGGTGCCGTCGAACGCGGCGCGCAGCCCGCGCGCCAGCGCCACCGGGTGGTGGCCGTGCGCGTGCACATGGACCCACCAGACGTCGGGATGCTGGGCCAGCAGGTGCTTGTGCAGGGCGGTCAGCCCGATCCGGTGTTCCTGCAACGTGTCGACGAAGTCCTGGAGTTCGTGCTCGGTCACCACGATGTCGCCCATCAGCAGGGTGCTGTGGTCGGTGTAGCGGACGAAGGAGCAGTGCGAGCCCAGGGCGAGGGCCGGTTTGACGTGGATGCGGTGGGAGACCACCCGGAGGTCCCGGCGGGGGAGCCCGATGTGGAACATCACCTTGCGCTTCATGTCGCCGCTGCGGCCCATCGCCTTGGCGACGGCCTTCCAGTCGTCGAGGGTGGTGTGGACGGGGGTGATCAGCTTCCGCTGGTGCGCTGTGGCCGGCTCGGCGGGGCCGGCGGCGGGGCGGGCGCGGGCGGGGTCGGGCGTCGCGGCCAGTACGGGGGCGAGCGCCGCCGCGGCCAGCACGCGCCGCCGCGGGGACCCCACGCGCGGGTCGGTGGTCTGCTGTCTGTCTCCAGCCATTACCTGAGCACCTCCACGAGGACCTCCATGAGGAGTGGCAGCATCGCCGACCTGAGGCCCCGTCATCTCGTCATGAGAGGCCAGGTGGGCTAAGCGGTCCAGCGGGATGGGTGAGCGGGTGGGCGAGGGCGGGGGGCCGGTGCATGCAGGCCCGTTCCCGTGGAGGTGGGTCGTGGCGGCGCGGCCGCCGCGCGCCGACCAGCGCAGCGCATCGGCGGGCAACGCGCCGCAGCGGGCTTGCTGTTGAGCCGCCGTCACCGGTGGGCGCGCTGCGCGTCAGTCCCCGGCCTCGGCGAGCCGGCGGAGCACCGGTTCCACCTCGGCGAGCAGCCGGACCTCCTCCGGGCGGAGCACGCTCAGGCGTCGGGCGAGTACCTGGGCCTCGCCGCGGGCCACCTCCGCCAGCGCCGCCGCGCCCCGCTCGGTGAGCAGGACCCGGCTGGCGCGCCGGTCCTTGGGGTCCGCCTCCCGGCGCACCAGGCCGGCGGACTCCAGGCCGAGGACGGCCGCGGTGGCGGTGGGTTGGGAGCACGGCACCCACTGCGCGATCTCCCCGATCCGGGACGGTCCGCGCTGGGTCAACAGCGCCAGCACCGCGGTGTGCGTGAGCTGGATGCTGCTTGCCGTGGCGGACCTGCGCAGGCTCCGGGTGAGCCGGTGCAGCGAGACCACCAGCTGCAGCGCCGCGTCGTCACCGATCGTCATCGCTCACCCATCGCCTGCCGTACCGGACTTCAGGTCCGAGGCGGGGCCCGTCGGGGCCCCGCCGTGGATCAGGAGAGCGTAATGGTGGGGGAGTACATCTCCAACCAGAGGGCCAGGTCCAGGGTGCGTTCGAGGCCGCGCCGGGACGCCTGGGTGATCTGCGGCGCGTTGTGGTCCGCCGCGCGCTGGAGCCAGTTGCGGTCCACGACGTCGAAGATCTGGTGCGAGGGGCGCGCCAACAGGTCCTTGGCGTGCTGCTGGAGCGCGACCGCGTACTGCGGGTCCTGGGTGGACGGGTACGGGCTCTTCACCCGGTCGTACACCGAGCGCGGCAGCACGTCGGCGGTGGCCTCGCGCAGCAGGCTCTTCTCCCGCCCGTCGAAGGACTTCAGCGACCAGGGGGTGTTGTAGACGTACTCCACCAGGCGGTGGTCGCAGAACGGGACCCGCACCTCCAGGCCGACGGCCATGCTCGCCCGGTCCTTGCGGTCCAGCAGGATGCGCACGAAGCGGGTCAGGTGCAGATAGCAGATCTTCCGCATCCGGTACTCGAAGTCGCTCTCCCCGTCGAGCCGTTCGACGTCCTTGATGGCGCGGTCGTAGTTGTCCTGGACGTAGGAGGGCAGCTCCAGGGCGCCGTTGAGCTCGGAGGTGAGGATGTGGTCGTCGTCGCCGAAGTGCTGGATGAAGCCCACCAGCCAGGGGAAGGTGTTGGCCTTGCGGGCGTCCTCGTCGAAGAACTGCTTGTACCCGCCGAAGACCTCGTCGGCCGACTCGCCGGACAGCGCCACCGTCGAGTGCTGCCGGATCGTCTTGAACAGCAGGTACAGCGAGGAGTCCATGTCGCCCAGGCCCATGGGTATGTCGCGGGCCCGGATCATCTTGGCGCGGACGTCGAGGTCGGCCAGGGTGGCGGAGTCCAGCACGATGTCCTGGTGCTCGGTGCGGGCGAGCCGCGCCACGTCGTGCACGAAGGGGGTGTCGGGGGTGGCGCGGAGGTCGTCGGCGATGAAGTTCTCGGTCTGGCCGACGAAGTCGACGGCGAAGCTGCGCACCGTCTCGCCCGCCTCGCCGAGTTGACGGGCCGCCAGCGCGGTCATCGCCGAGGAGTCCAGCCCGCCCGACAGCAGGGTGCAGCGCGGCACGTCGGAGACCAACTGGCGGCGGACGATGTCGTCGAGCAGGGTCCGGACGTGGCCGATGGAGGTCTCGCGGTCGTCCTGGTGGGCCCGGGTGCGCAGCGCCCAGTAGACGTGCCGGCGCAGCCCGTCGCGGTCGACGGTGACCACGGTGCCCGGCTCGACCTCCTGCATGCCCTCCCATACCGCGTGACCCGGCGTCTTGACGAAGGCGAACATCTCGCGCAGCCCGTCCAGGCCGACCCGCCGCTCGGCGAGCGGGTTGGCCAGGATCGCCTTCGGCTCGGAGCCGAACAGCACGCCGTCGGCGGTGGGGTAGTAGTAGAACGGCTTGATGCCCATCCGGTCGCGGACCATCACCAGCCGCTGGCGCTGCTCGTCCCAGACCGCGAACGCGAACATCCCGTTGAGGCGTTCGGCGACCGCCTCGCCCCACTCCAGGTAGGCGTGCAGCACGACTTCGGTGTCGGAGTCGGTGGTGAACCGGTGTCCCTTGTCGACCAGTTCGCTGCGCAGCTCGCCGTAGTTGTAGGTCTCACCGGAGTACACCAGGACGACCTTGGTGCCGTCGGCGCGCTCGGCGGTCATCGGCTGCCGTCCGCCCGGCAGGTCGATGATGGCCAGGCGCCGGTGGCCGAGTGCCGCGGGTCCCTGTACCCAGGTGCCGCGGTCGTCGGGCCCGCGGCAGGCCATCGTCTCGGTCATCGCGTCCACGGTCGCCTGCTCGGCGCGCAGTTCGCGGTTGAAGGAAATCCAGCCGGTGATGCCGCACATGCCTTGTCCTCCTACTCCGAGCCCTGGGGCCGCCGGCGCCGCGGAACCGCGGGGACGGGCCGCGGCGGACCGGGGTCGGGAGGGGGCGGGCAACGCCGAGGAACGGTCGCCCGACCCGTCTCACCAGAGTCAGTTGTATCGAGCACCTATGTAACGAGAGTGTTCCTCGGAAGCCGGTCGCGTCAACCAGGGCGTAACACGGAGCGGGGAGCTCGGGGGCCCGCCGGGGCGCGGGTGTGGGCCCGGCGGGCGGCCGGTGCGACGGTGCTGAGCTGCGGGTTCGGCGCGGGGGCGGGCGTCGGGTGGCGCCGCCGAGGGAGCGGGCGGCCTACGGGAACGAGAGAAAGGTTTTACCGGGAAGTGACAGAAAGGAGCGGAACGGGAGCGCTGTGGAACGGGATCGGGCCGGCCGCGCGGAGCTCCGCACGGCCGGCCCGGTGGTCCCGCGTCAGACGCTCTTCTTGCGGCCCGTCCGCCCGGCGACCGGTACGTCCAGGGCGCGGGCGATACCCACCACGCCCTCGTCGAGGCGCTGGAGGTGCCGCAGTACCCGGAAGGTGACGGTGTGCGACGGCGGCACCGGCGAACCGTCCGCCTCCAGCAGCGAGGCGATGCTGGCCCCCGCCTCCACCTCACCGTCGATCGGCTCGTCGTTCACCCGCGCGGCGATCAGTTCGATGTTGCGCGCGATCCGCCGACCGGCGCGGGCGAGCCGGGGATCGGCCGCCACCGACCGGCTGGCCGGCAGGAGTTCGGCCGTCGCCGCCAGCGAACGCGCGTGGTAGGCGCAGGTCTCCAGCAGCGCCACCAGATAGCGCGCGGTCTGCCGGCGCACCCGCAGCGGGGTGATGGGGTGCACCAGCGGCTGGGTGGAGCCGCGCAGGTCGTTGAGGGCGGTGTCCAGATCGCGGGCCCGGGTCAGCAGGTCCTCAGCGGGGCCGCCGGAGAGCTGGGTCACCGCCGCCGACACCGCGTCCTGGAGCCGGTCCAGGACGGTGCCGAGGTGCTCGTCGGTGCGCCGGTCGGTGTGCACCGGGAGCACCAGCACCGCGGCGATGATCCCGCACGCCGCGCCCAGCGCGGTCTCCTCGATGCGCAGCACCAGCGTCGCGACGCTGTAGGTGTTGAGCAGGGTGTAGAGCAGGCCGAGCATCGCGGTGACGAAGAAGGACATCAGCGCGTAGGACAGCGGCGCGGTGAAGAACATCCCGAAGACGCAGAGCAGCACCAGCGCGAACGCCGTCCAGGTGTGGTTGCCCACCAGCCCGGCCAGCGCCACACCGGCGATCACACCGAGGACCGTGCCCAGCAGCCGGCGGTAGCCCTTGACCAGGATCTCGCCCGTGGAGGCGGTGTTCAGGAACACCACCCAGCAGGTCAGGACCGCCCAGTACCAGCGCTGGGTGGACAGGAACTCCCCGCCGACGATGGCCAGTGCGGAGCCCGCCGCGACCTGGAACGCGGCCCGGGTGGTGGGTCGCTGGAGCCCGGTGCGCTCGTCCTCCTCGTCCTCCTCGGCGCCGACGATCGACAGGTCCTCGGCGTCGAGCTCCTCCCGCGAGCGGGTGGTCGCCGAGGTGTCGTCGGACTCGTCCTGCGGTCCGTCCAGCGCGATCCGCAGACCCAGCACGGCGCGGGCGGCCTCGCCGAGCGCACGGAACGCGTCCTGCACCGCCCCGGAGCCGCGCGGCAGTTCGTCCTCGTCGCGGTAGCCGAGCAGTCGGTTGCGGACGTGGGCGAGCGCGGTGCCGCGGTCGCCGGGGGAGCGGTGGGCCACCAACAGGCTCAGCGCTTCGAGGTCCCGGCGCAGGGTGGGCACGGCGTCGCCCTCGGACTGCAGGGGCTTCGAGCCGGCCGGCACCGGGGCGTGCGGCAGGTGCAGGGTGAGGGTGTCGGTGCGTTCCGCACTGCGGGCGTTGAGCAGCGTCATGCCCAGGCGTTCGGCGGCGATCTCGGCGTCCGCGATGCGGCGTTGGAGCAGCGCCGCGGTGGCCGCGTCCCGGGTGCCCTCCTCCAGGCGGCCCTGGATCATCAGCGCCGTCTCGTGCAGCCGGGCGGTGTGCCGCCGCAGGTCGTCCAGGACGCCGTCCAGCTCCTCGGGGTCGGCGTCCACCAACTTCCGCTGGGTGGCGACCAACTGGGCCAGGCGGGCCCGGAACGCCTCCCGCAGCCGGCTCAGGGTGTGCTCGGGGGTGTCCCGGACGACCGCGAACCGGATCACCGCGCTGCATACGAACGCGACGGCCAGGGTCAGATACAGCTCCGGCAGCATCGCCACCGTGGCGTGCACGAACAGCGAGATGAAGTAGACCTGAAAGCCGATCAGGCCCAGGGCCGTGCCGCGGTCGCCGAACCGACGGGCGTAGGCGGCGCCGAAGATCAGCGCGATGAAGAACAGATCACCGGTGATGACCTGGTTGTGCAGCAGCGCCCCCAGCGACACCGCGGCCAGCGCCGTCGGCAGCCCGAGGCCGAGGGTCACGGCCTGGCCGCGCACCTCCTTCTCCCGGATGGCGAAGGTGGCGACCATCGCCGTCATCGCGCCGGCGACCATGAGCGAGACGCTGGTGCCGAGCAACGCCAGGGCGACGAGGGCCAGCACGATCGCCCCCACCGTCCGCAACCCCGCCATCAGCCGCAGCAGTCCCGGGTCGGACGCCGCGAAGCGGTCCCAGATGCCGGTACTGGTCCGTCGTATCGCTGCCTTCACGCTGCCGTACGCTCCCCATCCTTGGCATCGGCCGAGGTCACATGCCGTCGGCCGGGCGTCCCCAGCATTGCACGAGGACCGGGAAAGCGGACGAGATCCGTCCCGTCAGGTGGCCTCGTAGGCGGCGCCGGCCACCGCGAGGTCCTCCCAGGCCATGCCGACGCTCTTGAAAAGGCGCGGGCGGTCCGGGTCCGCGGTGGCGGCGCCGGTGGCCAGACCGGCGAGCGTCAGCATCGCTTCGGGCGCGAGCCGGCCGCTCTCCAACTCCGGGATCAGGTCGCCGGCCTCGCGGGCCGCGGCGGCCCGGGACTCGACCACGACCGTGCTGCCCAGGACGGTGGTGCCGTCCACCTCGCGGCTGCCGCGCTCGTGGGAGCCGACCGCGGTCACCGTGGCGCCCGGCGGCAGCAGCGCGCCGTCGAACAGCGGGGTGCGGGCGGTGGTGCAGCAGGCGACCAGGTCGGCGGCGGCGACCGCGGTCGGGTCGCCGGCCTCGACGGTCAGGCCGGTGTCCCGGCGGACGTCGGTGACGAAGCGCTCGACGTTGGCGGGGGTGCGGCCCACGACGGTGACCCGGCTGAGCGGGCGCACCGCGCGGAACGCGTCGAGGTGGCCGCGGGCCTGCGGGCCGGTGCCGAACACCACCAGGTGGGCGGCGTCGGGGGCGGCGAGCAGATCGACGGCGAGGGCGGAGACCGCCGAGGTGCGCACGGTGGTCAGCGCGATCCCGTCGAGCAGGGCGACCGGGGCGAGGGTCGCGGCGTCGAAGAGGAGGTACTGGCCCTGGACGCGGGGGAGTCCGGCGGCCGGGTTGTCGGGGGCGACGGTGGCGACCTTGACGCCCGCGTAGCGGCTGCGGTGCGCGGGCATCAGCAGCAACTGGCCGTGCTCGACGGGCACGATGGTGCGCGGCGGATCGGCCTCCGGGTCCGGGCCGTCGCGCAGTGCGGCGCGCAGCGCGTCGACGGCCGCGGCCATCGGGAGGGCGTGCAGCAGACGGGTCTCGTCGATGGTCCGCGGCAGGTGGGGGACCGGGGGTGTGGTGCTCATACCGCCGAGTCTGCCCCGGACCAGGGCCCGGATGCGTGATCTACGACGCACCGGGGGGAGGGTGCGGAGGGGAGGGGCGTCGATGTCCGGTCGGGTGCTCCTCCCCTCCGCGGCTCAACAGGCGCCGAGGTCCTGCCAGACCCCGGAGCCACCGGTGGAGGGCGCCTCGCCCTGCGTCCACCACCGGGCCTTCCAGGAGCGGCCGTTGAAGGAGACGGTGTCGCCGCCCACGTACACCGTGCCCGCGGCGTAGGGGGTGGCGGAGCAACTGCCGCCCGGGGGCGCGGTGGTGGGCGGTGCGGTGGGCGGGGTGGCGCCGGCGAACTTCACCGAGAACTTGGTGAAGTCCCAGGCGTCCTGCTTCACGCTGCTACAGGTCCCCGACGTCCGGCCGTTGTTGTCCGGCGGGGTGCACTGGCGGTCGCGGTTGACCGACCAGTTGGTGAGGCGCGCCATGTGGTGGGAGGTGGCGAAGTCCAGCACGGTCTGGAAGTCGGCCTGGGTGAAGAACTCCCCGGTGTCGCTGCGGCCGTTCATCTGCGAGATGCCCTCGTGGGCGTAGGCGGTGGCCTCGTCCCAGCCGAAGGTGGCGCGCAGCACGGCGTTGAAGTGGGTGAGCGCGGAGGTCTGGGCGGCGGCGCCGTCGAAGCCGCCGTCGAACGGCATGATGGAGAAGTTGTCCGGGGTGAAGGACTGGGACTTGGCCTCGTTCAGCATCTGCTTGCCGAACCAGCCGGTGCCGTCGGCGGTGCCGGCGGTGGTGACGGAGAGGTAGAGGCCGGGGTTCTTCTGCTGGAGGATCTTGGCGGCGCCGATCTCGTTGTGGATGGCCGCGGTGTTCTCGTACTCCGGCTCCTCCAGGTCGAAGTCGAGGGCCTTCAGGCCGTACTTGTCGATGACCTGTTGGTAGGCGGCGGCGGTCGCCTCGGGGGTGCCGCACGCCTGGCCCAGCTTGGTGCCGTTGTAGCCGCCGATGGAGGCGGAGACGTCGCCGCCCTTCGCGCGGATCGCGGAGATCACCTTGGTCACCGCGGTGTCCGCGTCCACCGGGTGCAGGCCGTCCCAAGTCGGCGAGCAGCCGCCGCCGTTGGGCGCGAGCACGAAGGCGAGTTGGAACGCCTTGATGCCGGTGGCGTCCATCACCGCGCCGGCGTCCGGCGGGTCGTTGTCGAGCGGCATGAGGTACGGCGCCGCCGCGTACCAGTTGCCGCCCAGCGCCGTGGGGGCGGTCAACGGGGCCGGTGGGGCGGCGCGGTGACCGGTGGCGAGCGCGGTGCCGGCGGCGGCGAGCGCGAGCGCGGCCGCCGAGACGGCCGTGGCGAGGGTGAAGAGTTGACGAGGTGGCACATGCCCTCCAGCGAAGCCGACGGGGGGATCCAGGGGGTGGTCCAGACCAATCGACCACAGCGTGAACCCTCGGTGTGAGCACGTCAACACTTTGGACTGGACCAATACGCGCGAGCGCCGCCCGAGGGGTCTCGGGCGGCGCGGAGGGCGAGTTGGAGGGTGAGCGGGGTTCAGCTGGCCAGGTGGAAACCCGCGCCGACGCCGCCGTTCGCGTCCATCTCCTTGATGATGCTCTGGATCGGCGAACTGTGCTGGGCGCCCCAGGCGTTGCCGACCAGCGTCTGGCCGTTGACCACCGGCGAGCCGGAGTCGCCGCCGTTGGTCCAGATCAGGTGGGTGAACCATATGCCGTGCGTGCCCAGCTTGATGCCGCAGGTCAGGCCGGTCCGGTGGCCCTCCTTGCACATCCGGGTCCCGTTGGCCGGTGGCGCCCCGATCGACTTGATGGTCACCCCGCCGACCGTGCTGGTGGGCTTGACCCGCTTCTCGTCCAGCCGGATCACCGTGTAGTCCAGACCCTTGGGGCCGTTGCTGAGCAGGTTGTTGGGCGTGCTGACGTACGTCACCGTGCCGATCTGGCCGGTCTTCAGGTCGGGGGCGCTCTTCGTGAACGGAGCGGGCGCGGCCGCCGTTCCCGCGGGCGAGGCGTCCAGGTAGACCGGCGCGCCGACCAGCTTGTTGCCCTTCTCGTCGATGAAGCAGTGGGCGTTGGTCAGGCCCACCAGATTGCCGGCCCGGTCCCGGCCGACCGCCGTGAGGGTGCAGACGTAGAGGCTCTTGTGCTGCTCGGGATTGGGCAGCATCCGGAAGATGATGCCGCTGCCGCCGCCGATGGCCGTGCGCGCATCGGTGCTCGCGCTCGCGGCCGGCGCCGCAGAGAGGGACAGGCCCGCCAGTAGGACGGCGGCGCCGAGCGCGCGTAAGACGCGGAACATGCGATCACTCCCCGTGTGGTGGTGCTCAGTTGGTCGAAGGTCTGACCCGACCAGCTAAGCGCGGGCGAGGGTGTCCGCGCGACCGATAATCCACTTTGGACTATGTGAAGTGCGTCACTTGGCGAGGGGGTGAACTCCCGTGGTGGAGAGCGGAGTTGGGGTGCCCGACGGGTTCGGGGGCGGGTGGCGGTCGTGCGGGCGCATAGGGTGACGTGTCGTGTCCCCCGTGTCGTACATGTCCCGCATGCCCGCGCCGCTGCGTCGCGCCGTCTGCGCATTGGCGCTCGCCGTCCTGCCGCTCGCCGGCTGCTCCCCGGCCGCTTCGACGGAGGCGGGGCACCCGTCCCCGACGGCCAACGCCCGGCACCGCGTCGAACTGCCCACCGCGGGCGCCGCGTTCGACTACCAGATCGGCGGCCCGTACCGCCCGGCCGACGGCGTCGAGGTCGTCTCCCGCGACCGCACCGCCCGGCCCGCGCCCGGCCGCTACACCATCTGTTACGTCAACGCCTTCCAGGCACAGCCCGGCGCCGACGCCCGGCGCTGGTGGCAGCGGCACCACCCCGACCTGCTGTTGCGCGACCGGGACGGCGACCCGGTCATCGACGAGGGCTGGCACGAACCGCTGCTCGACATCTCCACGGCCGCCAAGCGCACCGCCCTGCTCGGCGTCGTCGGCCCCTGGATCGACGGCTGTGCCGCGGCCGGCTTCGACGCGGTCGAACCGGACAACCTCGACTCCTACGAGCGCTCCCAGGACCTGCTCACCAAGGACCACGCGCTGGCCTTCGCCGCCCTGTTGACCCGACGGGCCCACGACCGGGGACTGGCCGCCGCGCAGAAGAACACCGCCGACCTCCTCCCCGAAGCCCGCCGCGCCGGCTTCGACTTCGCCGTCACCGAGGAGTGCGCCCGCTACCGGGAGTGCCCCGCCTACGCCAAGACCTACGACGACCGGGTCTTCGACATCGAGTACCGCCGCCCCGACCTCACCACCGCCTGTCGCGCCTGGGGCGAGCGGCTCTCCTTCGTCCTGCGCGACCGCGACGTCGGCCGGCCCGGCGACGCCGGCTACCTCCGCCGCACCTGCTGACCCACCGTCCGGACCCGCCGGACCCCGCCCGCGCCGGCGCCGCTGACCGGCCCGCCCATCACCTAGACTCGCGAAAATGGCCAAGTACTTCGACGTCCATCCGGACAACCCCCAGCGCCGCACCATCGGGACGGTCGCCGAAGCGATCCGCTCCGGCGCGCTCGTCGCCTACCCGACCGACTCCTGCTTCGCCCTCGGCTGCCAGCTCGGCAGCCGCGAGGGCATCGACCGCATCCGGTCGATCCGCAACCTCGACGATCGCCACCACTTCACCCTGGTGTGCCAGAACTTCGCGCAGCTCGGCCAGTTCGTGCAGATCGACAACGACGTCTTCCGCGCGATCAAGGCCGCGACCCCCGGCCGCTACACCTTCATCCTCCCCGCGACGAAGGAGGTCCCGCGCCAGCTCCTGCACCCGAAGAAGAAGACCGTCGGCGTCCGCATCCCGGACCACACCGTCGCCCAGGCGCTCCTCACCGAGCTCGGCGAGCCGCTGCTCTCCAGCACCCTGCTGCTGCCCGATGAGGAGGAGCCGCTGACCCAGGGCTGGGAGATCAAGGAGCGCCTCGACCACGTCATCGACGCGGTGGTCGACTCCGGTGACTGCGGGACCGAGCCCACCACCGTCGTCGACTTCTCGGGCGGCACGGTGGAGATCGTCCGGCGGGGCGCCGGCGACCCGGCCCGGTTCGAGTGAGGGGCGGCGCAACCATGGCACGCGCACGAGGCCGCGCGATACCGGTGGTGGTCGCCCTGTTGACGCTCCAGGTCGGCGCGGTCGGGGCGGTGTTGGCCCAGGCGGGGCCGGCGGTGGCGAGCGCCCCCGCCGCGTCCCCGGCGACCGCGCTGCGGATCACCGAGGGCCGGGTCGGCGAGGTCGGGCCCGGCGGCACCCTCTTCTATCCCGCGGTGACCAGCTGTCTGACGGTCACCGTCCGGCTGGCCGACGGCGGGCTGATCGGCGCGCACGCCAGCCTGTTCCAGGTGCCGGGGGAGTACCGGTCGGACCGGATCCTCGCCGCCGTCAAGCAGCGGATCGGCGCCAGGGCGGTGCGGGCCGTGGAGGTGCGGGGCGCGGTCGGTGCCTGGCACCCCAGCTACTTCAGCCGGGCGATCGAGAGTTACCCGGAGGGCGCGCAGGTGCCGGTGCCCACCGAGCCCGACCCGGACGGGCTGGCCAGGGCGGTGGCGGACGGGCTCGGCCAGCCGCGCGCCGAGGTCACCGTCCAGGACCTGCCCGACGGCGACCAGACGGTGAAGTGAGCCCTTCCGACCGGTCACTTCTTGAACGCGGCGGGGCGCCCCGAGCGCACCGCACGGAGCCGCACAGCGGGATCAACCCCCTTTAGCGTCACGTACGTTGGCGGTGGTCCGGTGGCCGGTCGGCGAACTCCGATAGGCCCTCTTGACGCACCCTTCACGAGGCTGAAGCATGCGACGGCGGGAGCGCGCTCCCCTCCCCCCACGGCTTCACTTCCTGAATCAGGAGGGTCATCCATGACCCCTGCATCAGAGGAACCCCCCACCCCACAACCGCCCACCGTCGGCCGCCGGACCGTCCTCGGCGCCGCCGCCGCGGCCGCCGCGGGACCCGCCCGGCTCGGCCCCCTCAGAACGCCCCCCGCCGCACCGCCCCACCGGCCCCCGCGCGCCCTGCCCGGCGGCGGCGACCTCGGCCCCAACGTCCTGGTCTTCGACCCGTCCACGCCGGGCATCCAGGCCACGTTGGACGAGGTCTTCCACAAACAGGAGAAGGCCCAGTTCGGCAAGGGGCGCTACGCCCTGCTGTTCAAGCCCGGCACCTACCACGGACTCCACGCCCGACTCGGCTTCTACACCTCCATAGCCGGCCTGGGACTGTCCCCCGACGACACCACCATCAACGGCCATGTCACCGTCGACGCCGGCTGGTTCCACGGCAACGCCGACCAGAACTTCTGGCGCTCCGCGGAGAACCTCGCCCTCGTCCCCACCAACGGCACCAACCGCTGGGCCGTCTCCCAGGCCGCCCCGCTCCGCCGGATGCACGTCCGCGGCAACCTCAACCTCGCGCCCGCCGGCGACGGTTGGGCCAGCGGCGGCTACCTCGCCGACTGCCGCATCGACGGCACCGTCGAGCCGCGCTCCCAACAGCAGTGGTACAGCCGCGACAGCGCCGTCGGCGGGTGGTCCAACGGCGTCTGGAACATGGTGTTCTCGGGCGTCGAGGGCGCCCCCGCGCAGACCTTCCCCCACCCGGCCTACACCGTCCTCGACACCACCCCCGCCTCCCGCGAGAAGCCCTTCCTCCACCTCCACGGCGACGAATACCGGGTCTTCCTCCCGGAGTTGCGCACCGCCGCCCGCGGCGTCACCTGGGGCAACGGCACCCCGCGCGGCACCGCGCTCCCGTTGTCGCGGTTCTACGTCGCCAAGCCCGGGGTCACCGCCGCCACCCTCAACCAGGCGCTCGCCCAGGGACTCCACCTGCTGTTCACCCCCGGCAGTTACCACCTCGACCGACCGATCCAGGTGACCGCGCCCAACACCGTGGTACTGGGCCTTGGTTACGCCACCCTGATCCCCGACAACGGTGTCACCGCCCTGAAGACCGCCGACGTCGACGGCGTCCGACTGGCCGGCCTGCTCATCGACGCCGGACCGGTCAACTCCGCCACCCTGCTGGAAATCGGCCCGCCCGGCGCCCGTGCCGACCACTCCGCCAACCCGACCACCGTCCAGGACGTCTACGTCCGGATCGGCGGCGCGGGCCCCGGCAAGGCCACCACCAGCATGGTGATCAACAGCCGGCACACCCTCGTCGACCACACCTGGGTCTGGCGCGCCGACCATGGCGACGGGGTGGGCTGGGAGACCAACCG
Organism: Streptomyces sp. NPDC057743; assembly: GCF_042798755.1. Lineage (NCBI taxonomy): Bacteria > Bacillati > Actinomycetota > Actinomycetes > Kitasatosporales > Streptomycetaceae > Streptomyces > Streptomyces sp. NPDC057743. Next base: position 135,059 of record NZ_JBHVJX010000001.1, read on the forward strand.
CGCCGACTACGGCATCCGCGTCAACGGCGACGACGTCCTGGCCACCGGCCTGTTCGTGGAGCACTTCAACAAGTACGACGTGCAGTGGTACGGCCAACGGGGCCGCACCGTCTTCCTCCAGAACGAGAAGGCGTACGACGCCCCCAACCAGGCGGCCGTCCAGGACGGCAACGTCAAGGGCTACGCCGCCTACAAGGTCGCCGACTCCGTCACCAGCCACGAGGCGTGGGGACTGGGCAGCTACTGCAACTACACCGTCGACCCCCGCATCGTCCAACACCACGGCTTCGCCGCCCCCAAAGCCCCCGGGGTGAAGTTCCACGACGTGCTGGTCGTCTCGCTCGGCGGCAAGGGCCAGTTCGAACGCGTCATCAACGACACCGGCGCCCCGACCTCGGGCACCTCGACCACCCCCTCGACCGTGGTCGCCTATCCCTGACCGGACGGGCGGTGGTGGGCCGCGCGATACCCACTTTTTTGTGGGTACTTGGCCAGCGGCCCACCACCGGGAGAAGCTGATCACCGGCGGCCATCGGGGCCGCCGGCGCGGCGGGAACGGAGGGTGAGCAGGGATGATGCCGCGTCAGGAGGCTCTCTGCGCCTCGGCGAGCCGCTCCAGGCGGCGGTGCCCCCAGGCATCGAGGGGCGCCAGGGCCGCGGCGAGGTCGCGCCCGAAGGCGGTCAGGGAGTACTCGGTCTTCAGCGGCAGCGAGTCGTGCACCTCACGGTGCACCAAACCGTCCTCCGCCATCTCGCGGAGCGCCTGAGTCAGCACCTTCTCGCTGAGCCCGGGCAGCTGCCGGAGCAGCGCGCTGGGCCGGGTCGGTCCGGGCTCCAGCAGCCACAGCAGCGGCGTCTTCCACTTGCCGTCGATCACCGCGATTGCCGCGGTCGTTCCACACACGTTCAGATCCCTGGCTCGGCCGCGCGTCATCGTCGCCCCGTTCCTTCCACTCGCCGTCGTTCCGTTTTTTACGTCCTTCTTCTCTTACCAATCACCTTCATCAGCTCGGTATTTCCGGATTCCGACGGATTCCGGATCCTCAAGGAGTAGATCAACCACATGTCCACCACCACGACCCCCGCAACCTCCGCCACGCCCGCCGCCCCGCGCTCCGTCACCGTGCTCGGCCTCGGGCCGATGGGCCGCACGCTCGCCGAGACGTTCCTCGCCGCCGGGCTGCACACCACGGTCTGGAACCGGACGCCGGGCCGGGACGCCGCCCTCGTCGAGCGGGGCGCACTCAGTGCCCCGACCGCACCGGAGGCGGTCGCCGCCAGCGAGCTGACGGTGGTCTGCGTGGTCAACTACGCGGCGGTGACCGCCATTTTGCACCGCCCCGAGGTCGCCGACGCGCTCAAGGGCCGCACCGTCGTCGTGCTGACCGCCGGCACCCCCGACGAGGCCCGGGCCACCGGCGAGTGGGCCGCCGACCACGGCATCCGCTACCTCGACGGCGCGATCATGACCCCGACCACCACCATCGGCACCCCGGACGCGGTCTTCCTGCACAGCGGCCCCCTCGCGCTCTACGAGGAGCACCGACCGGTGCTGGACGCGCTCGGCGGCACCCACACCCACCTCGGCGAGGACATCGGCCGGGCCGCGGCCCACGACATCGCGCTGCTGGACATCTTCTGGACCGCGATGGCCGGCTACGCGCACGCCGTGGCGCTGGCCCGGGCCGAGGGCATCACCGCAGGGGAGTTGGCGCCGTTCGCCCAGGGCATCGGCGCGATCCTCCCGCCGCTCTTCGCCGAGACCGCACAGGAGGTGGACCGTGGCACCTACTCCGGCGAGGGCAACCCGCTGACCTCGGCGGCCTCGGCGATGGCCCACATCGTCCGGGCGTCCGAGGCGCACGGCATCGACACCGGGGTGTTGCGGTCCGCCGAGGGGCTGGCCCGCCGCGCCATCGGCCTGGGCCACGGCGGGGACGGCTTCCTCCGCATCGCGGAGCTGCTGGGCCGCGGTTGACGGGGACGGGCGGGCCGGCGGGAGCGCTCCTGCCGGCCCGCCCGTCACCGGGGCTCACCCCAACACGTAGGCGAAGTCGTACGGGAACGACGGCTCGCCGGGCGCGTAGACGAAGCTCCCCGATCCGCTCAACCCGGCCAACTCCCCGGTGGCCGAGCCCGGTACGACCTCGAAGGTGCAGCGCACCGTGCCGTCCGCGGCGAACTCGCCGCGCTCCTCCAGGACGAAGCTGCCCTCCCGCCCGTCGAGCCGGCCGGTCAGCAGCTCCAGGCCGGTGAACGTGCCGGTCTTGTCCGAGGTGTAGACGATGCTGTACTCGCAGGTCGTGCCGGCGGCCTCGATGCCGCCGGCGAAGTCGTTGGTGACGGCGGCATGGGCGAGGCGCGGGCCGGGCCCCGCCGAACCGACCGGGTGCTCCTCCCAGTTGGCGTAGCTGATGCGGCCGGTGGTCTGCGCGGGCATGGCGGGCTGTCCTCTCGTCGGGCCGCACGGCGGTTTCGCGTGCGGGATACCGGCAGCCTGTCGGCCGTACCTGACACCTCCTGTCAGGTACGCGAGACAATCGCCCGATGCGCGCCGACCGGCTCCTCGCCCTGCTCCTGCTGCTCCAGAACCGCGGACGGCTGACCGCCGCCCAACTCGCCGCGGAACTGGAGGTGTCCATCCGCACCGTCTACCGGGACGTCGAGGCGCTCGGCGCGGCCGGCGTCCCGGTCCGCACCGACCGCGGCCCCGACGGCGGCTACCGCCTGATGGACGGCTACCGCACCCGCCTGACCGGGCTCACCGACGCCGAGGCCGGCGCGCTGTTCCTCGCCGGGGCGCCCGGGCCGGCCGCCGACCTGGGGCTCGACGCGGTGCTGGCGACCGCCCAGTTGAAGGTCCAGGCGGCGCTCCCGGCCGCACTCGCCGAGCGGACCCGCCGGATCCAGGGCCGCTTCCACCTCGACGCGCCAGCCTGGTTCCGGGACGCCGACCCGGTGGCCCATCTGGCGCCGATCGCCCGGGCGGTGTGGGAGCAGCGGGTGCTGCGCACCCATTACCGCCGCTGGCGCGGCGAGGTCCACCGGGAGCTGCGCCCGCTCGGCATCGTCCTCAAGGGCGGCATCTGGTACCTGGTGGCCCTCGTGGACGAGGCGGTGCGGACGTACCGGATCGCGCGGTTCCTGGCGGTGCAGGTCACGGACGAGACGTTCGCGCGGCCGACCGGCTTCGATCTGGCCGCCTACTGGGCCCAGTCCGCCCGCCGCCTGGAGGCCGCGCTGCACCAGGACGTGGCGCGGCTGCGGATCTCGCCGCGGGCGCGGCGGCTGCTGCCGATGTACTTCGGCGCCGCCGGCCGGCGCGCCCTGGAGGAGGCCGGGGAGCCGGCCGCGGACGGCTGGACCCTGGTGGAACTCCCCGTCGAGGGGCCCGAAGTGGCCGTCGGCGATCTGCTCAGGCTGGGCGCGGAGGCGGAGGTGCTCGGCCCGCCCGCGCTGCGCCGGGCCGTCGCCGACGCGGTCGCCGTCCTGACGGAGCGCTACCGGACAGGGGCCGCGCCCGTTGCATGACGTGCCCTGCGCACCGCTGCTCCGCTCAGTACATCGCCGCCCGGGCCGCCGCGTACGCCTCGCGGATCCGGCGTCCCGGGGCGGCGTCGACCGGGGCGGGCACCTCGTGGGCGAAGGCGCGCGGCCAGGGCGGCGGTTCGGGGGTGCCGGCCAGCGCCCAGGCGGCCTGGCGGGCGGCGCCGAGGGCCACGTACTCCTCGGGTTCGGGCACGGTCACTGGCACGCCGAAGATCCCGGCGGCGATCTCGCCGACCACCGGCGACCGGGCCGCCCCGCCGATGATCAGGACCCGGCGGGCCTCGACGCCCTGGGCGCGCAGCCGGTCCAGCGCCTCCGCCATGTTGCCCAGCATCCCCTCGACGGCCGCGCGGGCGAGGTTCGGCGGCGTCGCGTTGTCGTGCCTGAGCCCCTGCAGACTCCCGGCCGCCTCGGGCAGGTTGGGGGTGCGCTCGCCGCCGAAGTAGGGGAGCAGCACCAGCCCGCCGGAGCCCGGCTCGGCGCTGCGGGCCAGCTGGTCCAGGTCGTCGAGGCCGACGCCGAGCATCCTGGCGGTGGAGCCCAGCACCCGGGCGGCGTTGAGGGTGCACACCAGGGGCAGGAAGCGGCCGGTGGCGTCCGCGTAACCGGCGACGGCACCGGTGGGGTCGGCGGTGGGACGTTCGGAGCGGGCGAACGCGGTGCCGCTGGTGCCCAGGGAGATCACCACGTCGCCCGGCCCGAGGCCCAGGCCCAGCGCGGCTCCCATGTTGTCGCCGGTCCCGGCCGCCACCAGGGCGCCGTGCGCGGTGCGGCCGGCCGCCCCGTACGGACCCAGGACGCGCGGGAGTTGGGGGGTGCGGCCGCCGAGGGCGAGGGCGAGCAGGTCGTGCCGGTAGGCGCCGTCGGCGGGGGACCAGTAGCCGGTGCCGGAGGCGTCGCCGCGGTCGGTGACCGGTTCGGCGCCGCTGCCGGGCCCGCCGCACAGCCGCCAGGTCAGCCAGTCGTGCGGCAGCAACACCCGTGCGGTGCGGTCCGCTTGCCGCGGTTCGTGCTCGGCCAGCCAGCGCAGCTTGGCGACCGTCAGCGCGGCGACCGGCACGGTGCCGACCGCCGCGGCCCACGCCCGCGGCCCGCCGAGCTCCGTAACGAGGTCCGCGGCCGCCCGCGCCGAGCGGGTGTCGTTCCACAGCAGCGCGTCCCGCACCGGCCGGCCGTCCTCGCCCAGGGCCACCAGTCCGTGCTGCTGGCCCGCCACCGCGACCGCGTCCACCTGCTCCAACAGGCCCCCGCCCGCGGCCAGTAGCGCCCGCCACCATGCCTCGGGCGGGACCTCGGTGCCCTCGGGGTGGGCGGCGCGCCCCCGGTGGAGGACCGTCCCGGTATCGGCGTCGCAGACGACGACCTTGCAGGACTGGGTGGAGGAGTCCACCCCGGCAACGGTGGGCATGACGGTGGCGCCTCCGGGCAACGGGACGAGGAGGGAGGGGGGTTCAGCGCTGCGGTCGCAGCTGGATCTTGCGCCCGGCGCCGCTGCGGAACGTCTCCAGTGCGGTGCCGAACTCGGCCAGGTCATAGCTGTGGGTGAGCATCGTGTCGGCGTCGATGACCCCCTTCGCCATCAGGTCCACGGCCCGCCCGAAGCTGTGCAGCACGGCCATCGACCCGACGATGGTGATCTCGTCGTTGTAGACGCGGAACGGCGAGAAGGACGCGGTGGCGGCGGACGGCGCGACGCCGAACTGCTGGAACGTCCCGCCGCGTCGGACCCGGCCCAGCCCGTCCTCGATGACCGGGATGACGCCGGTGCAGTCGATGACGGTCTCCCAGCCCTGCGGACGGTCCAGTTCCGCGGCGCCGACCGCGGTGGCGTCCGCGCCCAGCCGCTCGGCGATCCGCAGCCGGTCGGTGTTGAGGTCGACGACGGAGAGGGACGCCGCGCCGGCGGCCCGGGCGAGTTGGAGCATCATCAGGCCCATGGTGCCGGCCCCGTAGATGAGGTAGTGGTCGCCGAGCCGGCGCGGCAGCACGTCGAAGCCGCGCACCGCGCAGGACAGCGGCTCGATCAGGGTGCCCTGCGCGAGGCCGACCGCCTCCGGCAGCCGGTAGCAGTTGGCGGCCGGGACCTTGACGTACTCGGCCATCGCGCCGTCCACGGTGTCGCCGATCGCGCCCCAGTTCTCGCACAGGTTGCCGCGGCCGTTGGCACAGTAGTGACAGGCGCCGCAGAACAGCGACGGGTCGACGGCCACCCGCTCCCCGGTCCGCACTCCGGTCACCCCCGCCCCCAGCGCCACGACCTCACCGGTGAACTCATGGCCGGGCACGATCGGATACGGCGTGGGCGCGAACTCCCCCTCGACGATGTGCACATCGGTCCCGCAGATCCCGACCGCGACGGGCGCGACGACGACCTCGCCCGGGCCCGGCGTCGGGTCGGGGACGGTGGTGACCTCGTAGTGCCCGGGGGTGTGGATGACGACGGCGCGCATGGCAGGGGCCTTTCTCGGGGAGGGTGGGGCCTGGGGCTGGGCCGTGGGCGGTGCCGGGCTCAGGCGCGGGGAGCGGGGGTCACCGTGCGGACCTCTACGCCGAGGTCTTGGACGGCCCGGAGCTCGTCCGGCGGGGTCGCGGCGTCGGTGACCATCAGGTCGTAGCCGCCGGCATCGCCGTACGGGTGGGTCGCGGTGCGGCCGAACTTGCTGTGGTCGACGGCGAGTACGGCCCGGTCGGCGGCCGCAAGGTAGGCGTGCTTGGACTCGGCGTAGGCGCGCACCGGGTGGAACAGTCGGCCGTGGCGGATCGACGTGGCGGTGACGAAGGCGACGTCGGCGCGCAGCTCCGTCAGCTGGCGCCGGGCCTGCGGGCCGGCGCAGGACGCGAAGTCCTCGTAGTAGCGGTCGCCGAGCACCGTGACCTCGACCGGGGTGCCGGCCAACAGGGCGGTGATCCGCAGCGAGTTGGTGATCACCCGGACCCCGTCGACGGCGGCGAGCCGGCGGGCCAGCGGGAAGAGCGTGGAGCCGCAGTCGAGCAACACCGTGTCGCCCGGCGACACCTCGGCCACCAGGGCGCCCGCCAGCGCGTCCTTGATGTCGGCGTTGGCGTGCTCCCGGAAGCGCAGCGCGCTCTCCATGGTGACGTCGGGGAAGGCGGTGGCCACCCCCCGGCCCTTCCGCAGCAGTTGCCGCCGGTGGAGGCTGTCCAGGTCGCGGTGCATGGTCATCACGCTGACCCGCATCCGCTCGGCGAGCGCGGCGATGCGGATCTCGCCCTCCCGCGCCACCAGGCGCAGCACCGCCTGCCGACGCTCCTCCACCTCGGCCTCGGAACCACGGCTCGCGCTCATCGCGGGCGCACCCCCTCTCCCTCTCCCGGCGACCGTCGCACAGTGCGCTCACCCTAGAACATCACACACTTTGTGTGAAGTCCGAGGGGGGCTTGAGGGAGGCCGGCGGCGTGGTGCGGCTGAACGGGCCCGCGGAGCAGATGTGATGGGCGCGGGGGCCCGGCGGCGTGCGGAGCGACGCCGCTCCTGAGCAAGGGAGTTGACGCATGACCGTCGCCGTCGTCCTCTACACCTCCGACCTGCGGCTGCACGACCATCCACCGTTGCGCGCGGCGCTGCGCTCCGCCGACGCGGTGGTCCCGCTGTTCGTCCTCGACGAGGGCATCGCCGCGGCCGGGTTCGCCGCGCCCAACCGGCGGGCGTTCCTCGCCGATTGCCTGACGCAGCTCGACGCCGGGCTGCGCGACCGCGGCGGCCGTCTGGTGGTCCGGGCCGGGGACGTCGTCGACCAGGTGTGCCGGGTCGCTACCGAGACGGGCGCCGTCGAGGTGCATCTGGCGGCCGGCGTCAGTGGCTACGCCGCGCGCCGCGAGGAGCGGCTACGCCGCGCGCTGACGGCCGAGGGACGCCGGCTTCTCGTCCACGACGCGGTGCTCACCGCGGTACCGCCCGGTGCGCTCACCCCGGCGGCCTCGGACCACTTCGCGGTCTTCACGCCCTACTTCCGGCACTGGTCTCGGCAGCGGCTGCGCGACGTCCTGGCGGCGCCCCGCGACGTTCCGGTCCCCGCGCACCTCGGCTCCCGGGACATTCCGACGTCCCGAGGGGTGCCCGGGGCCTCGGCGGGGCTCGCGGCGGGCGGCGAGGCGACGGGCCGGAAGCGGCTGACCGCCTGGCTGCGCGGTGGGGCGGCGGACTATGCCGACCGCCACGACGACCTCGCCGGCGACGCCACCTCCCGGCTCTCCCCGCACCTGCACTTCGGCACCCTCTCGCCCGTCGAACTGGTCCACCGGGCGCGCGAGCGCGGCGGCCCCGGCGCCGAGGCGTTCGTCCGGCAACTCGCCTGGCGGGACTTCCATCACCAGGTCCTGGCCGCCCGGCCCGAGGCGTCCACCGCCGACTACCGCACGCGGCACGACCAATGGCGCACCGCGGAATCGGCCGCCGACGACATCGCCGACTGGAAGGCGGGCCGCACCGGTTACCCGGTGGTCGACGCGGCCATGCGCCAACTGCGGTACGAGGGCTGGATGCACAACCGCGGCCGGCTGCTCACCGCCAGCTTCCTCACCAAGACCCTCTACGTGGACTGGCGGGTGGGCGCCCAGCACTTCCTGGACCTGCTGGTGGACGGTGACCTTGCCAACAACCAGCTCAACTGGCAGTGGGTGGCCGGCACCGGCACCGACACCCGCCCCAACCGGGTGCTCAACCCGCTCCTCCAGGCCAAGCGGTACGACCCGGACGGCGCGTACGTCCGCCGCTGGGTGCCCGAGCTCGCCGGGCTCGCCGGGCCCGCCGTCCACGAGCCGTGGCGACTGCCGGACGACGAGCGCGCCGGCTATGACTACCCCGCGCCCGTGGTCCAACTCGCCGACGGACTGGCCCGGTTCAAGCGGGCCCGCGGCCGGGCCTGACGGGCGGCGTCAGGGTTGTTCGACCAGCCCCGTCCGCAGTTTGGTCAGGATGCGGGTGAGCAGGCGGGAGACGTGCATCTGGGAAACGCCCAGCTCCCGGCCGATCTCCGACTGGGTCTTCTCCTGGACGAACCGCAGGGCCAGGATCCGACGGTCGCGGCGGTCCAGCTTCTGCACCAGGGGCGTCAACGCATGGAGATCCTCGGCGAGTTGGAGCCGCGGGTCCTCGTCGCCCAGGGCGTCGGCGAGGGAGTGGGTCGCCTCGTCCTCGGCCGGGTCGGTGGGCTGGTCCAACGAGCCCGCGGTGTAGCCGTTGCCGGCGATCAGGCCGTCGATCACCTCCTCCTCGGAGCGCCCGAGGTGGGCGGCGAGCTCGGCGACGGTGGGGTCGCGGTCGAGGCGGGCGAACAGCCGCTCCTTGGCCTGCGCGATCTCGATCCGCAACTCCTGTAAACGGCGCGGCACATGGACCGCCCACGTGGCGTCCCGGAAGAACCGCTTGATCTCGCCCACGATGTACGGCACCGCGAAGGTGGTGAACTCGACCTCGCGGGACGGGTCGAAGCGGTCGATCGCCTTGATCAGCCCGATGGTGCCGACCTGGACGATGTCCTCCATCTCCCCGGGGTCCCCGCCGCGGTTGCGGAACCGCGCGGCGGAGTACCGGACCAGGGAGAGGTTCATCTCGACGAGGGTGTTGCGCACGTACTGGTACTCGTGGGTGCCCTCCTCCAGCTCCGCCATCCGCGCGAAGAACGGCCGCGACAGCGCCTTGGCGTCCTTCGGTGCGATCTTGGACGCCTCCGGGACGTGCGGCAGTCCGCCGGTGCCGGAGCGGACGGTCCGGTGGCCCTGGAGGTGGCCCTGGCCGTGTCGCGTTCCGGGGTGCGTGGTAACTGCCGTCGTCATGACTGCCCTCCCATAATTTGGATCATGGTCCGGTAAGGCGCGCCTGCCCTTCGTTCGCGAGTCAAAACGTCGGATCCGTCTTCGGATCCTCATTTTGGCGTCCTGGAGCTTGACTTGGCGTCAACTGGTGTGGTGCGCGAACGATTTCGGCCATCGAGTCGATCGACGGACCCGGGCCGGATCAGGGCGCGGTGCGCCGGTCGAGCTGCTCCAGGACGTACGGCCACGCCTGTTGGTGCCGGTCGCGCGCTGCCTCGTCGGCGAAACCGGCGTGCGAGAGCCGCAGCCGGGTCCCGGTGCCCTCGGCGGCGAGCTCGACGGTGACCACGGTCTCCGCGCCCTGCGTACCGCCGTCGCCCGTGACCCAGGTGAGCTGCACCAGCCGGTCCGGATCGAGTCGCAGGAAGCGGCCGTAGTGCGGGTGGCGGTTCCCCTCGTGTTCGGTCTCGAAGAAGAACGGGGTGTTCACCCGGCCCGCCATCAACACCGAGCCGGGGGCGGCGAACCACTCGTCGAACCGTTCGGTCCAGGCCCGGTACAGCGCGGCGGGCGGGGCGCTCATCAGGCGGTCCACGGAGAGCTGGTGGGGACGGGCGGCGAGGTCGGGGAAGCGCAGGGGTTCGTTGGTCATGGGGGGAATGTAGTGGAAGGGGAGGGAGGTGTAGTAAGGGATGTTTTGTCTTGCTGGGGGAGTCGAGGTACGGGAGTCGAGGTACGGGAGTTGAGATGCGGGAGTTGGGGTGCGGGGTCCGCGGGGCCGCCAGGTGAACCGTGGGCTGACGAGTTGAACGGGCGGCCCGCGAGCTGAACGTCCGTTGAACAGTCGGCGGCGGGCGGAGCCGGGGCGGCCGGACGGTCATCTGGCACATCGACCGGTGAGTTCCACCAGGGAGGACCGTCCATGGCCAGCACCACCTCAGCGAGGAGCGCACCCCCGGCGATAGCCACGCCGACCGGGCCCGCGGGCGCCGGCCGACTGCTGGCGCGAGCCAGGGCGGCGCGGCCGGCCCCCAAGCCGCGGCCGGCGCACGCCAGGCCGGTGCTGCTGGCGATCCTCGTGGTGGCCGCGGTGCTGTTCGCCTGGGACATCCACCACAGCGCGTTCCACGCGTTCTACTCCGAGACCGCGCGCAGCATGTCGGAGAGTTGGTGGGGGTTCCTCTTCGGCTCCTTCGACCCCGGCAACTCCATCACCATCGACAAGCTGCCGGGCTTCCTGTGGCCGCAGGCGCTCTCCGTGCGGATCTTCGGCTTCCATCCGTGGGCGCTGACCCTGCCGCAGGTGATCGAGGGCGTGCTCAGCGTCGCGGTCCTGTACCGCGCGGTGCGGCGCTGGGCGGGCGAGAACGCGGCGCTGTTGGCGGCCGGGGCCTTCGCGCTCACCCCGGCGGTCGCCGGCCTGTTCCGCACCGAGGTCGAGGACCCGGCGTTCACCCTCTGCGTCCTGCTGGCCGCCGAGGCCGCACTGCGCGCGGCCCGCGAGGCGCGGCTGCGTCCGCTGCTGGCGGCCGGTGCCTGGGTCGGCCTGGGCTTCCAGGCGAAGATGTTGGAGGCGTGGGGGGTGCTGCCGGCGCTCGGCCTGCTCTACCTGCTGTCCGCGCCGGCCACGCTCCGGCGGCGGCTGGCGCACCTGTCCGCCGCGGGCGCGCTGTGCCTGGCGGTGTCCGCGTCGTGGGTGTTGCTGGTGACCTTCACCCCCGCCCAGGACCGCCCGTTCGTCGACGGGACGACCAACAACTCCGCGGTCAGCCAGGTCGTCGGCTACAACTTCGTCAACCGCTTCTCCAACCTCCACGTCAACGCGGCGGACACCGGGAGCGTCGCGGTGTCGACCATGGCCGGCACCGCCCCGGCGCCACCGACCGGCCACGCCCGGCCGACCGCCGCGCAGTGGATCAAGATGTTCGCCCCGTCGATCGTCTCGCAGATCGGCTGGCTCTACCCGACCGCGGCGCTCGCCACCGTGTGCGGGCTGGTGTGGCGGCGCGGCCGGCCGCGGACGGATCCGCTGCGGGCCGGCTTCGTGCTGTGGGGGGTGTGGCTGGTCACGTACTTCCTGGTGTTCAGCGCCGGGGCGATCGGCGGCCATACCTACTACCTGGGCGTGCTGGCCGTCCCGTTGGCGGCGCTCTTCGGCGCCGGGACGGTGCAGTTCTGGCGCGGCTGGCTGCGCGGCGGCCGGTCGCGGGCCTGGGCATTGCCTACCGCCGTGCTGGGCACGGTGGCCTGGTCGGCGGCGATAGCGGAGCTGTTCCCCGACTTCCTGCCGTGGCTGGCGCCGACGGCACTCGCCCTGGCGCTGGTCGCGCTGGCGCTGTTGGCGCGGGGGCGCTCGGCCGCCCGTCCGCGAAAGGCTGCTGCGGGTGGACCGGCCGCTGGTTCCGGGGTGGCGACCGGCTCCGGGCCTGTTGCCGGCTCCGGGCCCGGCCCCGGTGGTCGAACGGCCCGGCGGCGGACGGCACTTGTCGGTCTCGGCGCCGGGCTGGTGGCCATGCTGCTGCCGTCCGCCGCCTGGGCCTCGTCGGTCCTCGACCCCGCCTACGGTCACTCCGGCATGGGCTCCACCGGGCCCGTGGTCAACCGGCACCGCGCCGTGGCCCACCCCCCGAAGCCGCCGGCCAAGGGCGGCCACAAGGACCACAAGGGCCACCAAGCCGCCGACCGGGCCTACGACGGGACGGCGCTCAGCCCCGCCCAACGGCGGCTCCTCGACTACGCCCGCGCCCACCGGGACGGCGCCACCTTCCTGTTCGCCACGACCAGTTGGCGCACCGCCTCCCCGTACATCCTCCACGCCGGCGCCCCGGTGCTCCCCATGGGCGGCTTCACCGGCACCGCGCCCACGCCCACCGCCACCGGCTTCCGGCACCTCGTCGCCACCGGGCAGCTCCGGTACGTCGTCCTCGGCGGCCCGGCGACCGCACCGGGCCGCGCCATCGGCCCCTGGGTGCGCGGGCATTGCACCCCCGTTACGGGGCAGGCGTACCGGCTCTACCGGTGCGCGCCGGCGTCCGTAGGGGCGGAACCCGGTGCGCGAGGCTGACCGGCCGCTCTGCCTCGGCTTCGACCGGCCAATCCGCGCCGTCCCGTAGTCGGCGGGCGCGGTCCCACGCAACCAGGCACCCGCGGCCCGCCCCCACCACAGACAGCACAGGCAGCACAGGCAGCACAGGCAGGCACTCGTCCACCGACCGGTTCACCCACCAACCGGTTCACCCCCCGACCGGCTCGTCCACCAGCGAGGCGGCGTAGGCGGGTTGCTCGTCCAGCAGGAGGTGGCCGGCGTCCGGAAGGACCTCCAGGTCCGTGTCGAGGGCGACGCGCACCGCCGGTCCGAGGCGGCGCGGCGGGAGGAAGGTGTCGTGCGCACCGGTGACGACCCGGCGGGGTACCGGGCGCGCGGGCAGGGTGGCCAGGCCCGGCGCGCCGGAGGAACGAGTGTGGCGGGCGACCAGGGTCATCCACTCCACCAGTTCCGGGCGCGGGCGGTGGCCCGGCGCGTGCATGGCGCGCAGCAGCCGGTCGCTGTGCCTGGGCCCGGGGCGGAGGAACCAGGCGGCGGATGCGGCCAACACGCCCGGCGTCAGGCGCAGTCGGGTCAGCCCGCCGGGGGAGAGCAGCACGAGCTGGTCGACGGACCAGGAGGCGGCGGACAGTGCGATGGCGGCGCCGAAGGAGTGGCCCAGCACCGTCACCGGCCCGGCGGCGAGCTCGTCGAGCGCCTCGTCCAGCCAGGCGCCGTACCACGCCAACCGGCCGCCGGCGAGCTGCCGTTCGCCCGTACTCAGGCCGGGCTGCCCCGGGACGTCGAGGAGGGCGACCGTGTGGCCCGCCGCTACCAGGGCCGTGGCCAGCGGCAGGCTCGCGGCGGCGCAGAAGTTGGTACCCGGCACGCACACCACCGTCGGGGCGCCGGAGCCGGCCGTGACGACGTGGGTGAGGGCTCCCTGGGCGGTGACGGTCGCCCGCTCGTGCGGCACCGGCCAGGCATCCAGTTGGTCCAGGCACCAGCGCCGGACGCGCTCCCGGCCCGATGCGCTGCGGTAAAGGGAGGTCATCCATCGAGTATCGCCCGCCGCCCCGATCTTCCGCCGCCCCGTCGGGTCAGAGTTGCGTCAACGTCCGTGCCGCGCGCCGCGGTTCGCACGGGCGGCCGGTGACGATGCTCGCAGGACTCGAACGACGAGGTCCGCGCGCCGGCCGGTGACAGACCGCGGGGAGGCACTTCCCGCGACGCCGCCCGGCGCGCTGTCGTACCGGAAGGGAGTGCGTCATGAAGTGGGGCAGCGAGGGGACCGCGGGGCCGGGGCGGCGGTGTCCCGGTCGGCTGAAGGTCTTTCTCGGGGCCGCCCCCGGGGTGGGCAAGACCTACCGGATGTTGGACGAGGGGCGTCGACGGACGGCGCGCGGCACGGACGTGGTGGTGGCCTTCGCCGAGTGCCACGGCCGGCCCGCCACCGAGGCGATGCTCCAGGGGCTGACCCTGTTGCCGCGGACCGTCCGCCGGCACCGCGGCGTGGAGTTCGCCGAACTCGACCTGGACCAGGTGCTCAAGCGGCACCCCGAGGTGGTGCTGATCGACGAACTGGCCCACACCAACCCGCCCGGCTGCCGGAACACCAAGCGCTGGCAGGACATCGAGGAGCTGCTCGACGCCGGCATCGACGTGGTGGCCACCCTCAACATCCAACACCTGGAGTCGCTCACCGACGTCGTGGAGAAGATCACCGGGGTGCCGCAGTACGAGACCGTGCCCGACGAAGTGGTGCGCCGCGCCGACCAGATCGAGCTGGTCGACCTGCCGGCCGAGGGCCTGCGGCGCCGGATGGCGCACGGCAACATCTATCCGCCGGAGAAGGTCGACGCCGCGCTGTCGCACTACTTCCGGCCGGGAAACCTCAGCGCGCTGCGCGAGTTGGCGCTCTTGTGGGTCGCGGGCCGGGTGGACGAGGCGCTGCGCAAGTACCGCAACGAGCACCGGATCGGGCCGGTGTGGGAGACCCGCGAGCGGGTGGTGGTGGCGCTCACCGGCGGGCCGGAGGGCACCACCCTGATCCGCCGCGCCGCCCGGATCGTGAACCGCTCCGCCGGCGACCTGCTGGCCGTCCACATCACCCGCAGCGACGGCCTGGCCGGCGCCTCGCCCGCCGCGCTGGCCGGCCAACGGCGGCTCACCGAGAGCCTGGGCGGCACCTACCACGCGGTGGTCGGCGACGACGTCCCGGCCGCGCTGCTGGACTTTGCCGGCGCCCAGAACGCCACCCAACTCGTCGTCGGCGCCAGCCGACGGGGCCGGCTGCGGCGGTTGTTGGCCCCGCGCGGCGTGGGGGAGACCGTCGTCGAACGGTCCGGGGACATCGACGTGCACACCGTCAGCCACGAGTACGTCGGCCACGGCCGCACCTGGGTCATCCCCGGCAGCGGCCTGCCGCGCACCCGCCGGGTGGCCGGCCCGATCGCCGGACTCGTGCTGCCCCTCCTGCTGACCCTGGTGCTGCGCGGCGTCTCGGCGCCGCTGTCGCTCAACCTCACCAGCGAGGCGCTGCTGTTCCTGCTGACGGTGCTGGGCGTGGCCTGCATCGGCGGGGTGGTCTCCGCGCTGCTCGCCTCGGTGACGACGTCGCTGCTGTTGAACTACTACTTCATCCCGCCGGTCGGGGAGTTCACCTTCGCCGAGGCCAACATCGTGGTCGCGCAGGCCGCGTTCACCACCGTCGCGGTGACCGTCGCCGCGATCGTGGACCGTTCGCTGCGCCTGGGGCGGCGGGCGGCCCGGGCGACCGCGGAGGCCGAGACGCTGACCTCGTTGGCCGGTGGCATCCTGCGCGGGGACCGGGCGGTGCCCGAGCTGTTGGAGCGCACCCGCGAGACCTTCGGCATGGACCGCATCGAACTGCGGCCGCGCGCCGACGCGTCGGAGCCGTGGCGGCCGGCGGCAGTCGGGGACGGCGGGGGCGTCGAGGGCGTCGGTGCGGTGGTGCATGCGGTGGGTGCCGCCGGCGATCCGGGTGTGGACCACCGGACCGAGGTCCCCATAGGGGACGACAGCGCGCTGGTGCTGGTCGGGCGCCGTCTGCCGGCCTCCGAACACCGGGTGCTCACCGCCTTCGCCGCGCATCTGACCGCGGCCGTCGAGCGCGCCCGGCTCGCCGAGGCCGCCGCCGAGGTCGAACCGGTCAAGGCGGCCAACCGGATGCGCACCGCGCTGCTCGCCGCGGTCGGCCACGACCTGCGCACGCCGCTGGCCGGAAGCTGGGCGGCAATCAGCTCGTTGCGCAGCAGCGAGGTGGACTTCTCGCCCGAGGACCGGGAGGAACTCCTCGCCACCGCCGAGGAATCCCTCGCCAAGCTCAGCCGCCTGGTCGACAACCTGCTGGACCTCAGCAGACTCCAGGCCGGGGCGCTGACCCTGCACCTGGAACCCGTCGCGTTCACCGAGGTGTTGCCGGTCGCGCTGGACACCCTGCCGGGATCGCCGCCGCAGGCGCCCGGGCGGGTGGTGTCCCACGGGCTGGAGCACGCCCCCGATGTGCTCGCGGACCCGCCCCTGTTGGAGCGGGTCATCGCCAACCTGGTGTCCAACGCGGTCCGGCACTCGCCCGCCGGCCGGCCGGTCACGATCGGCGCCAGCGCGCTCGCCGGCCGCGTCGAGCTGCGCATCATCGACCGCGGGCCCGGTATCCAACTCCCCGACCGGGAGCGGGCGTTCGAGCCGTTCCAGCGGCTCGGCGACACCGACAACACCACCGGCCTCGGGCTCGGCCTGGCGCTCTCCCGCGGCCTCACGGAGGCGATGGGCGGCACGCTGACCCCGGAGGAGACCCCCGGCGGCGGGCTCACCATGGTCGTCTCCCTGCCGGCGGCCCCGGAAGTGGACGTTCCGGAGGCGGGTGTTGGGGAGGAGGGCGCCGGGGATGCGGGCGTCGGGGTTACGGGTGGTCCGGGGGCGGTCGCCGCGCAGGCCGGGGTACCGGGGGCGGACGCACCGGAGGCAGAGGTGCCGGTTCCGGCGGGTCCCGGGGAGGTCGGTCCGATGTCACCGCGGTCGGTGCCACCGCCGTCGTCGTCGGCGGCACCCGTGGCGGGGCTGAACGGGTGTGGGGCGGGCGGTAGTTAGGCCGCTACCGCCTCCACTATCGAGGCGAAGGTGGGCGTCGGCAGCATCCGGGAGCGGCGCAGACCGGCCCGGGCGAAGAGGACGTCCAGGTCCTTCGGCCCGCGCGCCCTGCCCGTCACCAGCGTCATCATCGCCACGTCCAGGGTCTTGCCCGGGTGCGGGTCGTTGCCCGGCTCCGGCACCGAGTCGACGACCAGGACCTTCCCCTCGGGGGCCAGGCCGCGCCGGCAGGCGCTCAGGATGCGCACCGCCGCCCCGTCGTCCCAGTCGTGCAGCACATGCTTGAGCACGTAGACGTCGCCGCCGTCCGGCACGGCCGTGAAGAAGTCCCCCGGTTCGGCGCGCCACCGCCCGGCCAACTCCACGCCCTCCAGGACGTGTTCGCGCAGCGCGGGGGCCTGGTCGAACAGCACCCCGGACAGGCCCGGGTGCCGCAGCAGGACCTGCCGCAGCAGCCCGCCCCGCCCGCCGCCGACGTCGACCACGATGCCGTGCTCCGGGAACGGGTAGGCGCCCGCCACCAGGTCGTCGAGCGGCTCGGAGAACGCGGCCATGCCGGTGTCGAAGAGCTCCCGGGTCGCGTCGTCGCCCCGGAGGTACTCGAAGAACGGGGCGCCGAAGACCTTCGGGAAGGCGGGAGCACCGGTCCGCACGGTTTCGTCGAGCGCCCCCGAGGAGCGGACGAAGATGTCGTCGGTGAGCATCAGCACCGCGTCCCGCAGCGAGCCGGGCACCCCGGTGCGCAGGAACTGCCCGGCCGGCGTGAGGTGGAAGGCCCCGTTGTCGTCCTCGCGGAAGACCCCGCGGGTGGCGAGGTAACGCAGCGTGCGCCTAAGGGCGCCGGCGTCGGTGCCGGTGCGGCGGGCGAGTTCGCTGGCGGTGCGGGGGCCGCCCGCCACATGGTCGGCCAGGTGATGGAGGACGGCCGTCCGCAACGCCGCGGAGTACAGGTGCCCCAGCGACTGTTCGATCAGGTGGGCCGCCGCCGCATGGGCCGCGGCGTCGGACAGGTCGGGGTGGTCGATCGGGTTCTGGGTGTCCACCGTCAGCCTCCGGGCAGTTCGGTCAGTGGGTCGGACGGATGCCCCACCCACTCTTGCCGCGCCGTCCCACCGCAGGCACCGCCCATGAACGGATCTTCGTGTCGGCCTTCCGGCCTAGGGCTTCTGGACGCGCCGGCCCGGGCTCCGCGGCGGTAACCGTGTGCTCGGTCGGCGGCGGTGTCCAGGAGGCAGGACCGCCCCCGTCACCAACGGGGATTCGAGAATGTCGCAGAGCGTGGCGCCCGGCAAGACCTGGTCGCGCCACGGGCGTTGGGGTCGGCCCGACCCGCGGTCGCGCGACGCCCCCGCGGCTCGCCCGCTCACCCCTCGTAACCGCCCGCACGCAGGGCCGCGTCGATGCGGGCGCGGTGCGCCGTCGCCCAGTCATCGAGCGACTCGCGGTCCTCCTTGGCTTGTTTCGCACGGGCCGCGGCCAACACCTCGTCCCGCCGGTCCCCGGGCACCACGACGACGCCCTCCTCGTCCGCGACCACCACGTCCCCTGCGGAGACCGTCACGCCGCCGCACTGCACCGGGACGTTGAGCGGCGCAACGGCCTTCTTGCTCCCGGGTATGGGGATGACCCCGCGGGCGAAGACCGGGAAGCCGCTCGCGCGGACCTCGGCCAGGTCGCGGATCAGCCCGTCGGCCACGAAGCCGGCGATGCCCCGGCGTTGGGCGACGGCGCAGACATTGCCGCCGGCCAGCGCGTAGTTGAGGTCGCCCGAGTCGACGACGAGCACCGAGCCCGGTGCCGCGCGGTGGATCGCGGCGTGCAGCATGAGGTTGTCACCGGGCGGGCAGTGCACCGTGAACGCGGGCCCGGCGACCCGCGGTATCGACGGCCACAGGGGGCGGATGCCGATGTCCATCACCTGCGCGCGGCCCAGCACGTCCGCGAGGGTGGTCGGCGAGAACTCCCCGAAGGGGTGCGGTGCTTGGGGCGGGGAGCCGGTGGCGTCGGACATCTCTCCTCCTGGCGATCTGGCGATCGTCGACCTGTGAGGCACGCTAGCACCGGCCACTGACAGTGGTTGCCGGGCGGCGAGTTGGCGGGCGACGGGCCCGCAGCCCGGCGGGCGGGGGCCGGTACCGGCCCCCTACCCCTGCCCCCGTCTCACTCCCCGTAGTCGTTCTGCGCCGCGAAGCGGCCGGCCAGGGCGGTGAGCAGCTCGGGGGCGTCGTCGCGCGGTAGCACGGCCTCGATCAGCACCATCCGGTCCGGAGTGGCGGCGGCCAGCCGGAACGCGTCGAGCAGCTCCGCGACGGTCGTCACCCGCCGGGTGACGCAGTGGTCACCGGCGCCGAACGCGGCCGGCAGCGCGGTGTAGTTCCACGCGGCGATGTCGTTGTACGGGGCGGTGGCGCCGTGGATGGCGCGCTCGACGGTGTAGCCGTCGTTGTTGAGGACGACGACCACCGGCGCCAGGCCGTAGCGGGCCATCGAGCCCAGCTCCTGGGCGGTCAGTTGGAGCGAGCCGTCGCCGATGACGAGGACCGACCGCCGGTCGGGGGCGGCGAGTTGAGTGCCGAGAGTGGCCGGGAGGGTGTAGCCGATCGAGCCCCACATCGGCTGGCCGACGAAGCGGGCGTCGCGCGGCAGCGGGAGCTCCTGGGCGCCGAAGAACGCGGTGCCCTGCTCGGCCACGAGCACGTCGCCGGCCGGCAGGAAGTCGCCCACGGCGGCCCAGAGCGCGTCCTGGGTGAGCGGGCCGTCCAGCGCGCCGCGGTCCGGCCGCGCCGCGGGCACGGGGGACTCGCCGTAGCCCGCGGGCTCGGGCAGGCCCAGGCCGCTGACCAGTTCGGCGAGGGCCGCGAGGGCGTCGGTCATCGTCACGCCGGCGAACTCCGCGCCGCCGACGGTGGCCCGGCCGGGGCGCAGCTCGATGGTGCGGCCGGCGGGGAAGCGGTGGCTGAATCCGCCGGTCACGGTGTCGGTGACGGGGGCGCCGGCCAGGACCAGACAGTCGGCGTCCTCCACCGCCACCCGCGCCGGCTTGGCGCTGAACTCGCCGGTGTAGACGCCCGCGAAGCCCGGCGCGCCCTCGTCCACCAGGCCCTTGCCGGTGGAGTAGACGGCGGCGCGCACCGGGGCGGCCGCCAGCAGGTCGGCGAGCGGCGCGCGCAGCCCGTGCCGGTCCGCCTCGTGGCCCGCGAGCACCGTCACGGTGCGGGCGTCGTCGAGCAGGCGCGCGGCGGCGGCGCGGAAGGCGGCGAGCAGCGCGGGGTCGGTCGGGGCGTCGGCGGCGGGCAGCGGCGCGGCGGGCTCGGGGACCTTGGCCAGCACCACGTCGGTGGGGAGGTTGAGGTGGACGGGCTTGCGGTGCCGGCGCAGGGCGGTCAGCACCCGGTCGATCTCGGCGGGGGCGTTCTGGGCGGTGAGCGTGGCGCGGGCCACGGTGACCTCCGCGAACATCCGGCCGAAGTGGTCGTACTCGCCGTCCATGAGGGTGTGGTGCACGGGCGTGCCGGCCGCCGCCACCGCGGTCGCGGGCATCCCCGTGATCGCCAGGACCGGGACGGACTCGGCGTAGGAGCCCGCTATCGCGTTGACGGCAGAGAGCTCGCCGACGCCGAAGGTGGTCACCACGGCGGCCGCGCCGCGGAGCCGGCCGTAGCCGTCGGCCGCGTAGCCGGCGTCGAGTTCGTTGCAGGTGCCGATCCACTCCAGCCCGGGGAAGTCGACGACCAGGTCCAGGAAGCCGAGGTTGTAGTCGCCCGGCACGCCGAAGACGTGCTCGATGTCCAGCTCGCGCAGACGGCGGAGGAGGTATGCGCCAACGGTGATGTCCGACACCGCGGTCACCGGCCTTTCTTGCGTTCAGCGATGTGCCGGGAGCGCCGATCGGGGCCCGGCCGCAATACGACTCAAAAATAGGTCAAGGTCCTTGACCTTAATGGTGAGCGTAGCGGGGCGCCGGGTAATATGTCAACATGCTTGACCCTTCTCGCCCGGACGTCTACGACCGCGACTTCACGCTCTTCTACTTCGCCTACCGCGCCTTCACCGGCGCCGCCGACGAGGCCCTCGCCGAGCACGGCATGGGCCGCGCCCACCACCGCATCCTCACCTTCCTCGCCTACGCACCCGGCATGAGTGTCGGCGAACTCTGCGACACCCTCGACCTCACCAAGCAGGCCATCAACGCCCCGCTCCGCCGGCTGATCGCCGAGGACCTGGTCCGCGTCGCCCCCGGCGCAGGCGACCGCCGCCGCAAGGAACTCCACCTCACCGACCGCGGCGCCGCCCTCGAACGCACCCTGCACGCCCGGCAGCGCGACCTGTTCCACTCCGCCCTCCAACAGGCCGGCCCGGCCGCCGCCGACGGCTGGCGCGCCGTCCTCGCCCCGCTGGCCGGCGCCGACTGGTCGACGTTCACCGCGGCGGTCGCCGAGCGCGAACGGCAGGCGCCGCACGGCGGGACGGGCAGCCGTCGGGCGCGCTGAGCCCCGCCAACCCCTCCGCCACGTCCCGGTCGAGCTCCGCCCGCAGCGGGGCGCACTCCCGGACCGGATCGGCCTTCGGGCAGGTCAGCAGGTGCTCCAACAGGCCCTGGGCAGCCTGAAGATGCGCGATCCGGTCCTTGATCGCCGCGATCGAGGCGGTCAACACCTCGCGCCCCGAGGGCTGGTCATCGGCCGGCGCGTCGCTGACCAGCACCGCGGTGTCGGCCAGGCTCACCAGGCCCCGGTGGTGCAGCCGTAGGACGAGGGCGAGCCGGCGCAGCTCCCCGCGGCCGTAGTACCGCACGTTCCCCCGCCGCCCGGCCGCCGGCAGCACCCCCAACTCGTCGTAGTAGCGCAACGTGGACACCGGTAGGCCGAAGCAACGGGCGGCCTGACTGATCGAGTAGAGCGCGTCTGTCATGAACTCATGTTGCGCTCAAGTCGACTTGAGCGGGGAGCGTGGTGGCTACCGATCGTCAAGGAGTCGCGGAGTCGCGGAGCCGTGGAGTCGCGGAGGGAGCCTGTCATGGGTGCACGAGGTGCGGAACGAGTGGTGTGGGGGATGCCCGGCGCGGTGGGGGAGCGGGGGAAGCGCCCCGACCGCGAGGGCCCGGACGTGCCGGTGTTGGTGGTGGGGGCCGGGCCGGTGGGACTGTCGACGGGAATGTTCCTCGCCCACTGGGGAGTTGAGGCGCTGGTCATCGACAAGCGGTACCCCATGGCGACGGTGCCGCGGGCGAGTACCAGTCTGCGCACCCTGGAGCTGTTCCGATCGGTGGGCCTGGGGCCCGCGACGGAGCGCGCGGGGTGGGACGGGGGCGAGCCGGTGCAATGGGTGTTCAAGGACAGCGGGCTGGGCGCCACCAGGCACCACGGGGGACTGCCGCCGCGGTACGCCGCCTGGTTGGCGCGCTGCACGCCGGTTCCGGTGCGCCGCGTGCTGACGCACGATCAGGTGCAGCGGCTGGCCCGGGCGGAACTGACCAGGCGGGGCGGCCGGGTTGGCTTCGGCGTGCGGCTGGTCGGCCTGACCGCCCAGCGCGATCGGGTGCGCGCGCGGCTCGTCGACGTCGAGACCGGCGAGGAGCGGGAGATCACCGCGAGCTATCTCATCGGTGCCGACGGAGCGAAGAGCGAGGTGCGCCGACTGCTGGGCATCGAGATGCCCGACCGGGCACCCATCGCCCACCTCAACACCGCCTTCTTCCGGGCCGACCTGGGGACCGCGATGGCCCAGTGGGGCACCCATCTGTGCTTCGTCCGCAACGACGCCGTGCGCGCCACCCTGATGTCGAAGAACGGCCGCGACCAGTGGTCCTCGCACCTCATGGACTACCCCGGCAAACCCGCCGACGGGCCGGCCGAGTTGACGCCCGACGCCACCCTCGGGCTGCTGCGCGCCGCCATCGGCGACCCGACGATCCCGATCCAACTCCACGCCGTGCACGCCTGGGAGGCCGCCACCGGACTCGCCGCCGCCTTCCGCCGCGGCCGGGTCTTCCTCGCCGGCGACGCCGCCCACGTCCAGAGCTCGGCCGGCGGCCTGGGCATGAACACCGGCATCCAGGACGGCCACAACCTCGCCTGGAAGCTGGCCGACGTCCTGCACGGGAGGTGCGCACCGACGCTCCTGGACACCTACGAGCCCGAACGCCGGGCCGCCGCCCGGGCATCCCTGGCCGTCTCCCGCGGCCTGCACCAGGGCTACCAGTCCCTGTCCGGCGACCCCAACGACCTCTACGACCGGCTCGCCGTCGACTATCTGCGCGGCATGCTGTGCTACGGCTATCCGCCGCACGCCACCGAGGAGCGGCTGCCCGACCCGTTGGACGACGCCGTCCGGCTCGGCCACCGCTTCCCGCACCGCTGGCTGAACTCCCCCGACGGCGCCCGTCGTTCCACGCTCGACCTGATCGGCTCGCGGTGGACGCTGTTCACCGCGGCCGAGGGTGCGCGGTGGCGGACGCTGGCGGCCGCGGGCCCGGGCCCGACCCCGCACGTCCGGCAACTCGACGACGCGCCCGCCCGCCAACTCGGCCTGGACGGCGACGCCGTGCTGGTGCGCCCCGACGGCTTCGTGGCCTGGTGCGGCACCACCGATGCCGGACGGTCGCTGCGCGCGGCGCTGCACGCCGGCTGACCCGCGGCCCCGAGGGGCCGGACCCGGGGTGGGGCGGCACGGCTCCCCGTACCGCCCGTCGGGTCAGCCGCGGTAGCCGACCAGCCCCATCATGCCGCTCTCACCGTGGTACGCGTTGTGGCAGTGCA
Source organism: Streptomyces sp. NPDC057743 (assembly GCF_042798755.1). Taxonomy (NCBI): domain Bacteria; kingdom Bacillati; phylum Actinomycetota; class Actinomycetes; order Kitasatosporales; family Streptomycetaceae; genus Streptomyces; species Streptomyces sp. NPDC057743. The sequence goes on from NZ_JBHVJX010000001.1 coordinate 158,279, forward strand.
GCAGCCACCGGCCCGGGTTGTCCGCGTCGAAGTCGCAGGTGACCGTGGCGCCGGGGAGGACGATCACCGTGTCCTTCCGCGGGCCGGACGCGCCGAGTTGGGGGGTGTGCCCGTGCACGTGCATGGGGTGCCACATATCGGTGGTGTTGCGGTACTGGAGGCGGACCCGCTGGCCGGACTCCACCGCGTAGGGGTGGGCGTCCGCGTGGTTCATGTCGAACGGCCGGCCGTTGAGCGCCCAGTCGTACTTCGCCATCGAGCCGGTCAGCTCGATGCGGTGGGTGACGTCGGGCGTGCGGGGCTTGAGCCGGACCTCGTCGGCCGCGCGCAGCGAAGCCGCGGTCGGTATCCGGCCGTTGAGCTCCTTGGGGCGGACGTCGGCGGACGGGGCGTCGCCGGAGCCGGTGCGCACCAGGGCCAGGCCGGCCGCGCCCTTGCCCTCGGCCACCGCGACGAGCGGGAAGACGCCGTCGTCCAGCGTGACCACAGCGTCGTAGCGCTCGCCCGGGCCGAGCAACAGGGCGTCGGCCGGCTGGTGTTCGACCGGGTAGCCGTCGGTGTGGGTGACCGTCAGTCGGTGGCCGCCGAGCGCGACCCGGAACGCGGTGTCGCCACCGGCGTTGATGATCCGCAGCCGCAGTTTCCGGCCGGGCTTGCCGCGGTACGTGGCCGGCGCGGCCGGGACCCGCCCGTTGACCAGGTAGTGCGGGTACTTCACATCGCCGGCGTCGCCGCCCAGCAGCTTACTGGTCGCCCCCATGAGCATGAACGGGTCGTCCATGTCCATGCCGGACATGCCGTCCATCCCCGAGCCCTTGTCGCCCATGTCCATGTCGCCGCCCATGCCGGACATTCCAGACATGCCGTCCATGCCGCCGTGCGCGCCCTTGTTGTCCCCGCCGCCGTGGTCCTTGGCGTCGTGGCCCTTGTCGCCGTGGGACGGGGAGCCGCCCATGCCGCGGCGCAGGGTGGCGAGTGCCTGGTCCGGGGTGCCGGTGACGCCGTCCAGCCAGTCGTCGAGCACCACGACCCACTCGTCGTCGTAGCCCAGCGGCTCGTGCGGGTCCTCGACGATCAACGGGCCGTACAGACCGCGGTCCAACTGGACGCCGACGTGCGGGTGGAACCAGTAGGTGCCCGGGGTGTCGGTGAGGAACCGGTAGCTGAAGGAGCCGCCGGGGGCCACGGCGCGTTGGGTGACCGGCGGCACGCCGTCCATGTCGTTGCGCAGGGCGAGGCCGTGCCAGTGGACCGAGGTGCTCGTCGGCAGGTGGTTGGCGAGGTCGGCGACCAGGGTGTCGCCGGCGGTCAGGCGGATCTCCTTGCCGGGCAGTTGTCCATCGAAGCTCCAGGTCCGGACCGTCTTGTCGGCGCCGAGGTCCACGGTGCCGGCGGTCGCGGTGAGGCGGACCCGGCGTTCCTTGCCGCCGGCGCGCCGGCGCTTCTCCTCGGCCGTGGCCACCGCCGGCGCGGACGGGCTGAGCAGGGTGGGGCCGGCGGCCCGGGGGGCGTCGGAGCAGGCCGCGAGCAGGCCGGCGCCTGCCGCGCCCAGTCCGGCCAGCAGGACGGAGCGTCGGTTGAGCGTATTCATCTGGAGGTGTCCTTACGCAGGGGTGCGCGGTGCGGCGTGCGCGCGCGAGAGGGCGCGACGCCCAGGCACCGTGGGGGAGTTGGCCGTGGGGGAGGGCCGACGGCCTATATGCGCAGGACGGAGAGGGTGGCCGGGTCGGGCGGGGAGAGCCCGCTGGTCTGGTGGGGCCCGCGCGGCGCGGTGGTCGCGCACTCGGGCGCGCGGGTGTGGCCGAGGAGCGGTGGCGGGGGGAGGAACTGTTCGGACCGGACGTCGTAGGACGAGCAGTGGGCGCCGCCGTGGTCGGCGTGCTCGGACTCGGCGTGGCTGATCCGGGGATGGCCGGAGTGCGCGTGGTCGGGTCCGGGATCGGCGCGATCGAGCCGGGGCGCGGCGGCCATCGGCTGCGCCGCGGCCTGTGCCATGGCCGAGGGATGGGACATGGCCGCGGGATGGGACATCGACGATGCCATCTGTGGCGTGGTGCCGGGCAGGCTGTGGTGCGAGACCACGGCGACGACCAGCCACAGGAGGGCGAGCAGGACCGCAGGTCGGCGGCGGCCGGACGGGGACCGACGCGGTCGCGCGGCGCGGCGTCGCGTCCCGCCCCGCGTCCCCTGCGGCAACGGCATGCTCACCCCGATCCCCTCCCTTCCGTGCAGGTCGGCGCGGAACTCCGGCGCCTCCTCGCGACCCGACCATACCCCCTAGGGCTATCGGCGACGCGACCGGCGTCCGCACCGTCGAAGGGCGCTGCCCGGCCACCCGCCTTGCCGTCCCCGCGAACCGGAGCAAAGTTGACATATGCCTGCATCGTGGGCGAGTGAGGGCGTGGCGGACCTGGCCGAGCGGCTCTTCGCGCGGCCGTCCGCACACGACCTCCGGCACCCGCCCCGCACCGTGCGCGCCTATGGCGAGGACCGTTCGGTCGGCGCGCGCACGGTGGCGCTGCGCGAGGTCCTGGCGGCGGCGACCGGGCGGATCGGGCCGCCGACGCTGTACGGCGGGGCCGCCGCCGGGCCGGTCGTCCGCTGGCGCGACGAGCGCCACACGGTGCTGCTGGACGGCGACGCCGAGGGGCTGCGCCTCGCGGTACGGCCCACTGCGGAGCTGGAGGCGGCCGAGGCGGCGCACTTCCGGCCGGCCGGACGCACCGACGCCACCGCCTACCACCGTCAACTGCCGTACCTCTGGCAGCTCTACCGCGGCACCGGCACCCCGCCACTGCACTTCCCCTCGGGACCGGTGGCCGGGGACTGGCGGTGGTTGGAGGGGTCCCTGACGGCGCTGTTGCGCGCCTGGTGGGAGCAACTGCCGGGTCAGATCGGCGCGGACCAGGCGGGCTTCGCCCTCGTCCCCCGTGAGAGGGGCGACCGGCCCCCGGCCACCCTGTCGGTGCTGTGCTCGGCCGACGAGGGCGTGCTGCTGCTGGTGGACGACCGGGGCGTCCCCGGGGGCACCCCGGAGCCGGAGCTGCGGGCCAGGGGGTGGCGGGGGCCGCTGCGGGGCTGGTGGCAGCGGGACTTCCACGACCTCGGCGCCGACGGCGCGACCGCGGCCGCGGCGCTGGCGGTCGCGGAACTGCGGGCCCGCGGGGTGTGGAACCCGGCGCACCTACGGGTCGCGGACGTCCGGTGCGAGTGCGGCGGCCTGCTGCTGCTCCCCGGCCTCGCGCTGGCTGGTGGGTGAACTCCCGCCGCGAGCGCATGAATTCGGCCACTCTCCGCCGGCGGGCCGGGCGGACCGCGGCGATCTGCCACGATGAGGCGGCCCGACGGCGATGACCGCGCGACATGAGGAGTGGGTGGCCCGGTGAGCACCACGTCCCTGAGTTCGGCCGTGATGACGCACCCGGTGCGCGAGGCCCAAGCGGCGGCACTGGCCGCCCGGTTGGGCCTTGACGGGCTGGCGCGCGACCCGGACCCGGACGGGCCGCCGTCGGCGCTGCGTACCGCGCTGGTGGCCTGGGCGGCCCGGGCGGCGGGCGCCGACCACCATCTGGTCGTCCAGGACGACGTGGCCGGGCCGCCGGAACTGCTGGCGCTGGTGGCCGGATCGGTGGCGCGGTTCCCGGACGAGGCGCTGATCTTCTACACCAACTGGCACGCCCGGAACGGCGCCGCGGCCCGCCTGGCGGCGCTGGCCGGCGCCGGCTGGGTGCGCGCGGTCCCGGAGGAGTTCGCGCCGACGCTGGCCATCTGTCTGCCGGTGGGCACGGCGGACGCGTTCCGCTCGTTCGCCGCGGACACCGGCGAGCGCCACGACGACGAGGTGATGGCCGCGTTCCTGCGCACCACCGGGCGCTCCGCGCTGCTGGCGGTGCCGAGCGTGGTGGAGCACATCGGGACGAGCAGCATCAACGGCCATGCCGCGCAGGGGATTCGGCTCGCGGTGTGCCCGGTCGGGGTCGCGGACGCGCGCCCGCTGCTGGAGCGCGGCTGGGTGCTGGAGGAGTGGGGCTGGTTGCCGTACATGCGGTACGGCGAGGGGTATCTGCGGCCGGTGGGGCACGAGCGCGACGCCGATCCGCGCCGGCACCTGCGGTGGACCGAGGCGCTGCCGGACACCGACCTGACCGAGGGCCAGGTGCGGGACGTGGCGCGGCGGCACCGCCCCGAGGACGCCGCGGCGGAGGTGGGCCGGCTGTTCGGTGCCGCCTTCGCGGACGAACTGTGGATCCACTGCCTGCTGTTGGGCCGCCAGGCGAAGGAGGCCGCCCGCCGGCACCAGGCACCGCCGCCGGGTTCCGGGCCGGCCGGCGCGGCCGCGGCCCGGGTCCGGGCCGCCGCGCTGTCCACGGTCGGCCCGGCCGGACTCCCGCCCGAACGCCGGCCCGAGGTGACCCCGGAACACACCGCGCTGCTGACCGCGTACGCCGACAGCGCGGTGCGCCGGGGCGACCTCCTGCTCGGCCCGGCGCGGAGGTCCCGGGCCGGGTCGCGCTAGGACTTGTCCGATGGGTCAGGGTCGGGTAGGCACTAGGAGCCCGGTCACGATCCGTCGGACGGCAGGCGGGAGTTTGACGACTGGGCCTAAGCCCCGGTCGATGCTGGTGGGTTGGTCCGGACGTCGTGGGTGATCCAGACGCAGGGTTCCCAGTACGCGCCGCGGTCGCGGGCGTGGTCGATGTCGAGCGGGGCGAGGCCGCCGGGGAAGACATAGCGGCCGTCGTCGGGGAAGGACATCCCGGTCCACGCCTCCCACTCGGCGAGGGTGCCGGTGATGCGGGACGACTCGGTCACCGCCGCGGCGACGGTGCCGCCCTGGCGCACCTGGGCGCGGATCCACGGGTCGAACGGGGCGCCGTCGTCGCGGACCCAGGTGGCGTAGCGGTCGATGGGGACGAGCGGGTAGCGGTCCTTCCAGGTGGGGCGGACCGGGACGATCACATGGGACAGGCCGGCCGCGCGGGCCATGTCGGCCATGTGCGCCAGGAGCCGGGCGGAGTGCCCGCGGCCCTGGTGGGCCGGGGCGATCTCGATGCCCAGGGCACACAGCGCGTCGGGCGCGGCCCCGGCGTCGAGGTCGCAAAAGGCCGCCTCGATGGAGGCGTCGAGGCCGGTGCCCAGCCCCTCGGGGGTGCCGTCCCAGGTGCGGGGCAGCGTGCGGCCGGTGCCCAGGACGGTGTCCGTGGCGGTGTCGTGGAGCAGGAACTGGTGGTCGGGGAAGTCGCTGAACAGCCGCTGCCAGAAACCGGCGTTGATGTCACCGTGCAGGTTGTATTCGGGGACCACCCCGGCGAATTCCCGGGTGATCCGGTCCCACAATTCCGGGCGCTCGGAATGGTGCACGAACCGAAGGCTCATGCGGTGACCTCCCGGACGGTTCCGGCGGGCTTCTCGACGTCCCAGACGACCACCAACGGCATTCCGTCCCAGGCGGCCCGGGCGGCGTCCGCGATGGCCTCCTCATAACCCCCCGGTGCCAACCGGCCGTTGAAGACCGGTTCGCGGCATTCCCGCACGGTCAGTCCGGCGGAACGGAAGCCGTCGAGATAACTGCCGGGCAGATGGACGTGGTTGCGGACGAACGCCAGCCGTTCGCTGCCGTCGACGAACACGCACTGCCCCTGGAGGGCGACGACGAACGGATGCAGGTCGGAGACGATGATCCGGCCGCCCGGGCGTACCACCCGGGCCAGTTCGGCAATCCCGCGGGAGACGTCCGGAAGATGCGTCAGGGCCAGCGAGCAGAGCGCCAGATCGACGCTTCCGTCGTCGAGCGGGAGGCTTTCCAGGCGACCGCGCCTAAATTCCGCGCCGGGCACCTTGTCGGCGGCCCGGGCCAGCATTTCCGACGACTGGTCGACGCCTATGGTGTGGTATCCGCGGGCGGCCAGCGCGGCGCTCTGCCGCCCGGTACCGCAGGCCACGTCCAGCGCGGTGCCCACCGGGCCGCGGTCCAACAGCCCGTGCACGACCGGCTCTTCGACCTCGATGTACGCGCTGGGCAGCGAGTCGTAGCGGGCCGCCCAGGAGGCGTAGCCGGCCGCCGCGTCCAGCTCGCCGACCGGCGTCCCGCCGTCCGGCAGCGCCATCCCCTCGCCGGTCACCAGGGCCGTGATCTCCTCCAAGCGGGCCTTGAGGAAATTCTCGTCGGCGTCCAGCGCATGGCGCAGCAGCGCCAATCCCTCGACGCCCAGCATGAGTTCGCGCACCCGGAATTCCCTGTCCATTTCATTCCTCGCTTCCTTGGCCACGCGGCGAGCGGCAACGTGGCTACGTGGTTACGTGGTTCCCCGGATACTTCGCTGCTCGACTCCTTGCCTCCTAGCCTCCTTGCTTCCTTGCTTCATTTGTCACTTGGTTCCTTGTTCCTTGGCCGGAAGTTCGGTTGTCGGGCCCTCGTGCGCCCGCCTAGCCTGGCGCGGTGATCGAGGGATATCTGGATCGTGAGAGCGTGCCGGCCGGTCGACGCCTGACCTTTCATGTGTCGACGGACGCCGCGGAATTCCGGGTCCGTTACTACCGTTTGGGGCGGGAGCTGTCGTTCATGGCGGAGTCCGGGCCGTATCCGGGGAAATGGGCCGCCGCGCCACCCCACCCGGACGGCGTCCCGGACCATGCCTCCCCGGCCGTGGACTGGAATTGGCCGCCCCACCACCACACCGTCCCCGGCGACTGGCCGCCGGGAATCTACCTCGCCCATTTCATCGAGGGCGACGGTCAACACGTCCCCATGCTGGACGACGGTGAAATCGAGGGTTTCGAGCGGGAGTTCTTCGTCGTCCGTCCGGCCCGGCCCGGCGCGACCGGGGCCCGCATCCTCTACAAGAAGTCGACCTACACCCGGCACGCCTACAACCGCGCCGACCGGGCCGACGCCCAACGGGCCGGCAGCCTCTACGACAACCCCGTCTACCAACCGGCCGGTCCCCAGGAACCGCGCGGCCACCGCCTCAGCCTGCACCGCCCCGGCGGCGTCATCGACCTTGCCTACTGGGACGCCCCGTTCATCGCCTGGCTGGAACGCAGCGGTTACCACGTCGACTACTGCACCGACCTCGACCTCCATGAGGACCCCGAACTGCTCGCCCCCTACCGGCTGTTGCTCAGCGTCGGGCACGACGAATACTGGAGCGCGGCGATGCGCGACCACGTCGCGGGGTTCGTCGCCGGCGGCGGCAACGTGGCGTTCCTCAGCGCCAACACCTGCTGGTGGCGCATCCACCCGGTGGACGGCAACACCGCGTTCGTCTCCGACACCGACCACCATGTCGGTGCGGAGTACCCGCACCTCCCGGCGACCGACCAGTGGTGGCCCGCGCCGCCCGACGGCGTCGGCGAGCCCGAGAACGCCCTCACCGGCGTCAGCTTCCGCAACGGCGGGATGTGGCCGGGGGATTGGCCCGGCGACCGCCCGCGCGAGGGCTACCGCGTCCAGCACGCCGACCACTGGGTGTACGAGGGCACCGGGCTGCGCGACGGCGCCGACGGCGGGCCGGCCGACGCCCTGGGGGCCGGCACACCGCTGATCGGCTACGAGTGCGATGGCGCGGCCTTCGCCCGGGACGCGGCCGGCGTGGCGCACGCCACCGGTGTGGACGGCACACCGGAGTCCTTCCTCATCCTGGGGCTCTACCTCCTCGATCCGGTGCACGATGACTTCCACCACCTGAAATGGGGGCACTGGAACTGCCCGGCGCGCGAAGCGGCGATCACCAGCCCGCGCGCGGCAACCATGGGGCTCTACACCGCCGGTGGCACGGTCTTCACGGCCGGGACCACCGACTGGCCGGTGGTCTGCGGCCGGGAACTGGACGCCGGCGTCGTCCGCGTCACCCGCAACGTCCTGGACCGGCTCTCCGCGCCCGGTCCCGTCACCCCCGTCACAGCAGAGCGCTGAGCGCGGCCAGTGAGGGGATGCGCGCGGCCCCGTCAGGCAACGGCGGGGCCGTGCCCACCACGGCCCGGTCCGGCCGCCACAGGTGCACCGCGCGCATTCCGAGGGCCAACGGCCCCGCCACGTCCGGTTCCCACATGTCGCCGACGAACAGGGCCTGTTCGGGGCGGAGCCCGCAGCGCTCCAGCACCGTCCGGTAGATCAGCGGGTGCGGTTTGCGGGCGCCGGCCCGGGCCGAGGTGACCACGACATCGACCAGCCCGGCCAGTCCGACGTCCGCGAGCGCGCCCTCCAGGTCCCAGTACCAGTTGGAACAGACCGCCACCGTCAGGCCCCGGGCGCGCAGCCCGGCCAGCGCCGCCGGGACGTCGCCGAACGGCGCCAGGCGCAGGTCCTTCATCGCCCGGTCCAGTTCGACGGCGAGCGGGCCGGCCTCGGAAGCAGGGACGCCGCAGGACAGCGCCCGGCGCCGCAGTCGGTCCAACTCCCAGTCATGGTAGGTCTGTTGGCTGACGGAGTGGGCGGCGTGCTCCTCGCCCTCCCGGGGGCCGACGGCCCACTGGTCGCCCCACCTGTCCGCGGCCTCGGCCAGGCCCCGCCTCAGGAACAGCGACCGGTGACTGGGCGGCAGCGGCTCCACCAGCCGCACCAGCGTCCCGTAGAAGTCGAGGATCACGCCCCGGACGGCGCTCCGGCCGGCGGGAGTTGGGGCCGGCACCGGGCCTCAGTACCGTCCGTAGCGGTGCGGGAAGTAGTCCTCCAGCTTCCCGTCCCGTTCGATGTCGACGGTGGCGCAGTGCAGTCCGCCGCCGAACGGGCCCACCGCGCGGAACGGCACCGGCACGATCTCGAAGCCGTAGCCGGCCAGTTGGTCGGCGAGCGCGACCTCCTTCTCCTCGATGCACAGGGTGTTCTGGTCGAGGTTGAGCATGTTGCCGGCCAGCCACGGGCTGCAGAACGACAGCTTCGGCGGGTGGTCCCAACTGGCCGGCTGCACCGCCTCGATGATCTCCCAGTCGTTGCGCCGGAAGAACTCCATCAGCTCGGGGTCCGCGAGCCGCTCGCCGCAGTGCAGCACCAGTCCGGGACGGAGCGGCACCCAGGTGGCGTCGATGTGCAGCGGGTGGGTGTTGGTGGAGGTCACCGCGTGCACCCGGTGGTCGGGGAAGTGGCGCCGGAGCCACTGGTAGCCGCTGCGGTTGGTGACGAACGACAGTTGGACGAAGAGGTCCTTGCCGAAGCGCGCGATGTCGGCCGCGTCGAACAGCGGCTCCTCCTCGGTCAGTACCAGGTCGTAGTCGCGCACCCGGGCCAACTGCACCTCGGTGGGCAGGGTGTTGTAGGTGTCCCAGAACCCGGCGTGGTAGGAGGCGTCGGTCAGCCGGGGCTTGGGGGCGGCCTCCCAGCGCATCCGCGGGTCGGCGCGGAAGAGCTCCTGGAGGAGCGGCCGGTAGCAGAGGTACTCGAACCAGCGGCTGCGGTAGGACATGGTGGCTTCGAGGATCTCGTTGCCGACGGTCAGCAGCAGGTCCCGGGGCGGCATACAGCCGGACATGGTCTCCTGCGTCCAGTCCGGGGTGCTCACGCGCTGGTCGAAGTCGACGGGGGTGGGCCGGTCCACGCGGATGCCGCGGCGCCGCAACAGCTCGGCGAAGTCGTCGAGTTGCTCGTTGGCCTCGGCGGTCATGTCGGCCGGCATCGGGCCGTAGGTGCCGAGCGGGAAGCCGTCCTCGGGGAAGTCCCGCCGGATCGCGGGCTCGGGAGCCTGCACCACCGCGTTGTCGGCGCGTCCGACGACGACGTGCCGCAGCGGATCCCAGCCGTTCCAGGAGTTGACCTTCACCGGGCGGGTGGCCTGATCTGCGGTCGTCGTGCCGTACTCAGTCACGTGCAAACCCTTCGATAGGGGACGTGGGAGACACCCGAGCAAAACTGAGGCAGCGGGGGCGGCACCGTCAAGAGCCGATCATTGGCGCAGCGCGTCTTTTGCGTCAAACCGCCGGCGGCTTTACCGATGCCAACTCAAGATCGGCATATGGTCCGGCCTGCCGGGTGGTTGTTCGCGGATTCCGTCATGGCTCACTTCCGGCCGCCGGATTTTCTGGCCGGAAAGGGCCCTCGGGGTGAAAGCCGAGGTACCCGGGGTAGATACAGCCGGTTCCGACAACCCGACGGAGGAGATCATGGCCGAACGCATCTCCCGGATAACGGCGGGCCTGGGGGCGATAGCCGTGCTCGGCGCGGTGACCGGCTGCGGCGGCGGTACGCCGGTCGCGGCCGCGAAGCGGACGGGCGAGTTGACGGTCTGGCTGACCGTGGACGCCCAGGAGAGCTGGCCGGATCTGGTGTCCGAGGTCAACGCCCGCTTCCGGAAGACCTATCCGAAGATCAAGGTCACCGTGCAGTACCAGCAGTGGACGACCAAGAACCAGAAGATCGACGCCGCGCTGGCCGGCCGGAAAGTGCCCGATGTGGTGGAAATGGGCAACAGTGAGACCACCAATTACCTCGTCAACGGGGCCTTCAGCGCCGTGGATCCGGCGAAATTCGACCATTCCAAGGAATGGCTCCCGGCGCTCCGCGACGCCTGCCAGGACGGCGGGAAAACGTACTGCGTGCCCTATTACGTGGGCGCCCGCGTCGGAATCTACCGCACCGACCTCCTGGCCCAGGTCGGCGTGCACCAACCGCCGCGCAGTTATCCCGAACTCCGCACCGACCTCGACAAATTGAAGGCAAAATTCGGCAGCGCCGACAAGAATTTCTCCGCCTTCTACATGCCGGGCCGCTACTGGTACGCGGCGATGGCCTTCGTCAAGGACGCCGGCGGTGACATCGCGGTGCGCAAGGACGGCCGCTGGCACGGCGCGCTCTCCGCCCCCCGCTCCCTCGCCGGGCTGACGCAGTGGAAGAACCTCCTCGACGCCTACTACACGGGCGACCGCTCCAAGGACAACGGCGACGAGCCGGCCGTCGTCGGCCAGGGCAAGGTCGGCATGTTCTACGGCAACACCTGGGAGGCCAAGGCCGCCACCGACAGCACGTCGGGCGGAAACCCCGCGCTGCACGGGAAGTTCGCCACGTTCGCCTTCCCCGGCCCCTCCGGCAAACCGTTGCCGCCGTTCCTGGGCGGCTCCACCCTGGCCATCCCCGCCAAGTCCGGCAACCAGGACCTGGCCCAGGACTGGATCAGGCTCTTCACCGACCGCACCTCGCAGCGCCGCCTGATCGCCGCCGACACCCTGCCCAACAACACCGCCCAGCTCCACGAGGTGGCCGCCGACGGCATCAACGGCCCGGCCGCCCGGGCCGCCGAACGCGGCTGGGTGACCCCAACCGCCCCCGGCTGGACCGCCGTTGAGAAGTCCAACGTCCTTCCGGAGATGCTCCAGGACATCGCCACCGGGAAGCAGTCGGTGGCGGACGCCGCGCGGGCCGCGGACCGCCGCATCGACGCCGTGATCAACGAGCACTGAGCGCCGTGCCGACCGTGCAGAATCCGCGCCCACCGCGGCGCGGCCGGGCCGACCGGGCACCCCGCGCGCGGCACACTCTCCGGCGGCGGGCGCTGCCCTACCTGCTGATCGCCCCGACCGTGCTGGCGCTGGCCGCGGTCCTCGGCTACCCGCTCGTCGACCTGGTGCTGCTGTCCTTCCGGGACATGACCCGCCGCGAACTGTTCTCCGGGGCCGCACCCCCCTGGGCCGGGCTCGCCAACTACCGCTCGATCCTGACCGACGGCTTCTTCTGGACCGTCGTCGGCCGCACCGCCCTGTTCACCGTCGCCTGCGTGACCGCCACCATGGCGCTGTCGCTGCTGGTGGCGCTCCTGATGCGACGGGTGGCGCCCTGGGTGCGGACGACGATGACCGGAGTCCTGGTGGCCGTCTGGGCCATGCCCGTCATGGTGGCCGCGTCCATCTTCCGCTGGCTGTCGGACGCCGACTACGGCGTCGTCAACTGGTTGCTCAGCCTGCTGCCGGGGCTGGACTTCAGCAAGCACAACTGGTTCGACGACCCCTGGCAGGGCTTCGCGGTGATCACCGGCGTGGTGGTGTGGGGCGCCGTCCCGTTCGCCGCCCTCACCCTGCACGCCGCCCTCAGCCAGGTCCCCGCCGAACTGGAGGAGGCGGCGCTGGTCGACGGCGCCCGCCCCGGCCAGCTCTTCCGGTACGTCACCTGGCCGGTGATCAAACCGACCGCGGTCCTGGTCACCTCGCTCGGCGCCATCTGGGACTTCGGGGTCTTCAACCAGATCTGGCTGATGCGCGGCGGCCAACCCGAGAAGGACTACTACCTGTTGGGCGTCTACTCGTTCATCGAGTCCTTCGCCGTCAACCGCTACAGCGTCGGCGCCGCCATCGCCGTCCTCACCGTCCTGATGCTGCTGGTCGGCGCCGTCGTCTACGTCCGCCAACTCCTCCACCTGGGAGCGGCCGAATGACCACCGCCCCCGGCACCAGGGCCCCGCGCCGCCGCCGCGCGGCCGCCAACGCCCTCGGGCTCGCGCTCAGCGCGCTGCTGGCCTTCCCGCTCTACTGGATGCTGCTCACCGCCTTCCGCCCGGCCACCGAAATCCACGCCGACCCACCACACTTCTGGCCCGACCACCTCACCCTCGAACACTTCCGCCGGGCCCTGGCCACCCCCACGTTCTGGGCCAACGTCCGCGCCAGCGTGCTGATCGGCGCCGGCACCGTGCTGATCTCCCTGCTCATCGGCACCCTCGCGGCGTTCGCCCTGGCCCGCTTCGCCTTCGCCGGCCGCAAGGCGCTGGTCCTGGTCATCCTCGGCGTCCAGATGATCCCGCTCGCCGGCCTGATCATCCCCGTCTACCTGCTGCTCAGCGACGCCGGACTCACCGACAGCCTGGCCGGCGTGATCCTCACCTACCTCGTCTTCACGCTGCCGTTCACGGTCTGGCTGCTGCGCGGCTTCATCGCCGCCGTCCCGGCCGAGTTGGAGGAGGCCGCGATGACCGACGGCTGCACCCGCCTGGGCGCCTTCCGCCGGGTCGTGCTGCCGCTGCTCGCGCCCGGGCTGGTGGCGACCTCCATCTACGCGCTGGTCCAGGCGTGGAACGAGTACGTCCTGGCCTATGTCCTGCTGTCCAGCAACGACAAACAGACCCTCAGTATCTGGCTGATGTCCTTCCAGACCAGCTTCGGCACCGACTACGGGGGCCTGATGGCCGGCGCCACCCTCACCGCGCTCCCGGTGGCGGTCTTCTTCGCCCTCGTCCAACGGCGCATCGCCGCCGGCCTGACCACCGGCGCGGTCAAGGGGTGAACCGCCGAAGACCGGCCGCCGGCCGCCCCTGAGGCACTTGGCGTCGCACCCCGGGCCCGCCGCCCACAGCCATGTCGCACGCGCTCGACCCGCGGACCGACGTCCCGCCGGGATACGGAACCTCCGACCAAGCAGGAGAACACGTGACGTTCGACCGTCTCGACCTGGTGTCCAAGCTGTACCAGCCGTCCGGCTGGCCCCGGATCCTCGAAGCCGCCACCGGCCCCCGCTCCAGCGGCCCCCTCGTCGTCGACCTGGACCCGACCACCTTCTGCGATCTGGCCTGCCCCGAGTGCATCAGCGGAAAGCTGCTCAACCAGGGCCGCTTCACCCCCGAACGGCTCGCCGAACTCGCCGCCGAACTGGTGGAGATGGAGGTCCGGGCGGTGGTCCTGATAGGCGGCGGGGAACCGCTCGCCCACCGGGGCACCCGCCAGGTGCTGCGCATCCTCGGCGAGGCCGGCATCGCGATCGGCGTGGTCACCAACGGCACCCTGATCAAGCAGAACCTGGCCGAACTCGCCGCCTACGCCTCCTGGGTACGGGTCTCCGTGGACGCCGGCACCAGCGCCACGTACCGCCGCTTCCGCCCCGACCGCAAGGGCCGCAGCGTCTTCGACAAGGTCATCGGCAACATGCGGCTGCTGGCCGAGGCCAAGCGCGGCGCACTGGGCTACTCGTTCCTCGTCATGACCCGCCAGGAGCCGGACGGCACCGTCGTCAGCAACCACCACGAGGTCCTGCGGGCCGCCGAACTCGCCCACGACATCGGCTGCGACTACTTCGAGACCAAGGCGATGTTCGACGACGGGCACCACATCATCCAGGTGCCGGACGACCTCCTCGCCTCCGTGGAGGAGCAGCTCGGCAAGGCCGCCGCGCTCGCCGGCGACGGCTTCGAGATCGTCAACTCCTCGACGCTGACGTCCCTGCGCAACCGCGTCGGCCCCGTCCAGGAGAAGGACTACCACCGCTGCCGGGTCGCCGAGCTGCGCACCCTGGTGACCCCGTCGGGCGTCTACGTCTGCTCGTACCACCGGGGCAACGCCGGGGCCCGGATCGGCGACGCGGTGACCGAGCGCCTCCCGGAGATCTGGCGCACCTCCGACCGCGGCATCGTCGACCCGAGCCGGGACTGCCGCTTCCACTGCGCCCGCCACCGCTCCAACCTCGAACTCGACGGAATCGGGGCCGAAGCGACGGCGGGCACCGTGTCCGCGCCGGAGCCCGGCACGGACTACGACCCGTTCATCTAGGCGCGGGAGCCGGCCTGTTGGGGGCCGGTGCCGCGGCGAGCCCAGGAGCCAGGCCCGCCGCGGCCCGGGCCCCGATCACCCGGGCCCCCGGGTGCACCGGGCCGAGTGCCCGCCGCAGCCGCGCCACCACCTCGGCCCGCTCGATGGCCGGACAGACGCCGACCAGCGCCCCGCCCCCGCCGGCCCCGCTCACCTTCAGCGGCAGTCCGGCGGAGCGCAGCGCCAGCGACCGCAGCTCCTCCAACAGCGGCGTGGACATCCGTTGCAGGTCCCGCATCGCGCTGTGCGCCTCGCTCATCGCCGCGCCCAGGGCGGCCAGATCCCGGCCCCGCACCGCCTCCCACACCGCGCCGGACGCGGCGTCGGTCCGCTCCCGGTACGCGGCCAGGCGGGCGTCTTCGGCGGCGAGTTGGGCGCGGACCGACCGGATGTGGTCGCCGGTGTCCTTCCGGGTGCCCGAGTCGAGCACCACGACGGCCCACTCCTCGGGGAAGTCGACCCGGTGCCGGATCTCGGGCAGCCCGGTGGTCCGCCCGTCGAGCAGCAGCAACCCGCCCGCGATGACCGCGAGATGGTCCATGCCCCCGCCGTTGAAGACCGCGAACTCGAACTCGTACGCCCACTGGGCCAGCGTCCGCGCGGGGACCGGCCAGCCCCCGGCGCCCTCGCCGGCCGGCAGCGCGGCCTGGGCGAACGCCCGGAACAGCGCCACGATCAGCGCCGTCGACGACGACAGGCCGCTGGCCGCCGGCGCCCGGCTGACCGTGGACACCGCCGGCGGCCGCGGGCCGAGCCCGGGCAGCCGGCGGCGCAGGAACGCCCACACCTCGCCCGCCCAGTCCCCGGCACCGCCGCCGCCCGGCACCGCGGCACCGGGCGGCCGGACTTGGGGCGGGTGGACCGTCACCGACGTCGGCAGGTCCAGCGCCAGGCTGACCGACCGGCCGCCCAACCAGTCCAGGTCCTCCCCGGACAGACAGGCCCGACACGGCACCACCGCATGCCCCGCGGCCACCGCCATGCCCTCGGCCCCCGACATCCTCGTCGCTCCGCTCATCGGGCCTGGAACCTTCCGGTCGAGCTGAACTCCCGGAACATCTCCAGGACCACAGCGGTGGGTGGATGCAGCGGCCGTGGCGGCTCCCCGAGCGCCCGGAACCGCACCTTGGACACCTCGTCCCGGCCCGGCGCGAGCTCCCCGGACCAGCGGCGGGCCACGAAACACAGCGCGAAGCAGTGGGTCACATCCCCGTTGGGATAGGTCAGGGTGTGCACCCCGGGGTCCGACAGCGAGCCGAACGCCTCCAGGGCGTCCCGGCCCACCCGCAGCCCGGTCTCCTCCGCCACCTCCCGCCGCGCCGTCCCGACGAAGTCATCGCCCTCCTCGCAGGCCCCGGCCGGCAGTTCCCACACCCCGGTGTCCGCCCGCCGCTGGAACAGCCCCCGACCGGCCGCGTCGAGCAGCAGCACCTGGGCACCGGGCACCAGCAACCGGCGGCTGCCTACCGCCCGCCGCACCTCCCAGAGGTACGAGCCGACATAGCTCACCCGCGCGTCACCCTTCGCTCAGCCAACCCGGCACCGCCTGCGGGGTCTTCGTCAGCCAGCGCACATACCGCTCCACGCCCGCCCGCACATCGATCCCCGGTGCCCAGCGCAGCAGTTCGCGGCACTGCTCGGTGTCCGCGTAGCCGCCCAACGGGTCGCCCTCCGGCAGCGGCGTGGTCAGGAAGTGCACCCGCGGGAAGTGCCGGGCGATCAGCTGCCCGACCTCGCGGACCGAAGTCGGCACGCCCGTACCGACGTTGACGGTCGCCCCCGCCATCCCCTCCTCCACCAGCGCCAGCGCGGTGGCCGCCGCCACGTCCTCGACGTGGACCAGGTCCCGCACCTGCACCCCGCCCCCGTTGAGCCGCAGCGGACGCCCCAGTTGGGCCTGCATCGACAGCCAGGGCACCATCCAGGAGTGGCTGCCCGGCTTGGGCACCTGCGGATCGCCGTAGACGGAGAAGTAGCGCAGCACCGCGTACTCGGGGGAGCCCGCGCCGCTCAGCAGCAGCCGGGTCTGGTACTCCGCCCACAGCTTGGAGTTGGCGTACACCGACACCGGCAGCAGCCGCTGGTCCTCCCGGAACACCTGCGGCCCCCGCACGCCGGGATCGCCGTTCCCGTACACCGCCGCCGACGAGATCAGCACCAGCCGCCGCACTTCGGAGGCCGCGACCTCCTCCAACACCACCTGGGTGCCCTCGACGTTGGCCCGGAAGGCGATGTCGGGCCGGCGGGTGCAGGCGGCCACGTCGGCATAGGCCGCGGCGTGCACCACGTAGTCGGCGCCGGCCAACACCCGGCGCACCGCGGCGCGGTCGCAGATGTCCCCGACCACCAGATCCGCCCCGAGACCGTCGACCCCGAACAGCGTGCCGTGCACCTCGTCCGGATAGGCGTCCAGCCGGTCCAGTATCGTCACCTCGGCCTCCGCCCGGCGCAGCAGCCGCACCAGCCGGCTGCCGACGAGCCCGGCGCCGCCGGTCACCACCACCCGGGAATCCCGGAGTTTCTCCAGCCGCGCCGATACCGATTCCGTCAACACCCCGGGCACCGGACTCCCCGCACCGCCAAGGGCATTACCGCTCGCATTGCCGTTCCCCCCGACGTTCCTGTTTCCGTTCAGCGTTCCGGGCATCGATCCCTCTCTTCGCATAACGGAGCACGAGCCGACCGCAGATGGGCCGGCGGTCAGCATGTCCGGCGCCAATCAGCATGGCCAGAGCGCCATTTCGGCAGTCTTGCGGGGCGCCTGCGGGCCGCCGTACTGTCCGGATTCACGTGGCCGGATCGACCGGCTGCGGCGCAAAAGACCGACGGGCCGGAAAAGCGGAGAACCGGAGGAATTGATGACGCGATATCGGCTGAGCGGGGCCGTGATGACCCATCCCAAACGCCGCGCGGCCGCGGAACGGCTCGCCCGTTCCGCACCACCGGGCGCCCTGCGCGTCGTCATGGACCCCGACCCGGCCGGCAAACCGTCCGTATTGCGGACCGCGTTGTGCGCATGGGAGGCAATCGAGGAGGGTGCCACCCACCAACTCGTCGTCCAGGACGACATGATCCTCTCGGATACCTTCTTCGCCCGCGCCCAGCAGGCGATTTCCGCGATGCCGGACGCCGCCCTCGCGCTCTTCGCGCTCTGGGACTCCCGAAACGGTGCCGCGGTGCGATTCGGCGCCCTGACCGGGGCCCGGTGGGTCGGCGCGGTCAATGAGTACTTTCCCTGCGTGGCCATCATTCTCCCCAGGGAAGTCGCCGCCGGATTCGCCGCTTTCGGCCGCCGCCATCTCGACGGCTGGCCCGATGACATCCTGATGAACCGCTACTTGAGGGCGCAGAAAATCCCGGCGTATGTTTCGGTGCCCAGTCTCGCCGAACACGAGGACCACGGCAGCATCTCCGGCAATGCCTTCCGCGGGCCGCGCCGTTCGGTGTGCTTTCTGCCGCACGACGCCCCCGGCCGCGAGACCGCCCGAGTCACCGGGCTGCGGGTCCTCCCGTTCTTCAAGCAGGGCGTGGCGCAGTGCGCGGTACGCGCCGACGACCCGTCGAACGGACCCGCGCCCCAAGGGAGTCAACGGGCCGGTTCCGGACACTGGTTGCACCTCGACTGCGCGCAGTACCTGGAGGGCTCCGGCGTCCGTGTCGACAGGCGGCAACCAGCCATCGTGCGAATGGCCGAAGTCACCACACCCGAGGCGGCCGAGGGTGCCTGGCTCACCGCCTTCACGATGGGCTTCGTCCACCGCAGGGACGGCCTCCGCTGCGATCCGGCCCCCGGCGACGACGCCGCCCCGGCCCCCGCGCCGGACCCCGCCGTGCTCGCCGAGGCGCTCGCCACCGTCGGCCCCGGCGGCGTCAGTTACGCCCAGGGCGAGGACCGGATCGCCGCACAGCGGGACGAGCTGGCCCGGATCACCACCGCCGGCCTGGAGGCGGGCCACGAGGCGGCCGGGCGCCTTGGCCGGCCCCGCCGGGCCGCCGCGCGCCCGGCCGACCCCCGCCCGACCGACCCCCCGCGCACCGACCACCCCCACGTCGCCATCCTGGGCGCCGACACCCCGCTCGGCGAACACCTGGTCCGCGGCCTGCGGGACGCCGGACACCCCGTCACCCTCCTCACCCACCTCCCGCCCGACCGCCCCACCACCGCCCTCCTGGACCTGACCGCCCGCAACCAACCCGCCACCCTCACCCTCCAACTCCCCGACAACAAAACGGACTTCACCCTCCTCCTGGGCGACCTCTACGGCCCCGGCTGCCCGCCCGACTCGCGCATCGGCCGCCTGGTCTGGGACGCCCTGCGCAGCCAACCGCTGACCCTCGACGACCCCACCGGGACGCTGCGCCCCCTGCAC
The DNA here is from genome assembly GCF_042798755.1 of Streptomyces sp. NPDC057743. Lineage (NCBI taxonomy): Bacteria > Bacillati > Actinomycetota > Actinomycetes > Kitasatosporales > Streptomycetaceae > Streptomyces > Streptomyces sp. NPDC057743. The sequence continues at coordinate 177,145 of NZ_JBHVJX010000001.1, forward strand.
ACCCGCGACCTGGTCACCGCCCTGTCCGCGCTGCTCCACACCCCGCCCACGGACCCGGTGACCGCACTGGCGGACGCCCCGCTCACCGCCGCCGAACTGGCCGAGGCGGTCCGCACCGCCGTCCGCCCGGTCCCCCTCACCCCATCGGAACCGACCACCCCCCGCGCCACGCCTGACCCCCTCAACTGGCCCGCGCCCCCGCCCGGTTGGAAGCCCACCACCGACCTCCACTACGGGCTGCACACCCACGCCCAGTGGCTCGCCTACGAGGGCATCCACGACGCCCTGGAGGTATGAGAGGTAGGAGGGATATGAGCGGCCGGGGACGGCCAGGCGACCGGCCCCGGCCGCTCAGCCGAACGTCACCTCGCCGGTCGCGTGGCTCGCCTCGCGGTGGGTGGCGATGCGCAGGCCGGCCCGCCCGTCGAAGGCGGCGCCGGCCGCCAGCAGTCGCTCGCCCCCGAAGACCGGGTGCCGCAGCCGGTACGCCAGCGTGCGCACCCGGCGTTCGGGGGCGTTGCGGCGGACGAGTTCCAGCATCAGCAGGGCCAGCAGCGGGCCGTGCACGACCAGGCCCGGATACCCCTCCGCGGCCCGGCAGTAGGGCGCGTCGTAGTGGATGCGATGGGTGTTGGCGGTCAGTGCGCTGAAGCGGAACAGCAGCGTCGGGTCGGGCTGGAGGGACAGCTGCCAGGGGTCCTCGGCCGTGGCGGCGGTCCGCTCGTCGAGCGTGGTGGGGAGCTCCGGGTCGGCGGTGCGGCCCGAACGGTAGACGTAGTCCTGCTCCTCGACCAGACAGCGGCGCCCGTCCTGGCGGTACTCCCGGCGCTCGGTGACGAACAGCAGCTCGCCGGTGCGGCCCCGCTTGGGCGTCACCGCGCCCAGACTGCCGACGCAGGTGGCGGGTTGGCCCAGGCGCAGCGGCTCGACGACCTCGCAGCGCCCGCCGGCGAACATCCGCTGCCGGTCCGGGACGGGCGGCAGGAAGCGCTCGTCGTGCGGGTGCCCGTCGGCACCGAGCGCACGCTGGGCGGGCCAGTGCAGGAAGTAGAACCACTGCCACAGCGGCGGCAGCGGATCGCCGCTGGTGGCGGCCGGTTCGGGCAGATCCAGGAGCGTCGAGACAGCCTCGACCGGCCCGGGCGGCAGCGGGTCCTTGGTGGTGACGGGCTCCGGCCGCCAGGCATCGAGGGCGGGGCCGAACGGGGACGGGGCAGGGGGCATCGTTGCGTCCTTCCACGGGGCACGGCACGCTGGTGATCAACCGTACGGGGCGGATATCCGACCAGGCCACCATCCACCCTCCACCATCCACCCCGTGCCCGGCGACGCCCCACCCGCCCGGCCTCCCATGCCCGTTGCCCACCGCCCGTTGACGAGGAGCACCCCCATGAGCACCCTCGACGCACTCCCCGAGGACGAGCGGTCCGTCGTCCGCACGGTGCGCGACTTCGTCACCAAGGACGTCAAGCCCGTCGTCCGGGAACTGGAGCACGCCAACACCTACCCCGAGGCCCTGATCGAGCGGATGAAGCGGCTCGGCGTCTTCGGCCTGGCCGTCCCCGAGGAGTACGGCGGCACCCGGGTCTCCACCCCCTGCTACGTCCTGGTCACCGAGGAACTCGCCCGCGGCTGGATGAGTTTGGCCGGCGCGATGGGCGGCCACACCGTGGTCGCCAAGCTGCTGCTGCACTACGGCACCGAGCGGCAACGGCGGCACTACCTGCCGCGGATGGCCACCGGCGAGATCCGCGCGACCATGGCCCTGACCGAACCGGGCGGCGGCTCCGACCTCCAGGCCCTCCGCACCCTCGCCCGCAAGGACGGCGACGGCTACCTCATCAACGGGACGAAGACCTGGATCACCAACTCCCGGCACTCCCACCTCATCGCCCTGCTCTGCAAGACCGACCCGCATGCCGAGCCCGCGCACCGCGGCATCTCCGTCCTCCTCGTCGAACCCGGCCCCGGGCTCACCGTCTCCCGCGACCTGCCCAAGCTGGGCTACAAGGGGGTGGAGAGCTGCGAGCTGGTCTTCGAGGACTACCGGGCGCCGGCCGACGCCGTGTTGGGCGGCGTCGAGGGGGAGGGGTTCGCACAGATGATGAGGGGCCTGGAGACCGGTCGGCTCCAGGTCGCCGCCCGTGCGCTCGGCGTCGGCCGGGCCGCCCTGGAGGACGCCCTGGCCTACGCCCAGCAGCGGGAGTCCTTCGGCAAGCCGATCTGGCAGCACCAGTCCATCGGCAACTACCTCGCCGACATGGCCACTTCGCTGACCGCGGCCCGCCAGCTCACCCTGTACGCGGCCCGCGAGGCCGATGCCGGCCGGCGAGTGGACATGGAGGCCGGGATGGCCAAGCTGTTCGCCTCCGAAGTGGCCCTGGAGATCGCCGTCAACGCGGTGCGCATCCACGGCGGTTACGGCTACTCCACCGAGTTCGACGTGGAGCGCTACTTCCGCGACGCCCCGCTGATGATCGTGGGCGAGGGCACCAACGAGATCCAACGCAACGTCATCGCCCGGCAGTTGGTGCGCCGCGGCGGCCTGGACACCTGACCGCCCCCGGCCCGGATGCCTGGCACAGACCCCTGCGACCCGGCTGACCTGTTGCGGACCGTCCTCGGCCTGGGCGCGGACGCCCGACCGCACCCTCTAGGATCGCCAGGGCGTCGGACGCGCCGGCGCCGAGGCCGGGGAGAGGAGCCTGGGATGCCGTCGGCGATCGAAGCGCCTGCCGAGGTGTGGGTGTTGGTACGGGAGCACCCGGTACCCCTGATGAAGGCCACCCGTGTGTTGGCCGCGACGCTGAAGGAGGCGTACGGCCCGCGCTTCGCCGTCTGGCACTCCGACGAACTCCTCTTCGGCGTGCGGGACGGCCACTTGATGCTCCAGAACCTGGCGGGCCAGGACGTTGCGCCGCCCAAGGTCGTCCTGGTGCGACAGACACCGGGCACCATGACCCAGCACCGCGAGTTCATCCTGCTGAGGCACCTGGAACGGATGGGCTCGGTACTGGTCAACTCGGCCGACTCCCATCAGCGGTGCGGCAACAAGATGTCGCAGTTGCAGGAACTGGCCGCGGCCGGACTGCCGGTGCCCGACTCCCTGTCGTACGCCACGGCACCGTTCACCGGCGTGGTACGCAGCCCCGAGGTGGCGGCGCCGTGCGTGGTGAAGTCGGTCAACGGGCGCAACGGAAGAGGGGTGTTCCTGGCCCCGGACACCGACCTGCTGCGGGCGGTGGCGGGCAGCCTGGCCGAGGACGTGCCGCTGATCCTCCAGGAATACGTCGCCCCCTCCCACGGGCGGGACCTGCGGGTGTTCATCGTGGACGGCGAGCCGGTCGCGGCCCAGATCCGCAGCTCCCAGGACGGCTCCCTGGCCTCCAACCTCGCCCGGGGGCCGCCGCGGAACTCTGCCTGGGCCGCTACCCCGAAGCCGAGGCCCTGGCGGTCCGCGCCGCCGCGGCGCTCGGCCTCAGCGTCGCCGGGGTCGACCTGCTCTTCACCGCCGATGGCGGTCACACCCTCTGCGAGGTCAACGCCGTCCCCGGCTGGCGCCCCCGGATGACCACGGTGCTGCCCGCCCTCACCGCCTACGTCGAAAGGCTGCTGACCGGCAGCAACGCCGAGGCATAGGGCGGCGGTTCGGGTGTCTGGGGCGCCCTAGGTGTATTGCCCTGTGAGGTTGGGGACGCGGCTGGCGGGTGGTTGGCCGCCTAGTGCGGTGTGTCCGCGGTGGTGATTGTAGGTGTGTAGCCATGTGGGGAAGGTGTCGCGTCGTTCCTGTTCGGTGCGGTAGGGGCGGGCGTAGGCCCATTCGTCGAGCAGGGTGCGGTTGAGCCGTTCGACCTTGCCATTGGTCTGTGGTCGGTAGGGCCGGGTTCGTTTGTGGGTGATCTTGGCGGCCGCCAGGGCGTCGCGCCACAGGCGAGAGGTGTAGCAGGCGCCGTTGTCGGTCAGGACCCGCTCGACGGTGATCCCGCAGGAGGTGAAGTACTCCTGGGCCCGTTGCCAGAAGCCGGTGGCAGTCTCTTTCTTCTCGTCGGTGTGGATCTCGCTGTAGGCCAGGCGGGAGTGGTCGTCGACGGCGGTGTGGATGTAGCTGTAGCCGGCGCCGGAGCGGGTTTTGCGGCCTGCCTGCCGGCCGAGCGTCTTGTGGCCGCCGCCGTCGGGGATGTTGCCCAGCTTCTTGATGTCCACGTGTACCAACTCTCCTGGCCTGTCGCGTTCGTAGCGGCGTATGGGGCGGCCGCTGGCGCGGTCGAGGTGGGTGAGGCGAGCCAGGCCGAAGCGGGTCAGCACGCGGTGCACGGTCGAGGGTACGAGGCGGAGCAGGTGGGCGATGCGGGCTGGTCCCCACCGGCGCAGGAGACGGATTTTGATGATCCGCCGCTCGGTGTGGGTCGGTGTGCGCCGAGGGCTTTGGTGGGGGCGGCTTGAGCGGTCGGCCATGCCCGCCTTGCCGAACGTCCGGTAGCGGTTGGCCCACCGCTGGGCCGTGGTCGGCGAGACCTGGAACCGCTCCGCGGCCCGGCGCAGCGGCCAGCCGTCCTCAACGACGCATCGGGCCAGCCGCAGACGGCCGGTCTCGGTCAGGGGTGCATTACGGTGGGCCATGAGGGCCTTTCTGTCGGTGTAGACGTCGCAATCCACACCGAACCGGAAGGCCCTCACCCATTCAAGAGCCGTCAGCCGAGACCTGGCTCACCCGTCCACAACCTCCCCGGACAGAACACCTAGGGTCTGTCCGATGGGTCAGGGCCGCGTAGGCCGGGGCGCCGGCCGCCCGCACCGTCACCGACGCCACACGTACCGCCCCAGGGCCCGCTTGAGCGGCGGCGGGGTGCAGGAGAGCAGCGCGCTCGCGAGCTTGTAGGGAGCCCCGGGGACACAACGCCGACTGCCGGCCGCGACGGCCTTCAAGCCGGCGGCGGCGACCTGGTCCGCGCCCAGCCACAGGAACTTCGGCAGCGGCGTGGGCCCGAAGTCGTTCGAGGCGAAGTAGTCGGTCTTGGTCAGGCCCGGCACCAGCGCGGTGACATGGACCCCCGTGCCGCGGTTCTCGACGGCGAGGTTCTGCGAGAAGTGGGTGAGGAACGCCTTGGTCGCGGCGTAGGTGGTGAGCGAGGGCGAGGGCAACTGGCCCGTGAGGGACGAGACGTTGAGGACGCCGCCGTGGCCCGCCATGCGCAGGCGTGGCAGGACGGCCCGGGTGAGCCGCACCGGTGCCTGGCTGTTGAGCCGCACCGTGGCCTCCTCGCCGTCCACCGGGAGGTTGCCGAAGACCCCGGCCGCGCCGGAACCGGCGTTGTTGACCAGGAGTTCGATCGGCCTGTCCGAGTCGGTGAGGCGGGCCTCCACCCGTTGGAGCTGCTCGGGGTCGGTCAGGTCCGCGGGCAACGCCTCCACTTCGACGCCGTGCGCGCGGTGCAGCTCCTCCGCGAGCTCCCGCAAGCGCTCCGCCCGCCGGGCGACGAGCACCAGGGAGACGCCCTGGGCCGCCAGACGCCGGGCCAGGGCCGTGCCGATGCCGCTGGAAGCGCCGGTGATCAGCGCGGTGCGGTACGGATAGGGTCGGTCAGCCAAGGTGATCTCCCCTCATCTCCCCGTAGAAAACGCACAGTTGGTCGCCGCGGTCCGCTCCTGGCCCCGCGCCGAGGCCCGCGTCGCGACTCGCGCGCCGAGATGCGCCGCCCACCTGGGGCGGACTCCTGAGCCGGGCTCCGGAGGCGGAACTCCTGAGACCTCGTGAGATGCCGTGCGTAACGAAACGTACCCGCCGTGCCGGCGGGCCTAAACGGGGCGCATGGACTCACGGGACACCCCCGGTCGTGCGCCCCACGGAGAGACCCTGGGGGTGCGGCTAACCCCACCTCGTATGCGCCGGCTGCCCGGATGGAGCGGCGGGACCGCGTCGCGCACTCTGGGAGGGTCCGGATTTCCGCAGTGGCCGCCGCGTGCGCCAGGAGGGTTTGCCATGACCGAGCGTTCTCATCGGGCCGTGCGCCGTGGAGTTGCTCCCACGACGGGATGTCGGCTGGGGGTGATGGTCGCGGTGTTGGCCGCCTCGTTGGCCGTGGGCGCGGTACGGCCCGCGACCGCGGTGCAGGAGCACGGCACCGGCGACACCGTGCGGCAGGGGCTCCAACGCCTGGTGCACGACGACCGGTTCCCCGCCGCGCTGGCCGCCACCAGGGACCGGAACGGGCGCACCCACCACTACACCGCCGGCGTCGCCGACCTGCGGACCGGGGCGAAAGTGCCCCTCGACGGACAGGTGCGGGTGGGCAGCAACACCAAGCCGTTCACCGCCACGGTCGTGCTCCAACTCGTCGGCGAGGGCAAGGTCGCACTGGACGCGCCCATCGAGCGCTACCTGCCGGGACTGGTGCGGGGCAAGGGCAACGACGGGCGCCGCATCACGGTGCGCCAGCTCCTCCAACACACCAGCGGACTGCCCAACTACGTCGATTTCCTGGGCGACTTCCCCGCCTACCGCCACCGCTACCTCCAACCCCGCACGCTGCTCGACCTGGCGCTGGCGCACAAGCCGCTCTTCGCCCCCGGGACCCGTTGGTCCTACAGCAACACCAACTACGTGCTGGCCGGCCTGCTCGTCGAGAAGGTCACCGGCCGCCCACTGGCCGAACAGATCACCCGGCGGGTCATCGACCGTATCGGGCTGCACCACACCTACTTCCCGGGCGTCGGAGACGAGCGGATCCGAGCGCCCCACCCCGAGGGGTACTTCCCCAAGCGCCCCGGCGGGCCGTTGACGGACGTCACGGAGCTGGACCCCGGCTGGGCGTGGGCGGCCGGGCAACTCGTCTCCACCCCGGGCGACTTGAACCGGTTCTTCACCGCGCTGTTCGGCGGCGAGCTGCTGGCTCCCGCGCAGCTCGCCCAGATGCGCACCACGGTCCCGGCCGCCGCCGGCCTGTGGCCCGGCGCCCGGTACGGACTCGGCGTGATCAGCACGCCGCTGAGCTGCGGCGGCCGGATGTGGGGCCACGGCGGCGACATCCCCGGCTACCGCACCCGCTCGGGCGCCACCGACGACGGCCGCGCCCTCACGGTCGCCGTCACCGCCGACCCCACACCCACCAAGGACGCCCCCGACCACGCCCAGGCACTCCTGAACACCGCCTTGTGCCGGTGAGCACCACTGGCCCTGACCCATCGGTCAGACCCTAGGGCGCACCGGCGCCCTCGTCGTCGGACGCGTCGGACGCGTCGGACGCGTCGGACGCGTCGGATGAGTCGGCCGTCGGCGGCAGCGGCTGTTCGGCCCAGATGACCTTGCCCTGCGGGGTGTAGCGGGTGCCCCAGCGGTCGGTGAGCTGGGCCACCAGGAACAGACCGCGGCCGCCCTCGTCGGTGATCGCCGCGTACCGCAGGTGCGGCGAGGTGTTGCTGCCGTCGGCCACCTCGCAGACCAGACTGCGGTCCCGCAGCAGCCGCGCGGTCACCGGCGGTGAGCCGTAGCGGATCGCGTTGGTGATCAGCTCGCTGACCACCAACTCCATGGCGAAGACGGCCTCGGCGAGGTCCCACTCGGTCAGCTTCTCCGCAATCCGGGAGCGCATCTCCCCGACCGCGGCGGGGTCGAAGGGCACCTCCCACGCGGCGACCCGGTCCGGGCCGAGCACCCGGGTACGGGCGATCAGCAGCGCCACGTCGTCCCGCGGGCGGTCCGGGAGCAGGCGGGCCAGCACCGCCTGGCAGTTCTGCTCCGGGGACCGGCCCGGGTGGGACAGCGCCCCGCGCAGTAGCTCCATGCCCTCGTCGAAGTCCCGGGTGCGCTCCTCGACCAGCCCGTCGGTGTAGAGCACGATCTGGGTGCCCTCGGGCAGCCGCAGCTCCGTGGTCTCGAAGGGCACGCCGCCCAGCCCCAGGGGCGGGCAGGCCGGCAGGTCGGGGAACTCCACGGTGCCGTCGGGGTGGACGAGCGCCGGCGGCGGGTGCCCGGCCCGCGCCATGTCGCAGCGTCGGGTGACCGGGTCGTAGATCGCGTACAGGCAGGTGGCGCCGGTGATGCCGGTGCCGCTGCCGGTGTCCGCCTCCTCCTGGTCGATCTGCTCGACGAGGTCGTTGACGTGGCCCAGCAGCTCGTCGGGGGTGAGGTCGAGGGTGGAGAAGGTGTGCACCGCGGTGCGGAGCCGCCCCATGGTGGCCGCGGCGTGCAACCCGTGGCCGACGACATCGCCGACCACCAGCGCCACCCGGCTCCCGGACAGCGGGATCAGATCGAACCAGTCACCGCTCACCCCTGACTGGGCGGGCAGATAGCGGTGCGCCACCTCCATCGCGCTCTGCTCGGGCAGGGTGCGCGGCAGCAGACTGCGCTGCAGGGTCACCGCCAGCGCGTGCTCCCGGGTGTACCGCCGGGCGTTGTCGATGCTCAGCGCGGCGCGCGCCACCAGCTCCTCGGCCAGCGACCGGTCCTCGTCGTCGAACGGCTCCGGGCGTTCCGAGCGCCAGAAGTTGGCCACGCCCAGGATGTTGCCGCGGGCCTTGAGCGGCGTGGCGATCAGCGAGTGGACGCCGTACGCCATGATGCGGTCGCCCTGCTCCGGGTCCTGCAAGTGCCAGTCGCGGGCCGTCGACAGGTCGGGCACGACCTCGGAGCGTCCGCCGACCATGCCGCGCGCCTGCGGGGTGCCGCCCACCAACGTGAGCGGGGTGCCGGAGGGGCGGAAGGGGTGGTCGGGGCGGATGCCGTGCGTCGCGGCGCGCAGCATCTGGTGGGCGCCGCCGACGGCCGGCTCGTCGCCGTGCAGGACGGGCGCCGCCAGGTCGACGGTGACGAAGTCGGCGAAGCCCGGCACCGCGACCTCCGCCAGCTCCTCGGCGGTGCGTGCGACGTCCAGGGTGGTGCCGACGCTCACCCCGGCCTCGTACAGCAGCCGCAGCCGCTCGTGGGCGACCTCGGCCCGGCCGGAGAGCAGCCGCAGCTCCGTGGAGTCGCGGATGGTGGCGACCGTTCCCATGCCGGCGGCGTGCCGGTCGGTGGGCCGCTGGTTCACCGCCAGCAGCCGGCCGCCGGCCTGGTGGATCTCGTCGGTGGCCAGGCGGCCCGAGGACAGCAGCTCGGCCAGCCCCGGGGCGAGGTCCGGCAGCCGGGCCACCTCCTGCCCCTCGGCGTCCTCGGGCAGCGTCAGCAGTCGTCTGGCCTCGTCGTTGGCCAGCAGCAGCCGCCCCTCGCCGCTGACGATGACCACGCCCTCCCGGACGGCGTGCAGCACCGCCTCGTGGTGCTCGTACATGCGGCCCATCTCGACCGACCCCAGCCCGCGGGTCTGGCGTCGCAGCCTGGTGGCGATGACGCCGGTGGCGGCGGTGGCGATCACCAGCGCCGCGGCGCTGATGCTGAAGACCGTCGGTAGGTGGGCGGCGATGGCGCGGCTGACGCTCGCCACCTTCATGCCCGCGGACACCAGGCCCACCACCGAGCCGTGGGCGTCGGTCACCGGGACCACGGCCTGCACCTCGTGCCCGAGCGGGCCGTTCACGCTCTCGACCGCCACCTTGCCGGCCAGCGAGGGCCGGATGTCGCCGACGAAGCGTTTCCCGATGTCCTGGGGCTTGGGGTGGGTGTAGCGGATGCCGTGGGTGTTCATCACGACGATGAAGTCGACCCCCGCGCGGTTCCGGGCGGACTCGGTGAGGGGTTGCAGGGTCTTCGTCGGGTCCGGGGAACGGAGCACGGCCGGCAGGCCAGGGGAGTGCGCGAAGGTCTCCGCGACGGCCACCGAGCGGTTGCGCGCCTCCTGCTCGGCGTCGTGCCGGGAGGTCAGCAGCAGTGCCGCGAGTACGCCCAGCACGATGAGGAGACCAACGATGAGTTGGAGCAGGAAGACCTGCCCCGCGACGCTCTGCGGGCGTCGTTCGGTCAGTGACCGTACCGTTGCGCGCCGATATCGGCCGGACCCTGCGGCCATGCTGCTATTTCTAACACTCCCGGGGCGGGCCTGCCCATGGATGCGCGGCGGTCTGTTACGGAACGTGATCGAGGGGGTCGGCTTGCGCACTCCCCGGAGTCGGCGGGAGGGGGAGTCTCGGCCGGCGAGGCGCGGGGCTGGGCCGGGTCCGATGGGGGCGCGGGGGAGGGGCCGGTGGGCGATGCGCGGTTGGCGCAGCCGCGGGTCCTGCCTGCTCACAGGGGCTGAGGCGTCGCTCAACTCCGCGCATTCGGCGCACAGTTTCCGTGCCCCTCGCCCCAACCGCCGGGTGGCCGCGCCGGGTTCATCGACGCGTCCGCCGTCAAGGTTCGGTCAAGTAGTTGCGTCCATGCGCAAGTAGACCGGTATGCTGCTGGGCGTTCGAGAACGTCGAAGGCACCTCGTTCGGTGAGGCGTCTGCACGGACACAGGCCACTGACCCCACGACGTCGAGAGACGCCCAGGTTCAGGACAGGTCTCCCCGGGTTAAGGGGTGACCCCAAGTGGCTGCCCCGGCAAGGGGATTACGCCGTGGAGTGCCAAAGCTCTGACGAGTAGGGGTGAGCCGGCCCGTGCGCCGGTCCGCTCCTTTGCCGTGTCCGTCATGGCGCCCGCGGGCGCCCCGGTCGGGAGGAGGCGAGAGACATGGACGGCCATTGCAGTAGTCCGGGCCACAGTCGGCCCCGCATCCGCATGTCCTCGTTGACCTCCGGCACGCGGTAACACCCCTTCTTCCCACGCCCGCTCCCGCCCGCCCTCGGCCAGGCCGAGGCCCGTCGGCGCCGTAAGGGGTGGGTGCTGGCCGTGCGTGTGGACCGCACGGGCAAGGAGGGCTGGCGGATGCGGCCGTTCGGCCACCTGCTCACGGCGGCCCTCTCCACCGGCCGCGTGGTGGGTCGCACGGCCCTGCGGGCCTGTCTGCTGGCCGCGACGATCCTGGTCGCCGTCCGCATCGTTCAATTCGCCCTGGGGCATTGGGCGTTGTGGCCCGCGGTGCCCGGGGTGGCGTGACTGCCGTCCGCGGCCCCGGACGCCGGCCAGTCAGCCGCACCCGTACCGGCAAGCAATGCACACCTCCACCGAACCGAGAGAGGGGAGGGCGGCAGTCATGCGCCTCCTGAACCAACCGAACCGACTGCACCAACTCCCGCGCCCCCGCACCGAATCCGACCGGCACCGCGACCGGCCCGCCGTCCGCGGCCACCGCTGCCCGCGGGTCCGGCTGGCCCTGCACGACGGGACCGAGCGCACCTACCTGCTGGAAACGCCGGACAACTGCACCGACTGCCCGGGACCGCAGACCTGCTACGAGCCGCGGGTCCACCTGGCCTACCTCCTCGCCCGGCAGGGCCACGACGCCCACTGGCTGGCCGACTTCGCCGATCTCCCGCTCGCCGCGGCCGATCGCCTCACCGAGGCGGCGGCCACCCCGCGGGACCGCGTCTGACGTTACCCAACTCCCGCCACTCTTCCCTGACTTGACCCCTCCCTTCCCTCTCCTCCTTCCCCCTTCCGTCATCCGCCATCCGCACGGAGGTGAGTGCGCCATGTCCGTTCTGTCCGTGATCCACATCCGTCCGCTGCGATCGCCCGCGGCCCCGACCACCCCGACCGTCCCGTCCGCCCCCGCCGTCAGGACCGTCCTGGGCGGGGTCGTCGAGCGGCTCGCCCGGGGCGCCGTCGACAGCCCCGTCCTGCGCGTGTTGGAGCCGCCGACCGTGCGGCGGCCGTCGGGGGACCGCGCCCGCCGACGCCCGCGCGCCCACTGGCGTTCCGTCGTCGGCCCCGACGGCCGGCGCCGGCTGGAGGCCGACTGGCGGCCCGAGGTGTGAACGCGCCCCACCAGCGACTCCCTCCCCAACCGTTGCCCGGAAGATCAGGAACCGCCATGTCCCTGCGCTACGCACGCCTCCACCACGCCCGTGGGAACTGCCGATTCGGGATACCGGAAGACGCCGGACCCGCGCACGCCGCGGACCGTGGGTCCGCCACCGCCGACGCGGGGCCCGTCCCGAGCGGACCGCGACACCGGGTGGCCGGCCTGACGGTGGACACCGAGCAGCGCACCGCCCGCGCGGGCGGGCGCGCTCTCGTCCTGACCTATATGGAGTTCGAGCTGTTGGCCCGTTTCGTCGCCCACCCCCGGCGGGTGCACTCCCGGCGTCATCTGCTGACGACGCTGTGGGGGCATCAGGCCGTCAGCGGCACCCGCACCGTCGACGTCCATGTGGCCCGGCTGCGGCGCAAGCTGGGGCCCGGCTACCAGGCGCTCATCAGGACCGTCCGGCAGGTCGGTTACGCCCTCGATCCGGCGGCGGCCCCGGCCAGCCGCGGGGAGGTGTGCGGCCCGGGTGGCGCCGCATGAGACCGTTGCGCCGCCGTCGCCCGGTGCCCGCGCCGTGGCCGGGGACGGAGCCGGGCTGCCCCGCCCCGGAACGCCCCGCTGGCCCGGCCGAGTTGCGCGGTCCGCCCCGGCCGGTGCGGGGCGCATTCGGTGCGTGCCGTTCGGGGCCGCCAGTCGTTAGACTCCCTTCATGGATGCGCAAGCCCCACCCGATGCGGACCCGAGGTTCGAGCAGGCCGTTGCCGTGTTGAAGGCAGTGGCCGACACCACGCGTTTCCAGGTGCTCTGGGCGTTGACCCAACGCGAGCACGCCGTGGGGCAGTTGGCCGAGCTGGTCGGGGCGCATGTCGCGGCGGTGTCGCAGCATCTGGCGCGGCTGCGGGCGGCGGGGCTGGTGGTGTCGCGCCGGGAGGGCACCAGGATCTTCTACCGCGTCGCGGGCGACCATGTGCGCACGCTGCTGGAGGGCGCCGTGGTGGCGTCCCAGGCACCGCCGGCCGGCGCGACGGACCCGGCCCCGACGGCGGCGACGGGTGCCGTGGCGGCCGGCGAGGCGGCGGTGGCGCGTGGCGCGGTGCGCGGCCGGCTCCGCCCGCGGCCGGCGCCGGGCGGCTGAGGAGGCCGGTCAGCCGGTGGGGGAATGTGCGTCGGGCGACCGGACGTCGAGGCCGGCGCCGCCCTCGTCGAGGGTGTACTGCTCCGGGCCGGCGTCGTAGCCGAACAGCGCGGCGTAGCGGCCCCAGTCGGTGGCGGTCTCCAACTGCCTGGCGATCTGTTCGCCGGTGTAGTGGTGGGCCAGCAGATCGCGGAAGAACCCGGCGCGCAGGGTGCCGTCCCGGCGCTGGAGACTGGTGACGATCAGCCGGACCAGGGGCGCCGAGTCGAGCACCGCGCGGGCGAAGATCTTCTTGGAGTCCTGGACGTCCGCACCGGCGAACCCGCTGCCCTCCGGGGTGAGTTGGAGCTCGCCGCCGTGGACGACGGCGAAGCCGAGCAGGTCCAGGGCGTCGACCATGGGCAGCAAGTCGTCGACCTCCAGCCCGAGTTCGTCGGCGAGGTCGGCCAGGTCGCAGCGGTCGCCGCGCCGGGCCAGGATCTCGGCGAGGCCGGCCAGTCCGTCGACGCTGGCGTGCGGCAGCGGGGTGTTGGCCGGGGTGCGGCGCCCGGCGTCGCATGTCTCGGGACGGCCCAGGCGGGCGAGGCCCGGCTCCTTGTCGCGGCCGGTCATCACCCGGTACAGCCGGTCGACCAACGCGTCGAACTCGGGCGCGGCGCGGTCGCGGGGGCGCGCCAACGGTATGTCGAAGGCGGCCTTGAGCGTGCCGGGCCGGGCGTCGAGGACGACCACGCGGTCGGCCATCAGCACGGCCTCCTCGATGTTGTGGGTGACCAGGACGACGGCGCGGGTGGGGAACTGGCCCGACTCCCACAGCTCCAGCAGCTCGCCACGGAGGTTCTCGGCGGTGAGCACGTCGAGGGCGGAGAACGGCTCGTCCATCATCAAGACATCGGGCTCGACGACCAGTGCGCGGGCGAAGCCGACGCGCTGCCGCATTCCGCCGGACAGCTCCTTGGGGTAGGCGGAAGCGAAGCCGTCCAGCCCGATCAGGTCGATCGCCTGGAGGGCCGCGGCGGCTCGTTCGGCGCGCCGCAACCCCCGTGCCTCCAGGCCGAGTTCGACGTTCTGTTGCACCGTCAGCCACGGCAGCAGGGCGAACGTCTGGAAGACCATGGCGCTGCCCGGGTTGGCGCCGGCCAGCGGCTCGCCCCGGTAGACCACGCTGCCGGAGCTGGGCGGGATCAGGCCGGCCAGGCAGCGCAGCAGGGTCGACTTGCCGGAGCCGGAGCGGCCGAGCAGGGCGACGATCTCGCCGGTGCGGATCTCCAGGTCGATGCCGGCCAGGACGGGGAGTTCGCCGCCGGCACCGGCGTAGGACTTGGTGAGGGCGCGGGCGGCGAGGAGGACCTCGTCGCCGGTCGGGCGGGCGGGTGCGTCCCGGAGGGTGCTCGGGTCCACGGCGCGGCTCCTTTCGTCGGGTTACGTCGGGCGGGTGTCTCGTCGGACGGGGGTCAGAGCGCGTAGCGGGTCTCGGCGAGGCGGTAGAGCCTGCGCCACAGCAGCCGGTTGAGGGCGATGACATAGCCGGCCATCACCGCGACGCCGGCGAGCAGATGCGGGTAGTTGCCCTCGGCGGTGGCCCGGAAGACGTAGGCGCCCAGGCCGGTGGCGGTCAGCGAGGTGCCGCCGAAGGTGACGACCTCGGAGACGATCGAGGCGTTCCAGGCGCCGCCGGAGGCGGTGAGCGCGCCGGTGACATAGGACGGGAAGATGCCCGGGACGATCAGCCGGCGCCAGCGCTGCCAGCCGCGGACGCCGAGGTCGTCCATGGCCTCGCGGAGGTCGGCGGGGATCGCGGCGGCGCCCGCGATGGTGTTGAAGAGGATGTACCACTGGGCGCCCAGCGCCATCAGCAGCACCCCGCCGACGTTCAGGGACAGCCCGGTCCGTAGGAAGAACCACGTCGCCAGCGGGAAGAGGAAGTTGGCGGGGAAGCTGGCCAGCAGTTGGACCAGCGGTTGGGCGATCCGGGCCAGCCGCGGCGAGAAGCCGATCTTCACGCCGATCGGCACCCACACCACGGTGGCCACCGCGAGCAGCAGCACCACGCGGGCCAGCGTGGCCAGCCCCAACAGCAGCGGCTCGACGAAGACCCCGAGGCCGGTGCGGTGGTGGAGATAGCCCAGCAGCTCGGCCAGCCCCCAGACGAGCAGCCCGCCGGCCACCACCGCGAACACCACGTCGCCGGTGCGCCGCCCCGCCCGGCCGTTGGCCAGCGGCGGATCGTCGGTGCCCAGGAGCCGTCCCGCCCGGCCCAGCAACTCGCCCACTGGGCGCAGCAGTCGGCCCCACCGGCGCGGCCAGGGCGAGCGGCGCAGCAGGTCCAGCACCAGCGAGCGGTGCACGTCGGTGGCCTCGGACTGCTCGTTCTTGAACCGCTCGGCCCAGGCGGTCAGCGGGCGCCAGAAGACGAAGTTCACCCCCGTCACCATGACCGCCATGGTGGCCACCGCCCAGCCGACCCTGCCCACGTCCCCGTCGGCGATGGCGGTGCCGGCGAACGAGCCCACGCCGGGCAGCGGGTAGCTGTGACCGGCGACGCTGATGCCCTCGGACGCGACCAGGAAGAACCAGCCGCCGCCGAAGCTCATCATGCCGTTCCACACCAGGCCGATCGCGCCGGACGGCAACTCGATCCGCCAGAACCGCATCCAGCGGGTGAAGCGGAGCGAGCGGGAGACCTCGTCCCACTCGCGCGGCAGCGTGATCAGCGCGTGGTAGAAGCCGAAGGCCATGTTCCACGCCTGCGAGGTGAAGATCGCGAAGACCGAGGCGCACTCCAGGCCGAAGGCCGAGCCCGGGAAGAGCGAGACGAATCCGGTCACCGCCACCGTCAGGAAGCCGAGCACCGGTATGGACTGGAGAATGTCCAACGCCGGGATCAGCACCCGCTCCAGCCGCCTACTGCGCGCCGCGGCATAGGCGTAGCCGACGGCGAAGGTGACCGCGGCCGCCAGCGCGGCGAACATCCGCAACAGGCTGCGCGCCGCGTAGTACGGCAGCTTCGCGGGATCGGTGTCCACCGCGGCGACATGGGACGGGGCGAACGACACCGGCGTCCCCGTGCCGCCGACCCGCAGCAGCAGATACATCCCCACCAACACCGCCGCGGCCACCGCCACGTCCATCCACGGCATGCGGACCAGCCGCCCGGCCACCCGGGCGGGCAACGAGGCGCGGGACACGGCGGACAACGACGGAAACGTCACGGGACACCCCCCGGTGCACGACGGTCTGCGGACCGACGATGGCACAGCCGGGTCACGACGGAGCGCTCACCGGCGTGCGCGAGCACGTCGGCGCCGGCTGCGCGGACGAAGAGTTGGAGAACGGGACAGACGGCAGACAGACAGCTCAGACGCTGCCCGGAAGGCAGCCGGGACTATGAGGTTCGCCGCTCACGGCCGCCTCCCTTCCTCGTGCGCGTGCCACGGAAATGCCGCGCAAAGTCTGCCGCTTGTTGCATTCGTAAGCAAATAAACGCAGGGAGTGGGCGGGGGACATCGGACCGACCCTAGCGGGGAGTCACCGCTGGACGCCGCTGCGTGCACGCGGCGGCGGTGCCGCACCGAGAGGTCTCGCGCCGGGCCCGGACACCTCGCAAGATGGAGGGGGGAGGCGTCGTGGTGTGCCGTTGACGCGAACGGCGGCGACGCCGCCCCGACCGCACCCAGGGCAGGGCAGAGCCATGGCCGTCAGCCCCCTTTCCCCCAGACCGTCGCCCGCCGAGCAACGGCCGGCGCCGCTGCGCCTCTCCGCGCTGGTGCGGCGCCCCGTCGCCGATCGCCAGGGGCGGACGCTCGGGCGGCTGGCCGATGTCATCGTGCGGCTGCGCGGCACCGACTACCCGGAGGTGACCGGGTTGGTCGTCCGGGTCGACCGCCGCGAGCTGTTCGTCCCCGTCGAGCAGTTGACATCGTTCGACGGGGGAGGCCAGGTCCTGCTGGAGAGCGCCAAGTTGGACCTGCGGCCGTTCCGTCGCCGCGAGGGGGAGGTGCTGCTGCGCGCCGACGTGCTCGGCCACCGGCTGATCGACGTGGCCGAGGCCCGGCTGGTGCGCGCCTGGGACGTCGAGCTGGCCCGTCGCAACGGCCGTTGGCTGCTCTCCGGGCTCGACACCCGCCGCCCCCGCGGCCTGTTGGGGCGCCTGGCCGGCCACCGCCGCGAGCACCGCTGCCGGGACTGGAAGGGCTTCGAGCCGCTGATCGGACACCGCGGCAGCGTCCTGGTCCGCCGCCCGACGGCCCGCATCCGCGGTCTGCGCCCCGCGGAGATCGCCGATCTGCTCGAAGACGCCTCCAAGGACGAGGAGCGCGAGATCCTCGGCCGCGTCCACCAGGACCCGGAGCTGGAGGCGGACGTCTTCGAGGAGTTGGAGGAGGAGCGGGCCACCCGGCTCCTCGGCACCCGCAGCGACCAGGAGATCGCCGCGGTGCTCGGCCGGATGCGGGCCGACGACGCCGCCGACGCGCTGGAGGACCTGCCGCAGCCCCGCCGGCGCCGCGTGTTGGAACTGCTGCCGCCGGCCCAGCGCACCAAGGTCAAGACCCTGCTCGGCTTCAACCCCGACACCGCGGGCGGGCTGATGGCGATGGACTTCCTGGCGCTGCCCGTAGGGACCCGCGTCGCCGCGGCCGTCACCGCGCTGCGCACCTCCCGCCACCTCCAACCCGAGGCCCTGACCAGTGCCTACGCGACGGACGACGAGGGGCGGCTGGTCGCCGCGGTGCGCGTGGTGGAGCTGCTCCAGGCCGATCCGCAGGCGGCGTTGGGCGAGGTGAGCGAGCCCGATCCGGTCCGGGTGCGGCCCGACACCGACCTGGTGGACGTCGCGCTGCTGATGGCCGACTACAACCTGACCACCCTGCCCGTCGTGGACGAGGACGAGGTCCTGCTGGGCCTGATCACCGTCGACGACGTCCTGGAAGCGATGCTGCCGGAGGACTGGCGGCGTCGGGAGCCGGCGCCGGCGCCGGCCGTGCACCGCACCGCGATCGCGCCCCAGCAGCGGGACCGGCCGTGACGGGCGGAACGCCGCGGCGGCCCGAACGGCCACCGCGCCCGACGGGACCGGCCCCACGGCCCGGACCGCACCAAGCGCCCGAACCACCCCCGCCCGCCAAGCCGCAGGCCCCACCGCCCGAACGCGGCGCCCCGGCCCCGGCCCCGGGCCCGCACCCCGGCCGCCCCGCTCCCGCGCCCGCATCCCGCCCACCGCCGACCCGGACCAGGGCCGACGCGTCCCGACGGCCGCGCCCGCCCACCGCCGCCCCCGCCCACGCGACCGCGCGCGCCCCGCGCCCCACCCGCGACAACGACATCGAAGGCGCCCTCGGTCGCATCCGTGCCGACGACGCCGACCTCGGGCGCAGCCTCAAGCGCCGCCTGCTCACCTTCCTGGCGATCGTCGGCCCCGGACTCGTGGTGATGGTCGGCGACAACGACGCGGGCGGCGTCGCCACTTACGCCCAGGCCGGCCAGAACCACGGGTACAGCCTGCTGTGGGTCCTGCTGCTGCTCGTCCCGGTGCTGATCGTCAATCAGGAGATGGTGGTGCGGCTCGGCGCCGTCACCGGGGTCGGCCACGCGCGGCTGATCATGGAGCGGTTCGGCAGGTTCTGGGGCTGGTTCAGCGTCATCGACCTGTTCGTGCTGAACGTCCTCACCCTCGTCACCGAGTTCATCGGAGTCTCCCTGGCCCTCGGCTACTTCGGCATCAGCAAGTACGTCGCGGTGCCGGTCTCCGCCTGCCTCCTGGTGGGGATCACCGCGACCGGCAGCTTCCGCCGCTGGGAGCGGGCGATGCTGGCCTTCATCACCGTCAGCCTGCTGCTGGTGCCGCTGGCCCTGCTGTCCCACCCGCGCTTCGGGGACGCCGCCTACCACCTGGTGGTGCCCGGTGTCCAAGGCGGCTTCACCCCGCTCGCGGTCCTGCTGATCATCGCGATCGTCGGCACCACGGTGGCCCCCTGGCAACTGTTCTTCCAGCAGTCCAACATCATCGACAAGCGCATCACCCCGCGGTTCATCGGCCACGAGCGCGCCGACACCGTCCTCGGCTCGCTCTTCGTGGTCGGCGGCGCCCTCGCCCTCGTCATCGTCGCCGACTACGCGGTCCGTGGCACCGGCGCCGCCGGCCACTTCACCGACGCGCTCGGCGTCGCCAACGCCCTGGGCGCGCACAGCCGCGTGCTGGGCGCACTGTTCGCCATCGTGCTGCTGGACGCCTCGATCATCGGTGCGGCCGCCGTCACACTGGCCACCAGCTATGCCTTCGGCGACGTCTTCAACCGCAGCCACTCCCTGCACCGCAGCTTCCGCGAGGCCAAGGCGTTCTACGCCAGCTACACCGGCATGGTGCTGGTCGCCGCCGCCGTCGTGCTGTTGCCCGGCGCACCCCTGGGCCTGATCACCACCGCCGTCCAGGCCCTGGCCGGCCTGCTGCTGCCCTCGGCCAGCACCTTCCTGCTGCTGCTCTGCAACGACCGCGCCGTGCTGGGCCCGTGGACCAACCCGCGCTGGCTCAACGCGGTGGCCGCTTTGATCATCGTGGTGCTGCTGGCGCTCTCCGGCATCCTCGTCGCCACCACCCTCTTCCCGTCCCTGAACGCCCTGAAGGTCGGCCTGTGGGGGGCCGGCGCCCTCGTCGTCGGGCTCCTTGGCGCCGCCGTCTGGCTCCGCCTCACCCACCGGCGACGGCCGCCCGCCGCCGCGCTCTCCCGCGCCGACCGCGAGAGTTGGCGGATGCCGCCGCTCGCCCTGCTCGAACCCGTCGTCTGGTCGCCGGGCCTGAAGCTCGGCATGGGACTGCTCCGCGGCTATCTGGTGATCGCCGCCCTGCTGCTGTTGGTCAAGGCCATCCAGATCGGATGAACGACATGCCCGCACCCCGCCTCCGCCACCGCCCGGGCACCCGCGCCGAGGGGGGCGGCCCCGCGCGGACGCCGCCGAACCAGCGGGCGGCGCCGCGCCGTTGGAGCCCCGAGCTCACCGCGGCGCTGGTCGTCATCGCCGGCGGAGCGGCCGTGCTCACCGTGCTGCGCCTGGCGCCGCCGCAGGTGCAACCGGCCCTCTGCGGCGCGCTGGTCGCCGTCGTGGTCGTAGCGCTGGTGCTCTTCCGCGCCCTGTGGCAGTGGCGGCACGCCCCCACCCACGAGGTCCACCACCCTCCGCTCCCAACGACCGGGCCCGGGGGCTGGTTCGACGCGACGGCCCTGGAGGGCTTCCCCCTCCAGGAACTCCGCCCCCTGCTCGCCGCTCCCGGCGCCCCCGACCTGGAGCAACTGCACACCGCCTGGATCCTGCTGGAGCACGGGCGCGACCCCGCCTGGGTCGGCCACCACCTGGGCCTGCCCCCGGCCGTCCTCCAGGTCCTCACCGACGCCGCCCAACGGTGCGACGCCTGAAGCCGACGAACCGGCCCGGGCGAGGGGTGGTTGGACGCAGCGGCGCCGCGGTCGCTGGCTATGGAGCCGACGTGCACCCCGCGCCCCCACGGCCGCCGCTAACCGGAGACCGTCGAGGCCCGTCCCGGGCGAGCGCCCGCCAGCACCTCCGCCGCGGCGACGCCGGAGGCGGCCGTCGCGCCGTGCGTGAGGAGCTGCACGGCCCCGGGGAGCGAGTCGCCCGGCAGGCCCATCTCGACAACGACGGCATCCGGGCGGGCCGCGGTGAGCTCGGCCAGCGCGCGGCCCATCCACGCGTGCCGGGTGGCGTCCCGGACGACGACGACCAGCGGGCGCCCGGCGGCGGGGGCCAGCGCATGGTCGGTCAACACCGCCGGTCGGTCCAGGAGTTGCTGATGCGGCACCCGGACGAAGGTGGTGCCGGGCAGCCGTTCCCGCAGCGGTGCGCCGACGCCCCACGGCGTCTCCTTGCCGATGGCGAGGTTGGTCGAGGGCACCAGCTCCACCACGTGCGGGGGAGCGGCCAGCGGGAGGACGGCATCCGCGGCGCCGCGCAGCCGGACGGCGCGGCGGGCGGCGACGAAGCCGATGTCGCCGTTGACGGGGTCCACCGGGATGCCCCGGCCCAGCATCCGCGACCACGCGGCGAACGCCCGGACCCGCTCGGCGGCCTCTTCGAGGCGCTCCGCGGCGCGTTCGCCGTCGGATGCGGCGGTGGTGAGCGCGTCGACCAGGCGAGCCACGGTGGCCTCGTCGGCCCTCTCGCCGCCGACGCAGACCGCATCGGCGCCGGCGGCGACGGCCCGGACCGCGGCGCCGCCGATGCCGTAGCGGTCCGCGACGGCGCCCATCTCGATGGCGTCGGTGACGATCAGCCCCTCGAAGCCGAGCTCCTTGCGGAGCAGGTCGCCCAGGAGCCGGGGGCTCAGGGTGGCCGGGAGGTCGGGGTCGTGGGCGGGTACCAGGAGGTGGCCGCTCATCACGGCGCCCACGCCCGCCGCCACCGCAGCCCGGAAGGGCGGCAGGGCCTGCGCGGCGATCTCGTCCGGGCCGGCGTCGTAACTGGGCAGGCCGTGGTGGGAGTCGACGGCGACGTCCCCGTGCCCGGGGAAGTGCTTGGCGCAGGCGGCCACGCCGGCCGACTGCAGGCCCCGGATCCAGGCCGTGGCGTGGCGGGAGACCCGCGCGGGATCGGCGCCGAACGAGCGGACGCCGATGATGGGGTTGTCGGGGTTGGAGTTGACGTCCACGCTGGGCGCGTAGTCCAGGCTCACGCCGACGGCGCGCAGTTGGCGCCCCAGGTCGCGGGCGACGGCCTCGGTCAGTTCCGGGTCGTCGACGGTGCCGAGGGCGAGGTTGCCGGGCCGGGTGGCGCCGGTCGCGGATTCGAGCCGGGTGACGTCCCCGGCCTCCTCGTCGATCGCGATGATCAATGCCGGGTTCTCGGCGCGGAGTTGAGCGGTCAGGCGGGCGACCTGCTCGGCCGAGGCGATGTTCCGGGCGAAGAGCACGACGGATGACAGGCCGTCACCGATGGCGCGCAGGACCCAGTCCGGCGCCTCGGTGCCCACGAAGCCCGGTTGGAGGACGGAGAGAGCGAGTCGTCGCAACTCCTTGCGGTGCGAGGTGGAGGACATCGACGGGGCCTTCCGTTGTGGGGCGAGGCATCGATCAGAGGTTGTTGGTACAGACCAGCGGATATTGGCCTAGTCCAATCCGCAGTGTCAAGGGATCGGACACCCCGTCCCGTGTTCGTCGCATCCGTGCCCCTGCCGTCAACTCCGCTCTTGACAGCGCGAGTTGGTCTAGTCCACTTTGTTGGTGAGCGAGTGAAGCAAGGGACGTAAGTTGCATACGGGGCGGGTCTGATCGCCCCCGGCGGGCGAGCCGGCCCGCCGGACCCTGCTGCGCACCCCGCTCACCTTCGGCCACGACATCCACCGCCCAGCGGATCGCCCTCCCCGCGACGTCCCGAGCAGCCCGACGGCCCAACGGGGCACCCGCCACGGCCCGGTGCCCCGCCCGAGAGGCATCCGCACGGCCCGCAATCCCTCGAAACCTTGGAGCGCTGCATGCCGGCGACCGACGTATACCTCTACCGAGCCGCCTCCGATATCCCCTACTTCAGCTCGGACGGCGAGACCTACCTGGCCCGCACCCCACTGCACCAACTGCGCAAGACGCGCGGGCTGCGGGTGCTGTCCGAGGCGGACTTCGCCTTCTGGCAGACCTACGGCTATGTCGTGGTCAAGGAGGCGATCCCGCCCTCCGCCGCCGGGCAACTGCTGGACTTCGCCTGGGACTTCCAGGGACTCGACCCGGCCCGCCCCGACACCTGGTACCAGGACCGCCCCTTCCGCTCGGACCTCGACCGGGAACTGCACATCTACGGATTCGTCGAGGCGTACCACCACCAGTACCTCTGGGACAGCCGCCAGACACAGCGGGTCTACGACGCGTTCGTCGATGTCTGGGACTGCCCGGAGCTGTGGGTCACCCTGGACCGGCTCAACCTCAACCCGCCCAACATCCACAACCGCGACCGCGCGCTCATCGCCCCGACCGCGCGCGGCTTCGACATCGAACTCCACTGGGACATCGACACCACCCTCGGCGTGCCGCCGCAGCGCGTCCAGGGCATCATCGCCCTGAACGACACCCGCCCGGACTGCGGCGGATTCCAGTGCGCGCCCGAACTGTTCCGCCGGTTCGACCAGTGGAAGGCGCGCCAACCAGCCGACCGGGACCCGCTCCGCCCCGCCTTCGATCGCGACGAACTCCCCGTCATCCGACCCGAGTTGGCCGCCGGCGACCTGCTGATCTGGAACGGCCTGCTGGCGCACGGCGTCGCGGCCAACACCTCCCGGGACGGCGTGCGCGCCGTCCAGTACCTCTCCATGATGCCGGCCCTCGAAGAACACCAGGCACTGCGCACCTCCCGGATCGACTCCTGGCGGCACCGGCGGACGCCGGACTGGAACGCCACCCTGGTCGGCGACGCCAGGCGCCACGAATCCCTCCGCTACGGCCCGGCGGTCCTCGACGGACTGGGCGCCAGGCTGCTCGGCCTCGACTCCTGGACCGGGCAGGACGCCGCCGCACTCATGGGGGCGGGCGCATGCGCACCATCTGCCTGACCCTGCCCACCAACCGGCCCTGCGCCCCGGCGATCAGGGCCCTCGGCGAGGAGGCCGTGTACGCCGCCGAGCACTTCGACGTCGTGGTCCACCTGCTGGTCCTGGACTCCTGCGACGGCGAGGCGTTCGCCGCCCACGCCCGGGCCGTGTGGGAAACCCCCCGTCCACCGAACGTCCTCGCACACCACCTCGACGAACCCGCCCAACGCGCCTTCCTGCGCCGGGTGATCCGGGACGCCGACCTCGCCAAGCCCGACCTGATGCTGGACCTCATGCTCCCGGCGGAGCCCTCCTACGGCGCCTGCACCAACCGGGCGTTCCTGATCGCCGCCGCCCTTGGCTGCCAGTCAATCCACCGCCGGGACTCGGACAGCCGCTACCAGACCAGCAACGGCGCCCCGGTCTTCCCCATCCACCACGAGCTCCGCTCCCTCGGCCGGCCCGCCAAAGACGCGGCGCGCCACGTCTCCGCAACCACCCTGGACCCGCGACACGCGCCCAAACCCGTGACGATGGTGGGCAGTTCCTTCGTCGGCGAACCCTCCGTGGACCTCGCCGAGATCCACCGCCTGGACCCGCAGATCTACGCCGACGTGGTCGGCCTGTGGGCACCCGGTCACTGGACGGAGCAGGCCAAGCGGGAACTCGTCGCCGAGTCGTTCCGGGGCGCCGGCACAAAACCGTTCACCCGCGACCACTCCACCCTGGGCCTGGTCGACCCGATGCGGGTGGACATGTGCAACATCAGCTTCCACCGGGTGCACGAGCGCGTGCCGCTGCCGCCCGCCACCAACACCATCGGCAGCGACTACTTCCTCATCCACCTGGTGCACGACGCCGGCCTGCCGGGCGTCCTCCACAACCGCAACATCGTGAACTTCTACACCGGCGAGCGCCGCACCGACCCCGGATTCCCCGCCTACCAGACCCGGTTCGCCAAGTTCCTCCTCTCCATGCTCTACCTCAACTTCCTCTACGACCGGATGGCCGCCGCGGGCGACGCGCTCCTCGACGACCACCACCAGGTACGCGCCCCCGCCGTCGCCGCGCTGGTCCGCGAGAGCACCGCACTGGACCGGACCGAGAACGTCGAGCGACTGGACGTCCTCGACGCCTCCTACCGTCAACTCGGCGGAAAATACGCCGCGTTCGCCGACACCCTCGCCCCGCGCCGGGAACGCCTGCTCCACGAGGCCGGGCAGGACATGGCGGACTTCGCCCTGCTCATCGAGGCATGGGCGGCGCTGATCGACGCCAGCCGTGCCACCGGCCCGTACCCGTTGACCCAACAGCCGGACCGGGACCGCCGATGACCACCGACCACCCCGCCCTGCGCGCCGCCCTGGCGGCCGCGGACCACGACCAGATCGTCTACGACCTGGCCGGCATCGCCGAGAACCACGCGACCCTGCAACGCGAACTGCCCGGCGCCGCCGTCCGCTTCGCCCTGAAGTCCTGCCCGATGGACGCCGTCCTCGCCTGCCTGGCGCGGCGGGGCGCGGGCGCCGACGCGGCCAGTCCCCGCGAGATCGCCCAGGCACTCGGCGCCGGCATCCCCCGCGACCGGATCCACTACGGCAACACCGTCAAGTCCGACCGGGACATCGCCGAGGCGCACCGGCTCGGCGTGCGGGACTTCGCCACGGACAGCCTGGAGGACGTCGCGGCCCTCGCCGCCCACGCCCCGGGCGCCCGGGTGTTCTGCCGCCTGGCCACCGACGGCGGCGGCGCGCTGTGGGGACTGACCCACAAGCACGGCTGCTCCTTAGCCGACGCGGTCCGCGTCCTGGCCGCGGCCCGGGACGCCCAACTGGCCCCGTCCGGGCTCTCCTTCCACGTCGGTTCCCAACAGATGACGGCCGATGCCTGGCGCCGCGCCCTCGACCTCACCGCCGAGACCCTGGTCGCCCTGCACCGGCGCGGCATCCGCGTGGACCACGTCAACCTCGGCGGCGGCCTGCCGGCCCTCGGCTACGTGGACGCGCGCGGGAGGCCCCTCGACCCGCCGCTGGACAAGATCTTCGCCGTCATCCGCGAGGGCATGGCGCGCCTCACCGACGCCTGCGGACACCCCCTGGACTTCCGCATCGAACCGGGCCGCTACCTCGTCGCGGACCACGGCGCCATCCGTACCCACGTGACCCGCCTCACCACCCGCCGGCAACCCCACGGCGAGCGACAACGCTGGCTGTACCTCGGCGTAGGCAAGTTCAACGGCCTTTACGAAATGGACCAGTTGACGTACCAGATGGTCTTCCCCACGCACCCGGCCGGCCCGACCGTCCCCGCCTTCGTAGCGGGCCCCACCTGCGACAGCGACGACGCCTTCGCGCCCGAACGCGGCCCGGTCCAGGTGCCTGCGGGCCTCGCCTCCGGCGACCCGGTCTGGGTGCTCTCCTGCGGCGCCTACGCCCTCAGCTATCTGACCCGGGGCTTCAACGGCTTCCGCCCGCCCCCACATACCTGGATCCACGCCACGGGCACCAGGCACCACGCCCCACGACACCGCCAACACCCCCAACCGGTCGCGGAGGTGTGCTGCGCATGCCGATGAATCGCGACGCCACCGACGCCACCGAGATCCTGCACGCCACCCCACGCATCCGCCCCATCGCGTCGGACGACTGGGACGCCGTCACCGCGCTGGAGTCCCGTGCCTACGCCGCCCTCGGACTGTCCGAGGAGCCGGCCGCACTCGCCTCCCGCGCCCACGCCTCGCCGGACACCTGCTTCGCCCTCGACCTCCAACGACGGCTGGCGGGCTACCTGTTGGCCCTGCCCTACCCGGCGTTCCACTCCCCGGACCTGGCCCGCGCGGAACGCCGCTCGTTCTCCTCCCGCAACCTCCACCTGCACGACCTGGTCATCGCCGAACCGCTCCGCCGCCGGGGACTGGCCAGTCACCTCCTGCACCACCTCACGACCATGGCGACGCTCCACGGCTACGAGCAGATCTCCTTGATCGCCGTCGCCGGCAGCGAACCCTTCTGGGCGGCCAACGGATTCCACTCCCATCGCGCAGTGGTCACCCCGGACGCGTACGGCCCGCACGCCCTCTACATGTCCCGACCGCTGCCGAGTCCAACGACACCACACCACAACGACAACGACGGACACGACCACGAGGCCGACCTCCGAGAAGGGGCATGATGCCGGCGTTCCGGATACCCGACCCATTCCTGCGCGCGCTGTTGGCGATCGCGGCCCTGTTCTTCACTCTGGGGTTCCAGTACGCCACCTGGGCGTCCCGGCTCCCCGCCCTCAAGGCCCAACTCGGCCTGTCCGCGGCGGAGGTGGGCGTGTTGCTGATGGCCACCGGCGTCGGCGCGGCGGCCTCGTTCCCGCTGGTGACGCTGTTGATGACCCGGCTGGGCGCCAGGCGCCTGGCGCTGTGGTCCGCGCTCTGCCTGACCCTGCTGCTGTTCGCGCTGGCCGCGGCGCCCAACTACCCGACCGCGCTGGTGGTGATGTGCGGCGACGGCTTGCTCGTGGGCTGCCTGAACGTCGCCATGAACGCCCAGGGCGCCGCCCTCGAATCCAGGCACGGGCGCAACGCCATGTCCAAGCTGCACGCCACGTTCAGCGCCGGGTCGTTGGCCGCCGCCGTGTTGGCCTCCGGAGTGACCGCGCTGACCACGACCGTCGTCGTGCACTTCGCGGCGGCCGCTGCGGTGCTGCTGCTGTTGCTCGGCTGCGCCCGGCCCGGGCTGCTCACCGACGGGCAACCGGCGACGAGTCGGGAGCGTCAACGCACCGCCCGTCGCTGGGCGTTGCCCTCGCGCCTGACGCTGTGGATGTGCTGCGCCATGGCGTTCGGCACGGTGACCGAGGGCGCGATGAACGACTGGTCGGCCCTCTACCTCAGGGACGTCGCCCAGGCGTCCGCGGAACTGGCGCCCATGGGCATCGCCGTCGTCTCCGGCGTGATGGTGCTGTCCCGGCTGTTCGCCGATGGTTGGCGCAGCCGTTGGGGCGACGGGAGGATCGTCCGCGTCGGCAGCGCGTTGGCCGGAGTGGGCCTGGCGCTCGCCCTGTTGAGCGGCGGCGTGCTGCCGGCCCTGATCGGGTTCGCCTGCGTCGGCCTGGGCATCGCGGCCGTCACCCCCTGCGTCTACGTGGCCGCGGCCGGACAGGGCCCCCAGGCGCTCACGCTGGTCGCCGCCATGGGCACCACCGGCCTGCTCGCCGGGCCACCCTGCATCGGCTTCCTCGCCAACGCCGCCGGACTGGTCTGGGGCATGGCCGCCGTCGCCGCCTGTGCGCTGGTGGTCTCGCTGTGCGGCACGCGCATCCGCTGGACGCCACCGGCGGCCCCCACCGGTGTCAACGCCGACCAACCGGCGCACGACGGGGCCCGGTTGGCGCCGTAGGGGCCCTCGGCGCCACCGTGCGGCCGCACGCCCGGAGGCGTGCGGCCGCCGCGGTCACCGGGAGGCCGTTGGCCCCGCGGTCCCGCCGCCGGTGAACGGCGCGAAGATATGGGTGAAGTCCCAGGTCTGCTGCGGAATGCTGGAGCAGTTGTCGGCCGACGCCCCGCCGGGGCAGCTGCCGTTGTCCCGCTGGAGGGCCCAGAACGACAGGGTGTTGATGCCCTTGTCCACCGCCCACTTGTAGACCTGCCTGGCGTTGTCGAGGCTGAACGTCTCGGCCGGCCCGAAGTCGTCGACGCCGGGCATCTCGATGATGCCGACCATGCTCCACAACTGGGCCGGCGACCTGTCCGGGTAGAGCTGCTTGAGCTGGTCGTACAGTCCCTGGGCGGCGGTCTGGGTGTCGTTGGCCATGTCGTGACTGGCGTTGTCGTAGTAGTCGAACGTCATGATGTTGACGACGTCCACCCGTGCACCGTTGCTGACCGCGTTCTGCAACAGGGCGGTTCCGCTGTCGGCCGGGCCCTGTGTCGTCGTCGGAAGGGTGTAGGAGATCTCCACCTTCCGCCCGTTGTTCGCCGCCCAGTCCTCGACCAGCTTGATGGCCTTGTTTCGCCGGTCGACCGCGGCCGAGTCGTCCAATGAGTCCGCCTCGATGTCCATGTCGAGCCGCGACACGTCGTAGGTGGTGATCACCTTCTCGTAGGCGGCGGCGATCTTCTGGACGTCGGTACAACTGTCCGCGATCTCGGTGCCGGTGGTGTCCGCGGTGTAGCCGCCGAAGGAGGGGATGACATCGCCCCCCTTGCCCTGGATGGTCTTGATGTCGCTGCCGAAGGAGGACGAGGAGACCGGCGTATCGGTGCTCCCGTTCCAGTAGGGCGTGCAGGAACCCTTGGACTCGGTCTGGAGGAACGCCATCGTCAGGTGCTTGGCACCGGACTGGGCGGAGAGCGCGGCGGGGCTCTCGCCCGTCCACGACTCGAAGTAGGGCGCGAACACATGGGTCGGGAGCGGGGTCGCCGCGTGGGCGGCGCCACCACCCAGGGCGGTCAGGCCGGCCGTGGCGACGGCGGTGACGGTAGCGGTGAGGGCGGTGCGGAGGGAGCGCCTGCGTCTCATGTCAGTCCCAGAGGTCGGAGGTGGACCGTCAATTCCCCTTGCGCGCAGCGGTATTGACTCTGGGATAACCCGGACGTCAGGAGCATGTCAATGGACTGGACCAATTCAGGACTAGACCAATCCGCGGTGCGGTGGACCATGGTGCTGTCCAGCACGCCCGCGGCGCGTTGGACCACTCACCCGCCCTACGGCGCGCACCCGTCCGCGGTCCGGGCCCCAACCGCAGTGGCGCCCGGACCGGTTGGCCGCCCGCGCGTCAGGACTTCTTGTCGCCCAGCTTCTCGACGAAGTCCTGGGCCTTGTCGACGGCGGTGTCGATCTTGTCGCTGTGCTTGTGCTCGGTCCGGTCGTCGATGAACCCGCCGACCTTCTCCAGCCCACCGGAGATCTTGTCGCCGTGCGCCTCGGCGATCTCCTCGGCCTTCTCCTTGAGGTTCTTCAGGGCGTCAAACATCCGGGCTGGTCTCCTTCGGTGCCTTGTCTGGCGGCGAAATTGCCTGGTCAGGACATGATCCCATGGACGAAGGGGCGGCGGCGACGGCCTGTGGACGCGCACCCGACGCACGGAACGCCACCGGCGCGCGCGGCGGTGGCGAGGGGCGCGGGGGCGCGCTGCCGGCCGATGACGGGCGGCGGGCTACCCCCTCCCGTCGTCCACGAGGCGTGCCCCCTGGTTCACTCGACTGACCGCGGCCAATCCCGACGCCGCCGAACCGCACGTCGTAAAACTGACGGCATGTCACCCAACGCAACGTTTGACGACCGGAGCGCACCGCCCTCGCCGGGGCCACACCGGGCATGGCTCCCCACCCCACCGCCCGCCCGGCACACGGACGGTGGCGCATGAGGCGCCCGGTCGACCGGCCCGCGGACCGGCCGGTGCGGATGCCGCGCGCCGCGGCGGCGGCCGGCGTCGTCTCCGCACTGCTGCTGGGCGCCGCCATCCTGCTGGTGCACCTGGCGGTACCTGAACACCCCCAGGACGCCACCGACTGGACCCGACAGACGTCCCAGCGCGACTCGCTGCACGCGGCGTTGGCCCTGCTGCCGTTCGCCGGGATCTTCTTCCTGTGGTTCATGGGCGTCGTCCGGGACTACGTCGGCGCGGCCGAGGACCGGTTCTTCGCCACGCTCTTCCTGGGCAGCGGAGTGCTCTTCGTGGCGATGCTGTTCGTCATGGCGGCAACGGCCGGCAGCCTGCTGGCCGTTACGGACGTGTCCGCCGCCTCCTCCGCGGGACAGCGGGGACTCTGGCAGTTCGGCCGCCACCTGGTCCTGGAGTTGCTGACCAACTACGCCACGCGGATGGCCGCGGTGTTCGTGGTGTCGACCACCACCATCGGGCACCGACTGGGCGTCTTCCCGCGCTGGCTGGCCTGGCTGGGCTACCTGGTGGGACTGGTGCTGCTGTTCGCGGTCGGCTCCACGAGCCATCTCGAACTCGTCTTCCCGCTCTGGATGTTGGCCGTCAGCAGCCACGTCTTCGTGGTCACCCTGCGCCGCCGCCGCGCGGACGAGGGGCAGAACGGGGCCGCGGAAGCAGGCCCCTGATCCAGCCCGCGGCCCTTGGACCCGACGAGAACGGGCACGGGTGCGGATACGGGCACGGGTGCGGCTCTCGCCCTACGCCGATGGCACCTCCTCGTCGACACCGACCGGCGCGTGCGACCTCCGTCAAGTCCGGTCACCGGGGCCGTCGGTGTCGACGGTGCCGGCGGTGGTGGCCACGGTGCCCGCCGGGATGCGGCCGAGGCGGACGAACGTGATGAGTGAATGGACGGCCAGGGCGAACACCACCGAGGGGACGACCGTCCAGGTCACCACGCCGGCGAGCGCCAACGCGGAGAGGACGACCAGGGCCGGTACGAGGGTGGGCAGGGCGGCGGACAGGGCGATACGGAGGCGGACGGCGCGGGGCATGACGGGTCCTCGGGACGGCTCGGAGGGAAACGGTCGGACGGGTAGGGAGTTGGTCAGGAGGCGGCGCGGGCGCGGTCGAGGTAGGCGGTCAGCTCCTGCCAGGCATCGGCCGAGGCGGCCGGGTCGCCGGACATCGCGGCCGGCTCCTGCTGCCAGGCACCCTTGACCGCGGCCGACAGCGTCTGATCGCCGCCGCTGAACAGCGCGCCGAGCTCGTCCATGCGGGCCACGATGCGCTGCACCTGCGGTGCCCCCGGATCGGTCCCGGCCACGCGGAGCGCCTCGGCCCGGCGGTACAGCTCGGGCCACTCGATCTCCAACAGATAGTGGGCGGCGGGCCCGAGGGCCCGGGCCCGGTCCTCCAGCGCCCGGAGCTGGTCCTCGTCGACGTGCCGGCGCAGGGCCTGGTCGGCGGCCGGGCCAGTGCCCCGCATCGCCTGGAGCACGCCGATCAACGTGGCGGCCTCCGGCGCGCGGGCCGCGGTGAGTTCCCCGTGGATATGGGTCAACCGCTGCCGCAGGACGTCCAGGGCCGCGAGGGCGGCCTCGACGTCGGAGAGTTGCTCGGCCACCAACCGCACCGGGTCCACGCCGACGTCCAGGCAGGTGGCGATGGTCTCCAACCCCAGCCCCAGGCGGCGCAGCGCGAGCACCTGGTACAGGCGGGCCACGTCCTGCTCGGTGTACTCGCGATGCCCGGAGGCCGTGCGGCGGGACGGGCTCAGCAGCCCGATCTGGTCCCAGTGGTGCAGGGTGCGGACGGTCACACCGCTCGCCGAGGCGAGCGCTCCGACCTTCCAGGTCTGTTCGAAGCTCATGCCCCCACGATGCCTCCTGACGCCGCGTGAGGTTCAAGTCCACCGCCCGCGGCCGCGCGCCCGACTGATCTCCACGGGCTCACCCGGCGGTCCGAGCAGCGCTCTGCTGCCCCATCGGACAGACCCCCATCCCCTTGCGCGCGACGTGTTGCGCGGGCCAAGGTCTGGACCCATGGGAAGGATCTCCGTGCGGCCCCTCGAACCCGGTGACTGGGCGCGCTACCGTGCCGTTCGCCTGGCGGCCCTGGCCGATGCGCCCGAGGCGTTCGGCTCCACCCTGGAGCGCGAGCAAGCCTTCACGGCGGAGACGTGGCGGCAGCGCCTGGCCGGGCGCGACCAGTTCCTCGCCGAGGACGACGGCCAGGCATGCGGACTGGTCGGCATCGTCCCCACCGGGCCCAGCACCGCCCAGTTGGTGTCCATGTGGGTCGCCCCCACCGCCCGCGGCCGAGGGATCGCGAACCGCCTGGTGGGGGAGGCCCTGCGAGGGGCGGACACCGGCGGAATCGTCCACCTGGAACTCTGGGTCACCCAGGGCAACGACCGCGCGGAGCGCCTCTACGCCCGACATGGCTTCCAACGCACCGGCCGCGTCCAACCCGTACGCGAGGGCGACAGCCGACTGGAATTCGCCATGAAGCGCCGCGCGCCCATGGACGAGAGCAAGGCTGCACCGCAACTCCCCACTTGACGCCCGGTGTTCGCGCCCACCCCTCCCACTTACCTGGCAGGTAATCGCCTTCCCGCGACCCCGCCTGCCAGGATCACCGGCATACGGAGGATTCCCCCGCTCCCGCCCGACCGGAAGGACGCGCCATGCCCGCCTACGCCATAGCCCATCTCCGGGATGCCGCCCCGCACCCGGAGATCGCCGAGTACATCGAGCGCATCACCGGCACCTTCGAGCCCTACGGCGGCCGCTTCCTCGTCCACGCCATGCCACACGAGGTGAAGGAGGGCAGCTGGCCCGGGAACGTCGTGGTGATCGGCTTCCCCACCATCGCCCAGGCACGCGCGTGGTGGGACTCGCCCCAGTACCAGGAGATCGCCCCGCTACGCTCGCGCCACATTGCCGGCGACATCATCCTGGTCGCCGGCGTCCCCGACGCCTACGACGCGACCACCACCGCCCAATCCCTCCGCGACTCCCTGCCCACCGGGTAGGCCGCGGCTCCCCTCCGCCGCGGAACCCGGGCGGGGTCGTTCCCCAAGCGCAAGCCCCTCAGTCCAACCACTGCACCACCTCCTGTCGGTCCGCGTTGTGGAGGACCCGGGCGCGGGCGCCGTTGACCAGGGAGAGCTGCGGTGGGACGTGGCCGCACTCGACGTCGGCGAGGAGGGGGATGCCGAGGGGGCCGAGTGCGTCCAACACGGCCTCGTGCTGCGTCAGGGAGCCCCGGTCGGGCGCTGTGGTGCGGCCGATGAGTACGGCGTTGGCGGAGTCGAAGAAGCCGGCCAGACGCATCCCGTGCAGATTGCGGCAGATGGTGAACGCGTCGTCCTCGCACGCCTCTACGTAGACGAGTAGCCCCTCGGGCGCGTGGGTGCGGGCGAACGTCGCGACATCGCCGTAGGGCGTTCCGGCCACGTTGCAGAGCGTTTCGATGCAGCCGCCGATGAGGCGACCCTCGACGTCCACGTCGCCGTCGGCATCCAGTCGGGTCCAGGTGCCGACGCCGTCCAACTCGTACGTGGTGACGTCCGGGAAGGTGCGGAAGTCGGCCCAGCCGCCGGCCCGATGGCGGCCCGGCGAGCTCTGGGCGAACCGGCCCCCCTCCGGTACGCCCACCACGTCCAGCCACGACAACAGGCCCTCGGGCACCTGGTAGGGCGTGTCCATGAGATTGGTGCCGTGCAGGGTCGCGAGGCCGGTCAGGAGGGTGAGCGGGGTGAGGAGGGTGGACATGTCGGAGTACCCCACCAGCCAGGTCGGTTCGGCGGTGCGGAGGCGGTCCCAGTCGAGCAACGGCAGCAGATCGATGGCGGTCTCCCCGCCCCACGGCGGCACGATCGCCTTGACGGCGGGGTCCGTCAGCATCGCCGTCAGCTCGGCCGCGCGCTCCGCCGCGGGGGCGCTGAGGTGCCCCGCCCCGTCCATGCAGCGACCGACCACCACCTCGTAACCACGGGCCCGCACCGACTCGATCGCCACCTCCAGGCGCGCCCGCATCTCCGGGGCGACGCCGCTCGAAGGAGACGTGATGGCCACGCGGTCACCCGGACGCAGGGGTTGCGGATAGCGGATCGACATGGGGGGATTGTGGCACGGTGTGGGCGCCAACGCTCCCGAAAACATGGTGCGTTGGGTGGTTGTGCGAGGGCGGGTGGGGAGGCCGGCGGTGACTGGCCTAGTCGCGCAGTGTCCTGTGGTGGTCGTCGCCCCGCAGGGTCGCCAGGGCCAGGGCGCCCAGGCCGCAGGTGACCAGGACGTAGTAGGCGGGGACATCCGGGTCGCCGGTGCGTCGGATCAACTCCGTGATGAGCAGGCCCGCGCAGCCGGAGAAGACCGCGTTCGCCAGTGCGTAGGCCACGCCCAGGCCGGTGTAGCGCACCGCCGTGGGGAACATCTCGGCCAGCATCGCCGGCCCCGGGCCGGCCAACAGGCCGACCAGGGCCCCCGCGAGAGCCACCGCGCCGTACGCCAACCACGCCGGGGAGTGCCGGTCCTGCACCACGTGGAGCAGGGGCAGCGCCGACACCGCGATCAGGACCGCCCCGGTGACCGTGACGGTCCGCCGGCCCAGCCGGTCGCTGAGCGCGCCGGCCGGGAGGATGGTGGCGGCGAAGCCCAGGTTGGCGATGACCGTGGCCAGTAGCGCCTGTTGCGGACTGGCACCCACCGTGTTCTGGAGGTAGGACGGCAGGACCACGAGGAACGTGTAGCCGGCCGCCGCCCAGGCCATCAGCCGTCCGCACCCGACGATGACGGCCCACGGCGTCTGTGTCTGCCGTTGCCTGGCCGCCGCCGGAGGCGATGCAGCGACCACGGCCGGGGCGCAGGGCTCCTGTCCCCGTGCCTCCTGCGCGCGGCGGAAAGCCGGGGACTCCGCCAGGCGCAGGCGCAGCCACAGGGCGATCGCGCCCATGGGGAGGGCGGCCAGGAAGGGCAAACGCCAGCCCCATGAGGCCAGTTGAGGAGCCGTCAGGAGCGTCGTCACCGAGGTCGCCGCCCCGGCGCCGGCGAGCAGTCCGAGGGCCACGGTGAGGGACTGCCAGGCGCCGTACCGCCCCCGCTTGCCGGGCGGCGCGCTCTCGGTCATCAGGGCGACCGCACCGCCGAACTCCCCGCCGGCGGACAGGCCCTGCACGATCCGCAGCGCCGTGAGCAACCATGGCGCGGCGGCGCCCACCGAGGCGTAGGTCGGCAACACACCGATCAGCGCCGTCGCGCAACTCATCGTCGTCACCGCGGCCAACAACACCGGCCGCCGCCCGAAGCGGTCGCCCGCCCGGCCGAGGAGGAACGCTCCGACGGGGCGGAAGAAGAAGGCCAAGGCGAACGACGCATACGCTTTGACCAGGGCTTCCGTGGCGCCGCCGCCGTGCGGCGTGAAGAAGGCGGCCGCGATGACGGTGGCGAAGTAGGCGTAGACGCCGAACTCGTACCACTCGATGAAGTTGCCGATCGCGCCCGCGGCCACCGCCCGGGGCACGGAAAGGCGCCGGCGGGCTGCCCGGTGCGACGCGTCAGTGGAGGTCGTCATGCCCCTCAGCATGTCCCCGAAGCGCGCCGCGCGGAACGGGCTCGGACGACCGTCACGCGCCCCACCCGGCAGGCGCCGGGCCGGGCTTGGCGGGTGGCTTGCCGGGGCCCGCGGTCGGTTCGCCGTACGGTCTCAGGCAGGCGAAGTTGTATCCGTACGACAGGCCGTGCAGCGGTATTCCGGAGGTCAGACGGATGGGCTGGTACACCCGGTGTGCGGGGTCGCCGTCGGGCCCCGGGAGCCAGAGGCCCCGGCCGTCGCCGTCGCCCTCGAAGCGGATCGCCCGCCCCCTTCCCTGGAGTGCGCGACGGACCGGACCCGTATAGGCATCCCACAACTCCGGGTATGACTCGACCTCTTCCAGGAGGGCGGCGTGCTCGGGGTGAAGTCGGTCGTGGTGGCGCAGCAGCGTGGCCCCGAATTCGACCATCCACGGAATCATCCACTCCTCGTACCAGCCGGCGAGGGTTTCCCTGGCGTCCGGGTGGAACATGACATAGCGGAATCCGTTGGTGGCCGGATGGTTGGGGTCGGGTTCCGGGAGATGGCCGAAGAGCCGTCGATATGCGTTGTTGCAGGCGATGACGTCCCACGTGCCGTCCATGAGGGCGAAGGGTGCCGGCTGTCGCCGATCGTCGACGTGTTCCCGCACCCACCGTCGGGAGCGGGCCGCGATCGCCGGGCCGCCTCGAATGCCCGAAGTCGGCGGGTCGCCCCTGGTGATGAGGAAATGCAGGAGACCCTTCACCGCATCGGGCATGTGCAGCGCGGCCGCCAGGGCCGGGAGGTATTTCTTGCGCGGCAGGCTCCGCCCGGTTTCCCAATCCCGGTAGGTGCGCGGTGAAACCGGAAAGCCCGGCCGGCGGGAGAGGACCTCCTGGGAAACGCCGAGGCGGGACCGGTAGCGGAACAGCAACTCGCCGACGGTTTGGACGCGTTCCGCCGCCGGTTGGATGGCTTCCTCGCTGGCGGTTGTCGCCGGACCGGGGGCGCCGGGAGCGGGTGCCGGCGGGATCGCGTCGGAGGCGGTGCGGGCCCGGGAAGGGGCGTGGTGTTCCACCGGTTGACGCTGTCGCTGCCGCCGTGACTCGTCGTTGTCTACCGGGGTCAGGGTCAACATCTGGTACCCGTACTCGCGAGCGTGCCAGGGAATGACGATCGTGAACAGAATGGTCTGCCGGCGGCCGTCGACGAGCAACGCCCGCTCCTCCACGTCCCGTTCGATGACGCAGCCCACCCCGCGCTCGGTGAACTCCTCGCGCACGCGGTTCCGATAGACCTCATGGAGGTAGGCATCGGCGGCGATCCGCCGTCGGATCTCCAGCAGTTGGTGATTCTGCGGGTATAGCTGGAAATGGTGCACGAATTGACACATCGCGGTGATCAGCCAACTCTCCTCGTAGTCGAGGAGCATGCGGGGGGCCGCCGGGTGGAAGAGGCAGAAGCGCATGGGGTTGTTGAGCGGATGGTCGAGGGGATGGGCTGCCCCCTCGCCCACCTCGTCCGCCCCGCTGAAGAGCTCCGCCCACGCCTCGTTGAAACGGACGGCGTTCCAGCCGCCGTCCAGCAATACCGCGGGACCGTCCTGGACGACGAGGTGGGAAGCGCACCAGTTCGCGGTGGTGGGGTCCACGCCCGACGAGATGTTCAGGCCCTTGAGGGACGGCGCATCGCCGGTCACCAGGCGAAAGAACTGGGCCCGCGCCTGCGGCCCCATCTGGAGGGCGTCCCGAAGCGCACGCATATGGCTCAGGCTGACCTTCCCGCCGTTCTCCATTTCGTTGTACGCACGGATCGAGAAGCCGTGTTGGAGCGCGAATTCCTCCTGGGTGTAGCCGAGGAGTTCGCGGTGGTGACGTAACAGGTCGGACGTGGTGATCGGCGCCGTGGCACTCCGACGCTCCGCGTCATGGGGTGCGGTCATGAGTCTCTGTGCCTTCTGTCATGACCGAGTCGATCTGTCATGACGGGTGGATGTGGAAATGCCCAGGCTGCTCGGAGAGAGGAGGATTGCGGCATTGTGCTTCGTCGGAGGCGGTTGAGGAGACGGTCGTTACCATGATGTTCGAGTCGTCGAGCGAAGTGAGCGTGGAAATCGGTGAGTTCGGCCGAAAAGGACCGTCGGGAGGCGTGCCGGTCCCTCTTTTCGATGCTGCGGAAGTCCGTCGACGTCCAACAGCTCAGCGCTCGGCGGCACGAGCTGAGGGACGGCCTCTGGACGGACTTCCTGCACACCAAGAAGTCCCTGAGCCAGTCCGACATGGCGTATCTGCTCGGCGTTTCGAGTGGCACCTACGAAGGGGTCGAACGGGGCCTGAAAGCGCCGTCGATGGAGTTGTTGCTGACGTTCGGGAAAATATGCGGCATTCGCGATGAAGGCACCCTGGACCGGTTGTGGAAGGTCAGCTTGGGGCGCCCCTTCCCGCGCGTCTCGGACCTGGTCGGCCTGCGGCTCCCGGACGAGTTGCGCGACCTCGCCCTCGCCGACGGGGGAGGGGGCGGAGCGCCCGATGCGCTCCCCGGGTTGCGGGCCGCCGCGCTGCGCGCGATCAGCGCCCTGCTGGACGGCGACGCCGCTTCCGACGCCAATCCGCATACCGTCCGGCTCACCGCGCGCTGCCTGGCGTCGGCCTTCTCCGCCGTGCCCTCGGGGGCCGGAACCGAGGAGATGCGGCGCGCGCTGAGCACGGTCGAGGAGGGGCTGCGGGCGCCCTGCCGGGACTGGGTGGTCTGGGAGCTCCGGCGGTTGGGGTGCGCCGGGTGCGCTCGCCCGCTCGCGCAGTGGGACCTCCGGGTGGGTGGCGATGCGTGAGGTGTTGGTGACGGGCTGTAAGATGACGCGGAGTCAAGGCGCGTTCAGGAATGCGCCGTTGGCGGCCCGTCTCATCGCCGCTGGGCCGCCAACGACATCGCGCATCAGGGCGCCGCGATGCCCCCCAAGGCCCCGCCGTCGACCGTGAGGACCGTGCCGTTGACGAAGCTGGCGTCCGACGAGCGGAGGAAGGCGACCGCGCCGGCGATCTCCTCGGGGGTCCCGGCGCGGCCGAGCGGCACCTTCGAGACCACGGCCGCGCGCTGTTCCTCGCTCAGCTCGTAGAACATGTCGGTGTGGATCGGGCCGGGCATCACGGCGTTGGCGCGGATGCCCCGATCGGCGAACTCCCGCATCAGCGACCTGGTGAGGGAGACCAGCGCGCCCTTGGAGGCCGCGTAGTTGGCCTGACCGAAGGCGCCGAAGGGGGCGATGGCCGAGGAGATCACGATGATGGAGCCGTCGTTGGGCATGGTCCGGTGGGCCCGCCGCGCCGCCGCGAAGGCGCCGAAGACGTTGGTGTCCATGACCTGACGGAACTGCTCGTCGGTCATGTCGAGCAGCAGGTTGTCGCTGGTCGTGCCGGCGTTGGCGATCAGGACCTCGACCGGGCCGAGCTCCCGCTCCACCTCGTCGAAGGCCGCGTCGACCTGGTGGCTGTCCGTCACATCGCACTGCACGGCGTAGGCGCCGGGTATTTCCGGGTCCTCCTTGCGGAAGGTGATCGCGACGCGGTCGCCCTCCTTCATCAGGCGTTCGGCTATGGCTCTGCCGATGCCTCGGTTTCCCCCGGTCACCAGAACGGTTCGGGACATGGGTGCGCTCCTTGGTGTGGATGTTCGGTGGTGGTGCGGTCGGGGCGTGCCTCGCCGGTTGCCTGGCGACGCGACCGCTCGTGGGTGCCGCGAGCCCATGGCTGCCGACTGCCCCGCGGCCCCTCGCCGTTGCGGCAACGTGACGGTGCGGACGGCGGCCCGTCGGCGGCGGTCACGTAGATACTTTCAGGCCAACTATGGCGGACGCGTCGCGGGGCTGATTGTTCGCCGGATGCGGGGGAGGAGCGGGGGAAAGGATGAGGAGAGCGAGGGTGTGAGGGGTGGGGCCCCGGGTGGGGCGCTGAGCCGAGGGGAGCGGGGCAACGGGAGGTTGGCTGGCCGGTTTTCCCCGGGCGGGAGTGGCCCTCGGCTATCGACGAGCGCGCAGGGACGTGGAGGAGCGACAGATGACTGGTGTGCACCGGCCCGCCTTCGCACTCGATCCCACCGGAGCGGACCACCACGGGGAGGACGCCCGACTGCGGGCCGCCGGGCCCGTCGTCCGGGTCCAACTCCCGGACGGCGTCGTCGGCTGGGTCGTCACCCACCAGGACCTCGTCACCGACCTCCTGGTCAACCAGGCCCAACAGCTCAGCAAGGACCCGGCGGACTGGCGGGTCGAACTCCCCGAGGGCTGGCCGCTGCGGGGCATGGTGGAGGTCACCAACATGGTGACGGCGGACGGCCCGGAGCATCAACGCCTGCGCCGCCCGGTCACGCGCTTCCTCACACCGGGACGCGTGCTGCGGATGCGGCCGCGCATCGTCGCGAGTGTCGGCGCGTTGTTGGACGGCCTGCCCGCGCACGCGGACTCCGCCGGCGTGGTCGATCTGCGGGCGCACCTGGCCGGCCCGCTGCCGCTCCGGGTGATCTGTGAACTGGTCGGCGCGCCCGAGGAGTTGCGTGGCCGGCTGATGGCGATGACCGCCAGCATCTTCGACCACACGGTGACGCCCGACGAGGTACGGGCAACCCAGGACGCCATAGCCCCGCTCATGGGCGCCCTGGTGGCGCACCGGCGCGCGCACCCCGGCGAGGACCTCACCACCGCCCTGATCCACCGGCAGCGGTGCGGGGAGCTCACCGAGGACGAACTGCGGCACACGCTGTGGCTCCTGCTCACCGCGGGCTTCGAGACCACCTGCGGCCTGCTCGTCAACGCGGTCCGGGCGCTGCTCACGCACGACGCCCAACGCGCGCTCGCGGTCGGCGGCGACGCGGCGACCTGGCGGGCGGTGGTGGAGGAGACGCTGCGGTGGGACTCGCCGGTCGCGAAGTTCCTGGCGCGCTACGCCCGCACCGACCTCGTGATCGCGGGCACCACCGTCCCCGCCGGCGACGCCATCATCGTTCCCTACACCGCGCTGGGCCGTTGCCCGTCCGCGCACGGTCCGGACGCCGGGCGGTTCGACATCGGACACACGACGCCCCACCGGTCCTTCGGGGCGGGGCCGCATGCCTGTCCGGGGGCCGCGCTGGCTCGCCTACAGGCATCCGTTGCGCTGCCGGCGCTGTTTCGCCGCTACCCCCGCCTGGCGTTGGCCGTGCCGGAGTCGGCCCTGCGGCCCAACCCGTCCCTGGTCTCGAACTCCACGCGCGAGCTGCCCGTCGTGCTCGGCCGCTGAGCCGGCAGGACGGGCGTGGTCGGTACCACTGTGACGGGTGGTTGATGCCGGCTGTCGCAGGCCGGGGCGTCGCGCCGATGACCGGGTTCCTCCCACCCGTAGCACCAGCCCACCGCAGCCCCGCTCACCACTGGCGGCTCGACCTGTATACGATTCAAACCAGCCGGTATTTTTCGGATTCGTTCGATACGGCTCGGTACAGGATCGACAACGGGTCGTGACTGTTTGACTCTGTCGCCTTACGGAGCGCGACGGTTCGGTGGCGAAGGGAGGCCAGCTGTGGGGGAACAAGAACGGTCGAAGCGGACCAAGTACAAGATCATGGAAGCGGCCGCCCAAGTCTTCTTCGAGCACGGCTACGACGGGGCGAAGATCGAACAGATCCTGACGGCGGCGGGCGTCACCAAGGGCGCGTTGTACCACCACTACAAGTCCAAGCAGGAGATCGCCGACGCCCTGCTCCAACAGCACGTCGGCGACATCGCGGTCGAGCCCCAGGAGGTCAAGCTCCTCGAACTCGTCGTGAAGGGCCAGCGGCTGGTCGAGGGGCTGCAGCGCGACGCGGTGCAGCGGGCCGCGGCCCGCCTCACGTTGGAGGAGGGCTCCAACCAACTCGACCGCAAGCAGGCGATGTCCCTGTGGACCGAGTACGTCGAGGCGCTGCTGGTCGAGGCCGGTCGACGGCACGAGCTGCTGCCGTCGGTCAACAACCCCGAGCGGATCCGCAAGGTCGCCGAGATGTACGTCGGCGCGTTCGCCGGCATCCAGCTGCTCGCCGATGTCTCCTCGGAGGGGCACGATCGGGCAGGTCTGCCGCACCAGTTGGCGGTCTTCTTCGAGCACACGCTGCCGACCGTCGCGGCCCCGCACGTCCTCCCGCGCCTCCGGCTCCAGATCGAGCGGCTGAGCCGGACTGGTGCGTGAGGCGGGACGCGACGCCTCGCGGTCGTTGGGGGCGGCGCGCGTCCGCGGTCAGGCGGCCCGGGTGAGGGCCCGGCGGGTGAGGTGGTTGCTCATCTCGCCGGCGGTCTCCATGACCGCGCTCACGAAGCGCGCGTGCTTGCGCGGCGACCGCATCTGGCTGCGCAGCGGCATCAGTGCCACCGCGCCGGCCACCGCCGGTCCGCGCCAGACCGGGGCGGCGATCGTGTCGTAGTGGCCCCCGCCGAACGCGGCGGGGCCGACGGTGTATCCGAGCTCGCGGATGCGCCGCAGCTCGCTCGCCCTGGGGTCGCCCGCCAGGCGTTCGTGCAGCGCCGCGGCGATCACCAACCCCGGGCCATCGGCGCCGAGCGGGGCGGGGTCCAGGGCCTCTTGGAGGGGCTCGTGCACGCCCCAGACCTGGTCCGTGCAGATGCGTTGCGGGGTTTCGCCGAGGTGGTAGGGCGCGTAGAGGAGCGCGATCTGCCCGGTGCGGCTGCCGAGTGCGACCAGGCGCGCCCGAACCCACGGCGAGGGGACGGCCGGCCGGGGGTTCGTCGGTGTGGGCGGCCGGTCCAACCAATAGGTGCCGCGCGGACCGTCCGACGGCCGGCCCACGATGCCGGTCTTCTCAAGGGACTGTAGATAGCGACAGGCGGTGGCGCTGGCCAGGCCGGTCTCCGCGGCGACCTCCCGCAAGTACACCGGGCGCCCCAACTCGCCCTGCAACCGCTCCAACGCCCGCAGGACGTCGACGACGCGACGCACGACCTTGCCGCTTTTGTCCGACGCTCCGTCAGGACTGTTGTCGAGCACGTGGTTCCCCCTTGAGGTTGCCGGACGGGCGCTCCCGCAGCGCTGCGCGTCCGAGCACCGATTCTCGTGCGAAGGTCGGGCGATGACCATGCAGAAAAATTTCCCATCGGGTATTTGGGGATGCGAAACGCATCGCTTAAATTCGTCCGCGGCCAGCCGTCCACCCCGCAGGGAAAGCCGTTCGCCATGGACCACATAGACCGGACTGACCGCACAGGCCGGATGGAGCGCATAGGCCGGATGGAGCGCATAGGCCGGATGGAGCGCATAGGTCGTGTGGCGGGCATAGACCGAAAGTCGTTGCTCAGGGCCCTACTTCGGGCTCATCGCGCGCTCGGGGACCGCGCGGAATTCGGCTGGCGGCCGCAGGAGCGGAGCGATGGGCGGGGGCGCCCCGTCACCGGGGTCGATCAGGGGACCATGGCGCGCCTCTTCGGTCGGGAGGCCCTGTGGTACCGGCAACGCGAGAACGGGGTAAAACCCTTCACGACAGGGGAACTTGACCGGATCGCGGATCGGCTCGGAATGACCTGGCGGGCCCGCGTGGCCCTCTTCCGGCGGGCCCTGGGATGTGACCCGCATCCCCTTCCCGGCCCAAAGTCCGCCAACTCGCCCCACGCGGACGCCTGGTGGGCAAACGTGCTGAAACCGCACGCCGCCTGCCTCACCGACACCGCATTCAATCTCCTCGACCACAATGCGGAATGGGTCGCGGCGTTCGGCTCGTTGACGGCCGATCAGCCATCCCATACGAACCTGATGCGGCGGCTGCTGCTCGACGATTCCGCGCGAACCGGCCACCCGGACACGGGGATATGGCACGCTCCCCTGGCCGCCGAACTCATCGAGGCCGTCGCCCTGCACCCGAACGATCCCGACCTCCGGCAACTGCACGCGGACGCGTTACGGAACCCCACCATCGCCCCCCTCTACCGCGGCTCCGCCTCCTACACATTTCCGGACCAAAACAGCAGAATCCTGGTCACCTCCCTCCACCCA
Source organism: Streptomyces sp. NPDC057743 (assembly GCF_042798755.1). Classification (NCBI taxonomy): domain Bacteria; kingdom Bacillati; phylum Actinomycetota; class Actinomycetes; order Kitasatosporales; family Streptomycetaceae; genus Streptomyces; species Streptomyces sp. NPDC057743. Next base: position 220,517 of record NZ_JBHVJX010000001.1, read on the forward strand.
GGCATCCGGCAGATCGCGTTCCTCCGCTCCGGCGACGCCTCTCCTCGATGACGCTGGACGGCGCGCGTATTCCACGCTGTGAAACGCCCGGGGCCGTCATTCCACGCTGTGCAATCCGCCTGGTCCCCAGGCCGGTTCGAGGTTGCCTCGGGCTGGTTCTTGGGTTGCACTTCCGTCGTCGGCGCGACGCACCCCGAGCGGAGCGCCGACCCGGCCGGCTGGCCGGGCGTTGCCCTTTACGGCACCCGGTCGGCGCTCTTTCGGCCAATCCGCGCCCGCTCACACTCACCACAACGCCCGTAACGGCAAGGAGTATTCGAGAGCGGCAAGGAGCAACCGGGAACATACTGATCGCCTTCGTAGTTGTGTCAGCCGCGCGGTGGCGTGCGGGTGCTGCCTTCGGAAACGGCAAAACGACAAAACGGTGCAACGGAGTGGGAAACGACGAAACGGTGAGGCGTGCCGTTGTCTCGATGCTCGTGGGGGAATCGATGGAGCGAGGTGGGAGGGAGCGGTGTGTGGCGGAGTGGCATGTGACAGACGGGTATGCGGCAGAACGGCTTGTGGCGGGGCGACTTGTGGGGGACGTCCGAATCCGCGGCCCGCGGCGAGCCCTGCACCGTATCCCCGGTGAGGAGTTCCGCCGATACCTCATCAGGAATCTCAACGCGCCCTCGGCGGAGCGGGGTTCGGGCGGGCATGCGCCGCCCGCCCGACGAAACGGGCAGGGCGCGGCCGTTGTGCCCCGCCCGCGGCCGCCCTCGACGATCCTTCCGACACGCTTCGCCCCGCTGTCGGAAATGGGCGGGTTCTTGACCCCTTTCGCTCTAACGTCACGGGGAACTCACCCGCGTTCGGTAAATTCATCATTCAACTGCTCTGAGTCGGGCCGTCGCAGCTCGCAGGGCGCCTTCACCGTGGAACTGCTGACGAGCAAGAAGGAAGCCACACCGGATGACACACCTCAAGCAAGACCGGGCACGAAAAACCCGTCAGCAGGTCCTCGAAGCGGCCGCCGCCGCGTTCGACGAACGCGGCTACTCGGCCTCCATCGACGACGTCGTCAGCAAGTCACAACTCACCAAAGGCGGCGTCTACTACCACTTCGAGAACAAGGACGCACTCGTACAAGGAGTTCTCGATGCGACCAAACCGGGCCTCACCGGGGCGGTCGAGCCCCAGGAGTTGAAGCTGCAGGAGTGGATCGACACCGGCATGGTCCTCGCCTACCGGTTACCCCGTGACACGCTGCTGCGTGCGGCGCTGCGCCTCTCCATGGAGCCCGTGGTGCAGCAGAGCCTGCGGACTCCCTGGCCGGCCTGGATCCAGCACACCACTCGCCAACTGGCCGCCGCCCGCAGCCAGAAGGAGCTCCTCCCCGGCGTCAAAATCGAGGACTACGGCCGAATGGTCGCCCAGGCATGGGCCGGCATCGCGGCGCTCAGCCCGGCACTGGACGAACGCCATGCCCGCGACGACGGCAGTGCCGACGACGTGAGTCACGCCAACATGGAGCGGTGGACGGCGCACATGTACGCCTCCTGGCTGCCCGCGCTCGCCATCAGCGGCATCATCCCGCTGCTCAACACCAGGCCCGATCGCGGACGCCAGGTCTGGGAGGCCCGGCAGCACAGGCAGTCGAAGCAGGTCACGGTCCTCTCCGTCGTTCACCGCCTGGCGGGTTGACCCACCGGGCGCCTCGTGGGCCGGCGACCGACAGGGCCCCCCGGGTGGTTCGGCGCAACGAGCCTGCTCCGTAAGGGCGTTCGCGTCCGGGGTCGGAGCGCTGCCGGAGGTGGCGTCGTCGTTCGCGCTGGTGCGGGCCTGAGGCGGTGCGGTGGCGCGACTGGCGTGCGTGGCCCGCGAGCGGACAGGATGGCGAGGTGAATGCGCACACCCCCACCGCAACCTCGTCCCTGCGGCCGACCCGCACCGCGGCTCACTGCACCGTCGTCACGCTCGCCCTCGCGGGCATCGCCTGGGTGGTCCGGGCGATATGGGAAATCCGGCTCGCCGCGGCAGGGATGCCGGCCTCGGGGCCGCCGGACCAAGGCAACGGCCAGCACCGCCCGTTGACCGCACTGGAGGACTCGTACCACTTCGTCAGCGCGCTCGGCGATGCGTGCGTCGTGCTCTGCGCGGTCGCGTTCCTGCTGTGGCTGTTCCGGGTCCGGGACAACGCCCAGACGCTCTCCGGTCGGCCGCCGCACCTTGCCTGGCCGTGGGTCTACCTGGGGTGGATCATCCCCATCGTGAACCTGTGGATGCCCCGGGGCATCATCGCCGATGCCCATCACGCGCTCGCACCGGGCAAGCGGCTGCCGCGCGTCGTGAACTGGTGGTGGGGTCTGTGGCTCGTCGCGTTCTGGTGCGGGGCCGGGCTGGCGGCCAGCGGTTCCCGGGACGACACCATCAACCGCGCCTACACGGGCGTCAAGTGGCTCCTCGCCAGCGACGCGGCCACCGTGGCGGCCGCGGTGGCCGGCATCTTCGTCGTCCGTGCCCTCACCGCCGCGCAGCAGCGGCGCGTCAACGACTGAGCAACTGGTCCTTCCGCCGCCCCGCCTTGCGCCGGCGGGGCGCCGCGTACCAGGTGAGCAGCGGGGCGAGCAGCAGGCCCCCGAGCGCGATGACGCCGACCTGCTGCAACGTGTCGGGCACCGGGTCGCCCTGGTTGGCGATCGCCCCGGTGCTCACCGCGACGAGCACCAGGACCGTCGGCGGGAGAATGTCGGGGAGCGGGACGTCGCGCGGAGGGTTGTCCGGGGCGTAGCGGCGCGTCAGGCATCCGAACCACAGCAGGGCCGGCCCGCCGAAGGTGAGTCCCAGTCCCCAGGCCAGCGGCAGCGCGTGGGCGGTGCGCGGGTTGGCGTCGGTGAAGAGCGTACGGAGGGTGCCGCCGGTGTTGTGGGTTCCGCCGGCGGGGTAGTTGACGTGCCGGATCTCGCCGCGCCAACTGACCAGTCGCACCCGGGTGCCCTTGGCCGGAGAACCCCCGTGCGTGCGCCAGTCCAGCCGCACCTCCTGGCGGATACCGTCCGCGCGCTGGAACTCCAGGTAGTGACGGACGGGCCTGGAGCCCCGCGTCCAGGAGCGCTGCACGGTCGCATCGACCCCGCTCAAGCAGTCGCCCGACGCCGCTTCGCCCGACCCGGCTTCGCCTGACCCGGCTTCGTCGGACGGTGCCTGGCGCGGGCAGCCGATGGCGGCGTCGTACGCCCGGGCCGCGGCCATGGCCTGGGGGAACGGGATCACCAGGAGCCAGACACCCACCACCATCGCCATGGCGCCCAGTCCGATGGGCAGCGTGGTCGATGCCCAGTTGGTGGCGTATCGGGTGGTCTTCTTGGCCTTCTTGGGCTTCTTGACCCTCTTGGTTCTCGTGGCGCTCACGCTTTCCAAGAATGCCCGATACGCGCGATTTCCAGGGTCATCGGCCCAGTTCGGGCCTTGATCGCCCGGTGTGATCTACCTCTCTGGTGAGGTTGGGGCAACGGGCCGGCCTGCTGTGCGCCCGATTTGATGGCAAAAGTCCCGCCGTTGCGTCGTGGGAGCGCGAACGCCGCGGCGATGTGACCACCGAGGCGTCGGCTCAGGCGGGCACCGTTTGCGTGACCCACCACAGTCGGCGGGGGAGGTCGCCCTCCTCGAAGGCGTGGACGTCGGCGAGTTGCCAGCCCGCGGCGAGTGCGTCGACGAGGTGTCGGGGGAAGAAGTGGACGGCGAATCCGCCGTGTTCGTAGATGTCGTCCCCGTGGGCGGTGCCGGCGCCGTAGTGGGCGTCGTCGGTGTGCCGGACCGTGTAGACGAAGACGCCTCCGGGGCGCAGCACGCGGCGGACCTCGTCGACCAGGGACCCGATCTCCTGTGTGGACAGGGCCATGCACAGCAGCATGTGCGCGAAGACCGCGTCCACCGAGCCGTCCGCCAGCGGCAGCGGCTCGCGGACGTCGTGCACGGTGGTGGTGATGCGGTCGCCGAGGCCCTGCGCCCGCGCGGTGGTGGAGAGCTGGTCCAGGGCGATGCGGCTGAAGTCGGTCGCGTGGACGGTGAACCCCTCGCGGGCGAAGTGCAGGGCGTCGCGGCCGTGCCCGGCGCCCAGCTCCAGTACCCGCGCGGCACCGGCGGCGCGGAACGCCTCCGCCGCGTACCGGGCCGGCGCGGAGGGTTCGTCGCCGTACATGCCGGGGTGCGCGGAGTAGGTCTCCTGCCAGTGCCGCCGCTGCTCGGACGCCAGCTCCGGTTGGTCCTCCGTCATCGTTCGTTCCCCAGCTCGTCCGGTAGGTGGTGCAAGGTGGCGCACCAACCACCCTAGGGCTGACAGCTGACATGCGAATGCTGGCGGGTTGGCCCCGGTGGCGCCCTCCACCGGCTACGGGTGCCCCAGTGGCCGTGCTCGGCGAGGCCGTCACCACCGGTAACCGAACGGGCGGGCCGACGCGGGGGTTCGGGGTTCGCTACCGTGGCAGCACGCATCCGCGCCAGCAGTGTCGTGAGGAGGACCCGATGAACAGCTCCGGTCGGTCGTGGACCGTCGACGGCATCGCACACGCCCTTCCGCACTCGGAACTCCGGGCGACGTTCATGCAGGAGGTCGGCTTCAGCGATGTGCGCGAGCTGCCGGCCATTCTGGACCGTTGGATGAGGTTCATCGAGACGTTCGAGGCCGACCGCGAGCGGGTCGAGCAACTGCGCACCACCCTGAGCGGAGCCGGGAACCTGCCGGCCAACTACCGTGCCGGCCTGGTCGACGTCACCACCGAGGAACTGCGCTCCGCCGCCGGGGATACGGACCCCAGGGGACGAGGCGCCGCGTGACCTACCGGCTCCACCTCGACCCCGCCCTCCACGCCACCTACAAGTCCCTGCCCGATGAGGCCCGTAGGGATTTATCGGTGCTGATGCTGGACGCGTTGGTCGACCCGTTGGCCTACTCCGAGCCCTACGGCGCCGACGACCGGATGATGCGGACCATCGCCCGCAGTCACGTCGCCGGGGTCATTCTCATCGGCGACACCGAAATCACCCTCGTCCAGCTCACCTATGTGGGCTGAGGGTGCGGGGCGCGACGGGATTCGGTTATGATCTTGGTGCAACTCCGGTTCTTCGGGCGGGAGTCGCGCGTCTGTGGTCCAAGGAAAGACGTCCACCAACCGGTGGGAGATGCAGGTGCAAGGCCGGCCAGGCGCTCCACGCGAGGGCCCCATCCGTCAGGGTGGGGCCCTTCGTCGTCCCGGCCGGCGACGCGATCGGGTGCCGATGCCGCCCCGCCCCAGGAGACGATCCCGGTGAGTGAAGTCCCGGCCGCCGACAACCGCGGCATATCCTCCGAACGCGCCCTGAAGCGCGCCCTCCAGCACCTCAAGGACGATCGAGCGGAAATCATCGAAGGGGTCATCGAGACCGTGCCGCCCAGTTGGGACCACGAAGCCGCCGCCGACGCCCTCCGCGAGCAGATCCGCACCCGGGCGCGGGAGTTGGGCTGCGTGATCGGCTCCGGCAACCTCGACCTCCCCGGCTCGCCGAACTGGTACGTGCCCGATCTCGCCGTCGTCCCGGCCGATGTGGCGAAGGGCGCGGCGGCACTGCTGCCGGCCGACACCCTCCTCGTCGTCGAGGTCACCTCGGAGTCGAACGCGAACACCGACCGGGTGGTCAAGCGGAGGCGGTACGCCGAATACGGTGCGCCGCTCTACCTCCTGATCGACCGCCAGGAGCGCGCCGTGACGCTCTATGCGGAACCGGGGCGGCTCGGCTACACACGGGCCGACGGCCCGCACCCCTACGGCGCCGTCCTGCGCCTCCCGGAACCGTTCGGCATCGCCCTCGACACCAACGCGCTCTGAGCCGCGGGACACCCAGGCCAGACCGCAAGGGCGGGGGCTTCCCCGCGCCCCGCGTATGACATCTGTCATGACGGACTCGTGACGCCGGGCCCTGCCGCCGGCGCTCGTGGCGCGAGACGCTGATCTTGCAGCGTCGTAGAGCGCGCACCGTCGAACCGCGAGAGGAACGCACCATGTTGAAGCGCGTCACCGCCCTGGCCGCCGCGGCGACCCTGACCGTACTGGCCACGGCGCCGGGCGCGGCGGCCGCCCGGGCGACACCGGCCGGCGCGGACATCACGGTCGGGAGCGCCGTCGCCAACACCGTCGCCCCCGGGGCCATCGGCGCCAACACCCCGTTCTGGAACCCCCTCTTGACCCGGTCGGACACCCCCGACCTCATCAGGAAGGCCGGCATCCGGACCCTCTCCTTCAACGCCGGCGGCCCCAGCGACCTCTACCACTTCGCCGGCGGCGGCTGGCTCAGCCCCGACCCCAACGGGCCCGAGAACGGCGGGTTCCAGGGCCTCACCCCACGCTTCAGCTTCGACCGGTTCGCCCAGATCGCGCGGGCCGCGCACGCCGGCATGCTCGTGCACGTCAACTACGGCACGGGCCCCACCGACACCAAGGCCGACCCCAGCACCCCGGAGCACCCCAAGCCGGGCGATCCGAACGAGGCCGCCGCCTGGGTCCGTTACGCCAACCGCAGCCACCACTACCACGTGCGTGACTGGGTGATCGGCGAGGAGACCTACCGCAACGGCTGGCACCCCACACCGCCAGGCCTGCCGCGCCAGCCGGACGCCCATCCCGACAAGACCCCGGCCGCCTACGGCCGCAACTCCCTCGCCTACGCCAGGGCGATGAAGGCCGTCGACCCAAGCATCCGCATCGGCATCGAACTCGCCACGTACGACCCCGCGAAGACCGACCGGCCGGGCATCGACCGGTACGCCAAGCAGTGGGACGACGCCGTGCTCGCCACCCCCGGGCTGGCCGCGGCCGTCGACTTCGCCGACATCCACTGGTACCACGCCGCCCGGAGCGGCTCCGACGCCGCCGTACTGGCCGACACCGCGGCCACCGGCCCCGCCCTGCGCACCCTGCGGGCGGACCTGGACCGCGCCGCCGGCCCCCGGCACCGCATAGGCATCGTCGTGGGGGAGACCAACTCCGGCGCCCTCGGGGCACCACAACAGACCGGCGCCGTGGGCGCGTTGTACCTGCTCGACAACAACCTCACACTGCTGGAGAGCGGCGCCTCGGCAGTCGACTGGTGGGCCCTTTACAACGGCCCCAACTCCACGCCCGACGGCGGCTGGGGCGACCTCGGACTGCTCTCCTCCGGGACCTGCCCCGCGGACCAACCGGGCAGGACCGGCTGCGAGCCGCCGGCCGGCACCCCCTTCGCCCCCTACTACACCCTCCAGATGCTCACCACCGCACTCAAGGACGGCGGCAGCCTGCTGACCACCACGACGTCCGGCAGCGAGGCGCTCTCCGCGCACGCGGTCCGCCGGGCCGACGGCACACTCGCCGTGGTGGCGTTGAACAAGGACCCGCGGCACGCCCAGCGCATACGCCTCACGGTGCCGCGCGGCTACCACGCCGTCCGCACCCTCACCTGGGAACCGGACGACGCGATCGCCCCGACCGCGCACCCCGCCCGAGCCGCCCGCACCAGCCGGGCGCCGCAGTCGCTCGCACCGTACTCGGCGGCCGTCGTGCTGTACGAGCGGTAGCGGTAGGCGGGAGCGGCAACGCGGCGTACGAGACCGGGCGGGGCCAACGGGCTGGCCGGCCGCGCTCGTCGGCCGCTCACCGGTCCGAGGACCGGTCGGCTCAGGGGCGGCCCAGGAGTTGGGCGCCGGCCGTGGTGTCGGTGCGGGCGGTGAAGTAGTCCGTGAAGGCACGGAGGAACTCGTCCTCGGTGATCTGGCCGTCGCCGTCGGCGTCGAGTTGCCGGAAGCCGTGGTTGAGCTCGGCGGGATGGACGCGCGAGCCGCCGAAGAGGACGCGGTACTCATCGGCCGTCAGATACCCGCTGCCGTCCGTGTCCGCGGCCCGGAACAGCGCGCGCAGGGCGGCGTGCAGGCCGTTGTGGAGGTAGTCGGGGTCGCGGTCGACGCCGGCGAGCACGGCGGTGGTGAACTCGGCGCGGGAGACCCGGCCGTCGCCGTCGGTGTCCATGGTGGCGTGGATGTGCTGCCACCAGGTGTCGAAGCCGGCATACACCCGGGCCTCCTGCTCCTCGTTGAGTTCCAACTGCCAGCAGACGTTGTGGGCCATCGCCTGAAGGTCGGCGGCGGTGATGAAGCCATCGCCGGTCTGGTCCACCACCTGCCGGAAGAACGCCTCCACGCGTGCCTGGCGCGCACTGCGGCGCCCGGAACGGCGCGGCCGCGGCAGCCGAAGGCCCCGCAGGGGAGCGAGGGGACTCTTGCCGCTGCCGCTGCCGCTGCCGTGGTCGTTGGCGGCGCCGCCGTCGGCGCTACTGCCGTCGCCACCGCCGGAGTTGCTGCCGGCGCTGGCGTTGGCCGCGGCGGTGGGATGGTCCGCGGCTGGCTGGGGCGTTGGCTGGGGCGTTGCCTGGGTGCGGTAGCGCAGGTGGTCGGGGAGGAGGGTCATCAGGTGGCGCAGGCCGTGGTGCAGGGTCCAGGACAGTGCGGCGGCGCTGCGGCTGCGGCGCAGGTCGAAGCGTTCGCGGTAGGCCGGGGGCAGATCCGCGACGGTCAGGGCCGTCATCAGGTGGGCGATGACCGGGCGCAGGAGTGGCCAGGCAGGGCGGAGTCGGCCCAGGCGGCGCGGGGGCGGGGCCTGCCGCAGCATCTGGAACAGCAGGTCGTGTGCGGCCTCGGTGTACTCCAGTCGCTCGCGGATGGTGCGGTCCATATAGGCGGGCACCTCCGCGGCGGTCGCCGGGAAGAGCTCCTCCGGCAGGTCGAACGCGGCGCACACGCTGCGGAACTCGCCGTAGAGCTGGTCGCATTGGGCGGGGCTGAGCGGGGCGCCGGACAGCTCGCACATCGCCGTCATCGACTCGTACAGCGTCACCAGCACCCACACCCGCACCGCCGGATCCAGCGCGGTGAACGCCCGCCCCTGGCCGTCGGTGCCCTGGATGCGGCGGTGTGTGCGCCCCAGGCGGGCGATTTCCCGTTGCAGCCCCTCGCGGTCCGAGAAGAACAGCCGCTGGCCGCTCTCCATGGTGTGTTCCACCCGTCGCCAGGGATGGGCCCGGTAGGTCGAGAACTGGGCGAGGCCGGCGGCGACGGCCGGATCGGAGTTCTGGAGCACCAGCAACCGCCAGGCGACCAGGGCGATGCGTCGCTCGCCGAGGGTGCGGCGCAGCAGGGAACGAGAGTCGGGCAGGACAGTGGACACGGGCGTCTCCCCACGGCAACACAGCGCGATACCGGGACCGTTCGAGCCACCGGCAGTGAACGTACAAGTAACCGCTGTACAGGGGTGGTTGGGACGGGGCGGGGCGCAAACCACACGACCGGGCGTGATCTTGTACGCCGTGATGACGGGCGCCGGCCGGTTACGGGTGGCGTAGGGCCTGTCCCGATGGGTCAGGGTCGAATAGGCCCTAATGCTCCCTCAACAGGCCGCCGAAGGCGCGGGCGGCGTGGGTCTCGTGGGCCGCCGCCCGGCGCAGCAGCGTGGCGGTGCGGCCGGGGAGGGCGGGGGCGAGGGGGACGGTGCGCAGGCCCGGGTACTCCTGGGTGACGCGGTCCGGCAACACGGTGACCAGGGTGGTGCGTTGGACGATGTCGATGAGGCCGACGATGGAGTTGATCTCCACCGTGAGGGGCGGTCGGGCGCCGTGGTGGATGAAGTGGTCGTCGATCTGGGCGCGGGTGGCGAAGCCCCCGGTGAACAGGGCGAGTTGGTGCCCGTCGAGGGCCCGGACGGGGAGCGGTCGGGGGCGTTCGGCGAGCGGGTGGCCGGTGCCGACGACCAGTCCGAGGTGTTCGGTGAAGAGGGGGTCGCCGGTGATGCCCGGAAGGTGGTCGCAGTGGAAGGCGAGGCCCAGGTCGAGTTCGTCCGCGAGCAGGCCCGCCTCCATGGCCTCCTGCGTCAACTCCCTTATCTCCAGGGTGACTCCCGGCCAACGGGCGTGGAAGCGCTGGACCAACGGACCGACCAGATACGTGGTGAACGTGGGGGTGACGGCCAGCCGCAGGCTGCCGTGGGTGAGGTCCTGCACGTTCCCTACGGCGCGTGCGCCGGCGTCCAGTTCCCTGAGCGCGGTGCGGGCGTGCCGGAGGTACTCGGCGCCGGTGTCGGTCGGCCGCACGCCCCGGCCGGAGCGGTCCAACAGCCGGGTGCCCAGGGCGCGTTCCAACTGCCTGATCTGTTGGGAGAGGGCCGGCTGGGAGACGTGCAGGGCCTCGGCGGCACGGGTGAAGCTGCCGTGTTCGGCGATGGCGAGCAGGGAGCGCAGGTGGCGCAGTTCGAGGGCCATGGGGCGACTATAGGGCCGCTATAAGCAGGACCAATGACGATCATGAGTCATCGGTCTTGGACGTTATCGCTCCATGTCGCGCAAGGTGGAGGGCGATGCCGGTCCGGGTGCCCGACCCGGCCAGGCGACCCCACCCCGAGGAATCCCGTGTCCCCAAGACCCTCCCCGCCCCCCTGTCCTGTTGAGCCCCCATCCGGCCCCGGGCCCGCCGCCGCGGTGTCGCCAACCGGGGCCCGGCGGTTGCTCGTTCTCGCCGTCTGCTGTTCGAGCCTGTTCCTGGTCAGCCTGGACAACACCGCCTTGAACGTGGCACTGCCGGCCATGCAGCGCGACCTGCGGACGTCGGTGACCGGCCTTCAGTGGACGATCGATGCCTATCTGATCGTGTTGGCCGCCCTGCTGCTGTTCTCCGGCGCGCTCGGCGACCGCCTCGGACACCGCCGGGTCTTCCGCACCGGCCTGACCCTGTTCACGGCCTCCTCCCTGCTCTGTTCCCTGGCGCCGAGCGCCGGGTGGCTGATCGTCTTCCGGACGGTGCAGGCGGTCGGCGGCTCGATGCTCAACCCGGCGGCGATGGCGCTGCTGACGAACGTGTTCACCGGGCGGCGCGAACGGGCCCGGGCGATCGGGGCGTGGAGCACCGTCCAGGGCGTGACGATGGCGGTGGGCCCGCTGATCGGCGGGCTGCTCACGGACGCCGCCGGGTGGCGTTGGATCTTCCTGATCAACGTGCCGGTCGGGGTGCTGGCGCTCGTCCTCACCGGCCACGTCCCCGAGGCCCGCGCCGGGCACGCGCGCCGGCCGGACCCCGTCGGTCAGTTGCTGGTGATCGTGCTCCTGGCCGCGCTGGTCTACGTCATCATCCAGGCACCGGTCAGCGGCTGGACCGCGGCGCCCGTAGTGGCCTGCGCCGGCGCGGTGGTGCTGGCCCTGCCCGCGCTGCTCCGCGTCGAGAGCAGCCGGCGCGAACCCCTCATCGAACTCCGCTTCTTCCGCCAACCGGCGTTCACCGCCGCGGTGCTCAGCGCGATCCTGGCCTTCGCCGCGCTGGGCGGCTTCCTCTTCCTCGCCGCCCTGTACTGGCAGAACATCCGGCATCTGGCCGCCTGGGAGGCCGGGGTCCGGCTGCTCCCCATGGCGGTGATGACGATCGTCTGCCCGCCGCTCGCCGGCCGGCTCACCGCCACCCGCGGCCCACGCCTGCCACTGATCGCCTCCGGCGCCGCCACCGCCCTGAGCGGACTGCTCTGCGCCGTCCTCGACGCACCCCACCACAGCGCCCTCTTCCTCGCCGCCTACGCCCTCTTCGGCATCGGGTTCGGCCTGATCAACGCGCCGATCACGGACACCGCGGTCGCCGGTATGCCCCGCGCACAGGTCGGCGTGGCCTCGGCGATCACCGCCACCAGCCGGCAGATCGGCAACGCCCTCGGCGTCGCGGTCATCGGGGCCGTCCTCGCGGCGGACGCCCACGCGGACACGGCGGCGACGTTCCTTGGGGCCGCCCGGCCCGCCTGGTGGATCATCGCCGGCTGCGGCGCGGGCGTCCTGGCCCTGGCGGCGCTCCTGGTGCCCTCCCAACGGCGCGACCGTCCCCGCCCGGGGCCCGGCCGCGAGCCGAGGCGCGCCCCGGGCCGTCGGTCGCGCGCTGCCTGGATCATCACCGCGGGCGGCGCGACGGTGGTCGGCACCGCCGACGCCCCCACGCCCAACGCCCCCACCCCCAGCGCCCGGCCGCCCCATGTCGACGACGCCCACCCCGTCATCCGCGTCACGCCCCATTGAAACGCGCAGGCGGCCTTGCCGCGCAGCGGCGCCGTTCAACGCTCGTGGCCGCGCCGCCCGTTGGCGTGTCGTCAGTCGTGTGCCGCCACCGTGTGCCGCCACACGAGCGTGTAACGCCAGAACAGTCGGCGCCGCAAGCGCGCGTCGGGCAGGGCGTGTTGGGCCTCGCGGGCGAGGTCGGCGAAGCTCCGTTCCGCCGGGCGGGTCCGGGCCGTCATCGACACCGGGCGGGGCGCCGGGCGGCCCCCGTTCTTGAGCCAGCCGGTGGCGGCGTTGAGCGGGGTGGCGGCGAGGTTGAGCAGGTAGTCCGTGGCGGTCTGCGCGCGGTACAGGCCGACGATCACCAGCGTCCCGCCGGGCGCCAGGCGTTGGCGGAAGGCGGCGAGGGCTTCGGCGAACGGCAGGTGGTGGACGGTGGCGACGCACGTGATGACGTCGTAGGAGGCGGCGGGGATGCCGGTGAGGGCGTCCGCGGTGGTGAAGGTGACGGCCATGTGCCGGGTGTCGGGGGTGAGTTGGCGGGCCCGTGCGGTGATCTCCGGGTCGGCGTCGACGCCGTGCACCGCCTCGGCGCGGGTGGCCAGCAGCCTGGCCAGATCGCCGCTGCCCGCGCCGACGTCGAGGGCCCGGGCGCAGCGCGCGGGGAGCTGCCGCAGGATCCACCGGTGGTAGTGGGCGTTGTGGTCCCAGGGGTGGGCGGCGTTGAAGCGGTCGAGCGCCCGGAGGATGCGGTGTGTGGGTGCGGTCATTCCGCCAGTGCACCAAGTTCCTGATGGCGGCGCATCCCGGGGGTGAACGGTGGGGCGCGGGCCGGGAGTTGGTGATCGGCCCGGACGGGGCGGGCGTGCGCGGGCCGGGGCGGCGCTCGTCCGAGTGGCCTTCCGCTCGTGTTGGCGTGTGGCCACTCTTCGAGGGTATACGGTCTCAAGATCGCGGCCGATCCGATCGAGGGGCCGACTCGTGGCGTGGCGCCGCACGATGGGGCGAATCCCATGGGGCCCAACCAGCTCCCCAACGAGGGTATTTCACGCATTCGTTACGTACTGCCTGCCGGAGGCTGTTCTCGGCCATGGGTGAATCGGTTGGCCGAAGAGATTCCCCGGTCCAGTACGGCCCGTTGATCGATTCCCGGACCCGTGCTGCTGCGGTACGAACACCGGGCCCGCCCGACGGGTTGCACGGTCGTATTTCACGATGGCTGCGTCTCCTCGAATTCGCCCGGTCGATGCCGAAGTGCACTTGCCTGGAGCATCATTGGTTGTCATGCTTCACAGAGCCGCACGTGGGGTAGACCAATGCGCTTGCGGTGACGGAGGCTGATGAGGTCTGCGCGCGGTCTGCGGTGTATTGGATTTCGGTTTTAGGGCGCATGTCGGCGGGGCCTGCCTGCCGGTGTTCCGTTTCCCTCAACTATCCATAGGTCCACCCCTGTTGCGACGGCGCCACGGTGACCCCGATCGCGTCGTATCGCTGAATCATGAATTCCCCGGAACGGCCGAAAGGGTGTACAGGAATCCATGACTACCGGAACCGCACATGCGCAGGAGAAGGTCGATCTGGCCGCCTTGCGCGACTCGACGGTGGCGGGGCCTGACGTCGCTTCAGGTGTGCGCCTGGCGATATCTGCCCTCCACGCCCAGGCGCAGGAGATCACCCGCCTCCTCGGTGAGACGGTCGCCACCCTGTCGAATTCCCAGGCCCTCTTCGAGCCGGAAATGCAGTCCGCTGTGCTCGCGCAGGCCGCCCAAAACACCATCCCTCGTTGGCACTTCGCGATGCTCAACGACGAGGAGCGGAACGCCGCGCTCAGTGCGGCGCTTCAGGCGTGCGTACCGACCGGCGCGGTGGTGCTCGACATCGGCACCGGGACCGGCCTGCTGGCGATGGGCGCCGTGAAGGCCGGCGCCGCGCACGTCTACACCTGCGAGGCGAACCCGCTGCTGGCGGAGATGGCCCGGCAGAACATCGCCGGACACGGCATGGCGGATCGCGTCACCGTGCTCAACACCTGGTCGACGGGGCTGGAGGTGGGGCGGGAGCTGCCGCGCCGGGTCGACGTCCTGGTTTCCGAGATCGTCGACTGCGGGCTGATCGGGGAGGGCCTGCTGCCGTCTGTACGGCATGCCCGCGAGCACCTGTTGGCCCCGGGCGGGGTCATGATGCCGTTCGCCGCCAGGCTGCGCGGGCAGTTGGTGAACAGTCAGGCGATGGTCAATCTCAACCATGTCCAGTGCGCCAGCGGATTCGATGTGTCATTGATCAACAAGGCCGCCACGCAGGGGCACTTCCCGGTGCGCCTCGAAACCTGGCCGCACCGGACGCTTTCCGAGCCGGTGGAACTGGCCGCATTCGATCTGTACGCGGGCGAGTTGGGCCCCGGAACCCGCACCCTCACGGTGCCGGCCACCGACAGCGGCGAGGCGCACGGACTCGTGGCGTGGTTCGAATTGGAGCTGAGCGAAGGCATCGTGCTCAGCAACGCCCCGGCGAATGTCGGGTCGCACTGGATGCAGGCGATGATCCCCTTCGAAAAGCCGGTCCCGGTGGTCGCGGGCGAAAACTGCCATGTCGAGTTCGGTTGGAGCGACTTCCGCCTCAACGCGTCCTGAGCAGACATCGAGAGCCGACCCGAAACCTCGTCAGAAAGGTCACCAGGTACATGAGCTACGCACCCCCGCCGTACACCCCGTTCGAGCTGCATGGTGACGAGCTGCGCAACGCGATACTGCGGTACGCGAGCAATCCGCTCTACCTCGACAACGAGGAGTGGGAGAACGACGACAACCCCTATCGGCGCCAATTGCGTCCGCAGGTGTTACGGCATCTCGACTTCGACCGGGTGCCGGGGCGCGACCGCATCCTGGAGTACAGCAGCCTGGCCGCGCAGCGCCTGCTGACCACCATCTACGAGGCCGACCTGGTCTTCCTGCCGAAGGGCGGACTGAAGGGGAAGTGGGAGGACTTCCGCCAGTTCTACAGCCCCACCAACCGGGCGCTGGGGGAGGCGATACGCCCCGCGCTGGAGCGGTTCGCGTTCGGGTTCCTGGACCAGGAGGTCGAGGTCTCCGGTAAGTGGACGCTGGAGAGCTTCCGGGAGTACGTCGAGTCCCTGGACGCCACGGCGGCCGGGCCGGCCTCGCAGTCGGAGCAGGCGATCCGGTCCTCGTCCGACCGCGAACGGGCGGCCCGCATGTGGCTGATCCAGTTCGCGCCGGACTTCCTGTCCGAGGCGTCGCCGATGATCCGCAACGTCCTCGGCCACTACGGCGCACCGCAGTCCGAGTGGTTCAAGATCATCATCGATGAGTACGGCTACGGCGTGCACGACACCAAGCACAGCCAACTCTTCGAGCAGACCCTGGAGTCCGCCGGACTGGCGTCGGACATCCACCACTACTGGCAGTACTACCTCGTCAGCAGCCTGCTGATGAACAACTACTTCCACTACCTCGGGAAGAACCACGAACTGTTCTTCCGCTACGTGGGAGCCCTGTACTACACCGAGGCCACCCTGGTGGACTTCTGCCGCCGGGCGACCGACCTGCTCACCGACGTCTTCGACGGCCGGGCCGACGTGCGGTACTTCACCGAGCACGTGCACATCGACCAACACCACGGCCGGATGGCGCTGGAGAAGCTGGTCTTCCCGCTCATCGAGGCCCACGGCGAGGAGATCATCCCCGAGATCGTCCGCGGCATCGAGGAGTACCGCGTCGTGGCGGACCTCGCCGACGAGGACTTCGCCCGGCAGATCCGCTGGATGAACAAGGGCCCGGAGTACAAGAAGCTGCATGCCCCGGTCTGGGACGCGATCTCCAGCGGGCGGGTCACCGCACCGGTCGCCGACATCGTCGAGCCGTACGGCGAACTCTCCAACACCCACAGCCACGAGGGCGACGAGCTGTGCCACATCGTCTCCGGCACGATGAAGTTCGTCAGCGGCTTCGACTCCCACCAGATCCTGCGCGCGGGGGAGGGCACGGTCATCGAGCAGAACCGCCTGCACGGCGCGATCATCGAATCCGAGGAGTGCGTCTACCAGATCCACTCGATTGGGGACCACACCACGTGCCTGTAGTCACATTCTCGACGGCGGGCCGCGGCAACTGCGTCGTGGTGGCCGGCGTGCCCTATGTGTACGCGCGGACGCCCGACGGGGGATTCGTGATGCCCGCGCAGTGCCCGCACCGCGGCGGGCCCCTGCACCTCGGCCGCCTCGCCCCCAACGGCAAGCGGCTGGTGTGCCCTTGGCACGGCGGCGGCATCTCGCTGACCCGGCTGCGCCACCAGGTCCCGGCAGTCCGCAGCGGCGACCGGGTCACCGCGGTGCTGACGGACAAGGACGGCGCGGCGGCGTCGGAGCCGCGCAGGGAGTACCGGCCGCTCTCCGCGGACCTGTCCGCCTGACCGGGCCGGAAGGGTGGGGGATGATCAGCGGCCTGTTCCTGGCCACGTCCCTGGTGGTGATCGCCACGCCCGGTCCGGACGCCGCGCTGGCCGCGCAGTTGGTGTTCCGGACCGGGTCGTGGCGGCCGGCCGCGGCCGCCGCGGTGGGCATGATCGGCGCCGGCGCCTGCCACGCGGCGGCGGCGCTGAGCGGCGTCTCACTGCTGCTGCACACCGTGCCCGCCGTCTTCACCGCGCTGGTCTGGGCCGGGGCGGCCTTCCTGGCGCTGCTCGGGGCCCGGGCCCTGTACGCGGCCGCCCGCCGGCCGCGGACGCCGGACGACGCCGGCCCGCCCGGCCCGTTCCGCACCGACCCGCCCCGCTCGGCCTGGCGGTGCGTCGGCCTGGGGTTGCTGTCCACGGGCAGCAACCCCAAGGTCGGCCTGTTCTTCCTGGCCTACCTCCCGCAGTTCCTCCCCACCGGGGGCGCCCCCGGCCCCGGCATCGTCGTCCTGGCCGCCGTCTACCTCGGTCTCGCCGCGCTGTGGCTCTGCTTCCTGATCACCGTCGCCTACCGGCTGCACGGCTGGCTGGCCGGTCGCGGCCCCGCACACTCCGCCCGGCGCGGGGTGGGACGTGCGGTGGAGGCCCTGGCCGGCGCGGTGTTCATCGCGCTGGCCGTCCGCCTGGTGTGGCAGGGCTGAGCAGCAGCTCCTCCGGGGTGGCCGCCACGGAGTTCTCCAGGTCCAGCAGGAAGCGTTTGGCGGTCAGGCCGCCCGCGTAACCGGTCAGCCCCCGGCTGCCGTTGACGCGATGGCACGGCAGGATCAGGCACAGCGGATTGGCCCCCAACGCCGTGCCGACCGCCCGCGCCGCCTTCGGCCGTTGCAGATCGCGCGCCAGGGCCGCATACGTCGTGGTGCGCCCGTACGGCGCCAACTCCTCCAAGGACAGCACCACTTCCTTGCAGAAGGGGGTCGCCAGCCGCAGATCGAGCCGCACGGTGAAGAACGACCGCTCGCGCCGCAGATAGCTGTCGATCTCGGTCCGCGCCTGGGCGAGCAGCCGGGCCTGCGCGGCCGAGAACAGCCCGGGCTCCTCGACGCATTTGAGGGCGACCCGGCCGACCCGCGCCCGCGCGTCCTTGAGCGGAGCGGGCACGCAGTACAGCAGGGCCTCCTCGGACACTCCCAGGACCAGCGGGCCGAAGGGGGTCTGATGGGCTGCCAGCGCCACCGAGTCGACCGGTGGCGGGTTCTTGGCGGTCAAGCGGTCACTTTCCTCTCACGACGGACGGGGCGCACCGGCCCGCCTCATGCGGCGGCCGGCCGGCAGCTCTTGCACGGCCGGTAACCGGCCCGACGGGCGGAGCCGGCGGAGCTGAAGGGAACCTGGTGCGGCGGGGTGATCCGGCGCGCGTGCGCACACGTCGGATGGCAGTAGATCAGGGTGGTGCCGCTGCCCAGATAGCGTGTGCGCCGGCTCACCAGGCCGTGCAGCAGGGCCCGTTGGAGACCCTCCGCGGCCCGCAGCGCGTCGCCCGTCTCCGGGTCGTAGGCGGCGTCGCAGGGCAGGCCGCTGTCGTGGGCGACCCGGTGGCAGGGCACGAGCAGGTGCAGCGGGTTCGTGCGGACCGCGGTCACCACCACGGCGGGATCGGTGAGTTCGGCCTCCCGCGCGATCCAGGAGACCGGCCGCATCTGGCCGCGCGGGATGCTGCGCACCGCGGTCAGCGCGGATTGCTCCGCCGCCGGGAGGGCCGACAGGTCCAGCCGCAGCCGCCTCGCCTGGCCGGTGCGCAGCGCCGTCCGCACCCCCGGCGGCGGCACCGTCGTCCGCACCGCGGTACGCCCCGTGGCGGCCAGGTAGTGCGCCTCGAACTCCTCGGACGTGGGCGCCACGGCCCGCAGCACCGCACACGTCAACGCGGCCGCGCGCCGGGCCACATACAGCCCGCCGGCCGGGCCGTCCAGCACCGCGTAGGTGTCGTAGGCGTCCTGCGGCAGCCCGATGTGCCGCAGGATGCCGAGGGTGAGGTCCGCGGCGGGCCGCTCGGTCGGACCGGGCTTCGCGACGGCGGCGAGGGCACGGGTCAGGGACTCCTCGCCGCACTCCACGGGCCGGTCGTTCTCCGCGCTCACCCCGCCATCTCCTTCACCAGACGCCCCTCGGCCCCCAGCAGGTCGCGGAGGTGGCAAAGCCCCCGGGAAACCTGGGCCTTGACCGTGCCGACGGGGCAGCGCTGCACCTCGGCGATCTCCGCATAGCTCATCCCCACCACATGCCGCAGCACGATGACCACGCGGTACTGCTCCGGCAGCACGGTGAGGGCGTCGATCAGCACCCGGCGATCGGCCGCGGTCAGCGCGCACTCGTCCGGCCCGGGCCGCTCGTCCGGCCAGGCGTCCTGGGTGTCCTCCACCCGTCCCACGGACACCGGGCGCCGGCTCTTGGCGCGCACGTCGTTGCGCCACACGTTGGTGGCGATGCTCATCAGCCAGGGCCGCGGGCGCAGGGCCCGGCGGCGCGCCGCCGAGTAGCCCTGGAGCGCAACATAGGCGCGCAGGAAGGTGTCTTGGGTCAGGTCCTCCGCCTCGGCGGGCAGACCGGTCAGGCGGAGCAGGTAGAGGCGCAGCGCGGGGGCATGGACCTGGACCAGGCCGGCGAAGCCCTGGTCCAGGTCCGCCGCCAGGCGCTCGGGAAGCGACCTCTCCACTCCGTCCATCGCTACGGCACCACCGAAGCCCCGTCATCGGTTGCCCTGGCCCGACGCGCCAGGGTGGCCGCCACCGCGGCGAACACCGACAGCGCCACCGACGCCCCCAACACCGCCTGCAACGCCAGGGCCGACGGCTCGGCCGCCCCGTCACCGGCCAGGAACAGATAGCCGCCGCCCAGCGCCGCGACGCCCAGGGCGCCGCAGAGTTGCGCGTTGGTGCTGATGACCCCGGACAGGTCGGCGGCGTAGCGGTCCGGCAGCGTGAACGTCATCTGCCCTATCAGGGAGTTGGAGCTGAGCCCCAGCCCCAGGCCGCCGATGCCCAGCAGGACGAAGAGCAGCGGTCCGGTGCGGTGCCCCGTGGCCAGGTAGAGCCACACCGCGGCGTAGCCCGAGGCGAGGATCAGACAGCCCAGCGGGGGCATCGCCGCCCGGTGCCGCTCGGGCGCCCGCGCCAACAACGGGCCGGCGACGCCGAACGCCGCCACCCAGGAGACCATCGCCAACCCCGCGTAGGCGGGCCCCTGCCCCAACCCTTCCTGGAGGTAGACCGCCAGGACGAAGAGCAGCGCGAAGTACGTCAGGGTGGTGATGCCGTGGGCCGCCAACAGCCAGCGGATGGCGGGCGTGCGCACCACTTCCTGGGCGATCAGCGGCCGACCGCCGCCGGCCGCGCGCCGGCGCTGACTGCGCACGAACGCCCCCGTCACCGGCACGCTCAACGCCAGGCTGACCCAGGTCCAGGCCGGCCAGCCGGCGTCCGTGCCCAACAGCAGCGGAACGATGACCAGCAGGACGGCGGCCGACAGCAGCAACATCCCGCGCACGTCCACCTGTTGGACGTCCTCGGGCTCCCGGTCCGCGGGCATGGTCCGCCGGCCCGCCCACATCAGCAACAGCCCGACCGGGACGTTGATCAGGAAGATCGGGCGCCAACTGGTGCCGAACAGGTTCGCCGCGATCAGCACGCCGCCCAGTGCCTGGCCCGCCACGGCCCCGCCGGACAGGGCGATCGCGTAGTAGCCCAGTGCCCTGAGCCGTTCCTGGCCGCTGAAGTGCAGTTGGATGCCGCTCAACACCTGCGGCACCATCAGCGCCGCCCCCGCACCCTGGAGGATCCGGGCCGCGATCAGCACGGCCGGGGCCGGCGCCAGCGCACAGGCCAGGGAGGCGGCGGTGAAGACCGCCATGCCGGCCAGGAAGACCCGGCGGTGGCCGTGACTGGCGCCCAGCCGGGCGCCGGCGACCAACAGGACGGCGTAGGCTGCCACATAGCCGGAGATCACCAGGCCCGTTTCGCCGCCGGAGGCGCCCAGGTCGTGCTGGATGGCGGGCGCGGCGATGTTGGCGATCGCGGTGTCGACGTTGGCCATGAACTGGGCGGCCAACAGCACCGCGAGCAGCCGCCAGCGGTGCCCGACCTCGATCGTGGCCCCGCCCTCCTCGATGGCGGGCGGCGGCGCGGTGGACCGCTCGGGACCGGAGGCGCTGCCCGGTTCGCTGGGGTGAGGGTGCATGGCGGGGTCCGTTCGGGAGGAGGGGTCAGGCGGCGGTCGTCGGCAGTGGCGGCCAGCCGATCCCCGAGAGGTCGGCCGCGACCAGATCCGCCGCCGCCAACTCCGCTGCCGCATGGGTCGTGGTCAGCGCCACGCACGCCAACCCCGCCGCCTTGGCCGCGGCGACCCCGGCCGGCGCGTCCTCGAACGCCACCGCCTGCTCCGGGGCCACCCCCAGCGCCGCGCACCCGGCCAGGAAGCCCTCCGGGTCCGGCTTGCCCCGACGCACGTCCTCGGCCGTGACCATCGCGGTGAACAGGTCAGCGCCGCCGACGTGCGTCAGCAGCGCCCCGGCGTGCTCGCGCAGACCGGAGGTGACGACCGCCATCGGCACCCCGTCCGCGTGCAGCTTCTTCACCAACACCTCGGCGCCCGGCACCGGGTAAGGGGGCGGAATGTCGGGGCCGTTGAGGTAGCCGACCGCCTCGTCGAAGAGCTCCTGCACGGTGTGGCCGGGGAAGCGGTGCACATGGTCGGCCAGCGCCTCCTGGCCGCGCCGCCCGACGAAGGTGGCCAACAACGCGTCGTCCACCGTCAGCCCATGGGTCTGGAACAGTCGGGTCCAGGCGGCCCGGCTGCGGTGTTCGGTGGCGATCAGTGTGCCGTCGAGGTCGAAGAGGGCGGCGCGGAAGGGCTCGGTGCGAACGGTGATGTCACGCATCGGGAAGTGGTCCTTGCTCGTGTGGGTGCGTTCTGTGCGGGGTGTTGCGGGTGGGGGTGTTGCGGGTGAGGAGTGGTGCATGGCGCGGAGCGCTCCGCGCATCGCGTCCGGTACGTCATGTTCTGTACCAGAGCGCGCGGCGCGGAGCGCTCCGCTGTGCGGGGGCGCGGGGTGCGCCCCCTCAAGCGGCGGGTGGCTTCAGCGCGCATCGAGCGCCGGATCGAGGTTGTCGTAGAGGTGCCGCCAGGGCAGGTGCTTCTGGCAGGCGGTGGCACCGCGCACCACGGCCGCGTCGTTGTGCCGGCGCGCCGCGAGCTGCATGCCGACCGGCACGCCGTTGGCCGCCCGGCCGACCGGCACGGTGGCCGCGGGGCTGCTGATCAGGTTGAACGGGCTGGTCATCGACCACCCGACGAACCGGTCGACGTCCTGCCCCTCGACCTGATGGGGCCCGACGGTGGTCCGCGCACCGTCGTTGGGAATCCCGGCTATGCAGTTCACCGGGCTGACGACGAGGTCGAACCCGTCGAAGAGGTCCTCGAACGCATCCAGCACCTGCGTCCGCACCAGGTCACCGAGGCGGAAGTCCACCGCGCTCAGGGCCGCGCCGGTCCGCACGCTGTCCAGATACGCGGGGTCGACCACCCGGCCCTGCTCGCCCAGCAGATCGATGCCCTGCCGACGGCTGACCTCCGCGGACTCCGCGTGGCACAGCGACAGGTACCGGCGCCACATCGCGGTGAGTTCGGCGTGCGGCAGTGGCAGTTTGAAGTCCACCTCCACCACCTCCGCACCGGCCTCCTTCAGTGCCGGCAGCGCGGCCCGCACCACCGACTCGACCTCGCCCTCCACCGGATAGCCGCCGAGGTCGGGCGAGTAGGCGATGCGCATCCCGGCCAACGACGGCGACATCGCGTCGGCCAACGCCTCGCTCACCGGGAAGGAATAGGGGTCCCGCGGGTGCGGCCCGGACATCACGTCCAGGCCCAGGACCGCATCGCCCACGGTCCGGGCCAGCGGCGCGTAACAGACCATCGGGTTCAGCCGCCGGAAGGCGTTGGGCCGGGCCGGCACCGCGACCCGGCCGAACGTCGTCATCATCGTGAAGACACCGCAGAAGGAGCCGGGCACCCGCAGCGAACCGCCGGCGTCCGACCCCTGCGCCAGCGGCACCATGCTCGTGGCGACCGCCGCCGCGCTCCCGCCGGACGAACCACCGGCGTTCATCGCCAGGTTGAACGGCGTGGAGGCCGGCCCGAACAGCGCGTTGTCCGTCGTGGCCTTGAACCCGAACTCCGGGGTGTTGGTCTTGCCCACCACGATCGCCCCGGCGTCCACGAGCCGTTGCACGCACAGGATCGTCTCCTGCGCGATGTCCTCGGCGAACACCAACGAGCCGCGGGTGGTCCGCACCCCCACCGCCGGATCGAGGTCCTTCACGCCGATCGGCACCCCGTGCAGCGGGCCCAGCTCGGCCCCCGACATCACCGCCCGCTCGGCCTTCTTGGCCGCGTCCAACGCCTCGTCCGCACAGACCGTGACGAACGCGTTCACCGCGGGGTTGAGCCGCTCGATGCGCGCCAGGCTGTCCTGCACCGCCTCCACCGGCGACACGGCCCGGCTGCGGATCACCTGACTGAGCTGCACTGCCGTTAACGACGCGAGATCGTCCATGCCCCTCGTCCTCCTTGTAAAGACATCCTGGTGAAAGACACCCTTGTGAAGACTTCGCAGCCGCCGGGTACCCGCGCCGGTCAGCCGCCGTCCAACTGCAACTGCCGCTCCATGCGCCGCACTTCCGCGTAGTCGGCCCACAACTGCTCCCGGTCCTCGTGCGCCAGCACCACAAAGCCCAGCGAGAGGGTGTGGAGCAGGTCCCGGGTGACCTCCAGCACCTGGCCGTTGCGCACCTGGACGGCCGCGTGGTGCAACGACGCCAGCTTCGCCAGGCCGTCGAAGACCTCGGCATTGCGCACCACGCCGGTGGACTGGCTGATCAGGAACACCACCAGCATGTTCCGCAGCAGCGTGTAGCGCTCCGGGATCGGTCGGGCGGTGCCGTGCTGAACGGCCCGCACCGTGCGGTCGATCTGACTGTCGCCGGTGGCGTGCCGGCAGAACTGCGGCTGACCGCCGCCGTGCGGCCGCGCGTTGAGCTCGACCAGCCGTGGCCCGTCGGCCGTCAGCATGATCTCCACATGGGCCGCCCCGAAGCGCATGCCCACCGCGTCCAACACCCCGACGGTGTACTGCACCAACCCCGCCACCAGCGGGTCGTCGGGCGCCAACCACTCCATGGCGTCGTAGACCGCCATGTGCCGGCCGTTGTCGATCTTCTGATAGCGGGTGACGTCGGTGACGGTGTGCCGGCCGTGCGAGCTGAAGGTGTCCACGACGAACTCCGTGCCGGTGGCGTACTCCATCACCAGCATCCGGTCGTTGACCACCCCCCATTGATTGGGGTGCCCCAACTGGGCCGCGAACTCCCCGCGCCAGCCCACCCCTTGGGGGATCCGGACCACCCCGTCCGTGCTGGCGCTCCTCGGCGGCTTGATCACCAGGTCCCGGCCGACCAGGTCCTCCCGCACCAGCCAGGCGGCGACCTCCTCCGCCCGGTCCGTGCAGATCTGCCGGATGACCGGCAGGCCAGCGGCCGCCACCGCCGCCGCCATCTCGCCCTTGTCCCGACGGGCCGCGGTCAGGGCCGGCACGTTGGCCAACTCCGGGGTGAGCTCGGCCGCGAGCACGTCGGCGAGCTCCACCCCCGGGTCCGACCCCGCGACCACACACCGCACGTCCAACGCCCGCAGGCGCTCGACGACGGGGAGCAGATTGCCCTCGTAGCGGATCACCTCGTCGAAGTCCTCGGGGTGCCAACTGTCGGCGTAGGTCTTCAGCACCTCGGCCCGGGACAGCACGGCGACCGTCGGAATTCCGGCCTCCCGGAACGACGGTGCGAAGAACGTCCCGGACGAATACGGGTCAACGATCGCCGCGGGGCGGCCGGCCGCCCCCGCGTCCGTGCCCGGCGTACGGGGGTGAGTCATGACGGGGAAACACCGGAGCCGGCGGCACCGCTGGGACGGGAACGGGGACCAGTCATGCGGGAAAGCTCCTGCCTTCCGGAAGGGACGTTTCCCCTGATCACACCAGCCCGCGCCACCGCCTGTCTGGCGGGATTCGGTCATCGAGTTCGGGCCCCGCGAGGGCGGGCCCGGGCGCGGGCCTCAGACGTGGACGGCCCGCACGACGGTCACCGTCGCCACCGTGGCGCTGACGTAATACCGCACCACGACCCCGCTGGCGGCCGCCTCGCGCCGGTCCGCGTCGGCCCGCACCGGCGTCGAGCCCTGGCCGTACGGATCGGCCGCCAGCAGCGCCATCCCCGCGTCGAAGGCGCCCCGCAACGCCCGCGGCATCGCACGCCGGACCTCGTCCGCCGGCGGGGCGTACTGCAACCGGTAGGGCACGCTAACTCCGCCCGCCCGAGCCCGGTTCCGCGTCGACGGCGCCGATGTCCTCACCCCTGGCCAGCCGCTCAAAGAGGGCCTCGTCCTCGTCGTCCGCGCCCGCCCCGGCCAGCGCCCAACGCACCAGCGCGGCCGGCAACTCGGCCGCCGGCAGATGCTCGATCTCCCGATCGAACGCGGCGGCCCGGTCGGCGGTCAGGCTGGCGCGCAGCGCGGCGATGGTGCCCGGCAGCTCCACGAGCTCCCCGTCGATGACGGTCTTGAGGGTGGCGTCCATGGGGCCTCCTTCCGCCGGTACGCTACGCCCCGGAACCCGACGGCGTCCCGCCCCGGACGCGACCAACGCCCAACTCGGCGTTGGCCGCCAGGACCACCACCCAGGGCGGGTCCGGCGGGCCACGGGCGCCCCGCCCGGCGCGACCGCCGCCGCTTCCGCGCCCCGCCGCGGATCGGGCCAAAGGAACACTGGCGCACCGGGGTTCGAGGCGCTTCACTCCTGACCCATGAGACGACTGTTCCGCACGCTGTGCGCGGCCGCCGCCGGCCTGGTGCTGGGCGTGAGCCCGGCGACCGCCGCGGCGCCGCCCGCCGAGTTCGGCACCCACTGGCACGACCCGGTCACCGCCGGCCCACCGGTGCCCGTCCCGGACACCCCGTCCTGCCACGTGACGGTCGCCGAGACCGAGTTCCGTGATTTCACGCCGTACCGGGGCAGCTACGCGCCACCGGGCAAGTGCGGCCAGGGACACCGTTGGAGCAAGGTCGTCCTCCGGCTCCAAGGGTCCGTCGCCGGGCGGCAGTTCGACCGCCTGGGGTATCTGCACATCGGTGGCGTGGAGGTCCTGCGCACCTCGACCCCCGAACCTTCACCGCAGGGCATCACCTGGAACGTGGAGAAGGACGTCACGCGGTACGCCCCCACGCTGCGCGCCCGGCAGCCCGTCGAGATGCTCATCGGCAACACCGTGGACGGCACCTACACCGGCGTCATCAAGGTCAAGGTGACGCTGACCTTCTACCTGGCGCAGGGCCGGGCGAAGCCGGCCAGCACCCCCGACCAGGTCCTCACCCTGCGCGGCGCCCACACCGAAGGCGGGGCGTACCAGGGGGAGTTGACCACCCCGCGCAACAGCGAACGCATCGTCGCCGAGGTGTACGCCACCGGATCGGGCGGCGGCTGCGAGGAGTTCTGGTACCTGACGGTGCCCACCGCGGCGCCGTACTCGTGCAAGGCCAAGGACGGCCCGTACCGCGAGGTGCAGGTGTCGGTGGACGGCAAACTGGCCGGCATCGCGGCGCCGTATCCGACGGTCTGGACGGGCGGCTGGTCCAACCCCTTCCTGTGGTACGTGATCCCCGGCCCGCGGGCCTTCGACGTCCGCCCGGTGGAGTACGACCTCACGCCCTTCGCCGGCCAGTTGAACGACGGGCGCCCGCACCGGATCGCCGTCTCGGTCGTCGGCGTGCCCGCGGGGCAGAGCGGCTGGAGCACCCCCACCAACGTCCTGGTCTGGCAGGACGCCAAGGCCGCCCGCGTGACCGGCGGGCTGCTCACGAGCCGGGCGGGCGACCTCGTCAACAAGACGGCGTACCGGCCGGGCACCGAGCGCCGGCTGACGGCCGACGGCGGGCACTCCCTCACGGTCTCCGGATACCTCAACACCTCGCACGGCCGGGTCACCACCACCCTCACCCGGAAACTGTCCGGGAGTTCGACGCACCGCTGGAACGCCGACGAATCGCTCGACGCGCTCCGGGCGCGCTGGCACGACGACGAGACGGTGACCGTCCGCGGCCGGGGGCCCGCGACCACCACCCGCAACCAGCGCACTTACACCATGGACGGCGCCACCACCATCGACGGCAACAACCGCCTGCGCACCACCATGACCATGGGCGACCGCGCGGCCGGCGCGACCCTGCGGGGCGGACGGCGCACCGACTGGTCGCGGCGGGACGACACCTATACCGGCGACGCCGCCTACACCCAGAACGTGCCCCGCGAACAGCGCCACGCCACCGGCGTCTCCCGCGAGCGCTACCGCCTCTACGGCCCGGGTGCCTGCTACGACCACACCCTGGCCACCGCCCAGGGTGAGTTGACGACGGACCGGCGGGACTGCTGAGCGGGGCGTCGGTGCTCAGGGCGGGGTGACGCTCACGGGGCGTTGGTGTGGGTCAGGGTTTCCCAGCCGATGAAGTAGTTGGCGCCGAACGGGCTGTGCGCGGCCACGTACTGCTGCGTCTGGGGCATCGGGAGGCCCTCCCGCACGTGGTACTCGTTGTAGGCGAGTTGGACCGTGGGGCCGAGGCCGGTCTTGAGCGTGCCGTGGCACAGCCAGTCCGGTACCGGCGCCCCGTTGGCGTACCCGGCGTGGAACTCCAGGGCCTGGACCAGGCGTTCGCGGCCCTCGGCCCACAGGTCCAGGCCCTGGAGCCGGGCGGTCTCGGCGGCCTGGGCGGCCGCCTCCAGCCCCCAGCCGGTGTGCCCGAAGTCGCGGCAGGTCTCCTGCGCGAGCCCGTTGCGGAAGGTCGACTGGCCCTGCCAGTACTTCACCAGTGCGGCCTTCCCGCTAATACCGGCGCGCGGCGGCGGCACCGGCAGCGCGCCGTCCGACGTCACGTAGACGTAGGCGGGCAGGCGTTGGCGCCACATGGCCGCGGCCCGGTCGAACGTCGTGCGGTCGTCGAGGAAGACCGCGATGCCCATCAGCGCATCGGTCTCGATCAGTTCCCAGTTGCCGTTCTTGCGCGGGCTGCCCGGCAGCGGCTCGGGCAGGTAGGCGGTGCGCAGCATGGTGGCGAAGCGTTCGACGGAGGCGGCCGGCCAGCCCGCTCCGGTGTGCCGGATCAGCTCGCCGGCCCGGGCCCAGTTGTTGCCCGACCAGCCGGTCTGGAGCGGGGCGTTGGAGTTGGTGTGCTCCTTGATGGTCGCCGACCAGGCGTCCATGATCTCGATCGCCTTGTCCGCGTACCGCCGGTCGTGGGTGAGGGCCCACTGGAGCGCGTCGGTGTACGCGGCCATCGAGTCGTCGCGCTCGTCGGAACAGCCGTGGTTGGGGTGCGATCCCGAGCCGCACTCGACGGTGGCACGCGGTGTGGGCCGCCAGTCGAGGGCGGCGTAGCGGCTGGCCCGTAGCTGCGCGTAGGCGGACTTCCACGGCTCGGCGCCGGCCGCCAGCCGCGAGCGTACGAGGGCCAACTGCCGGTCGCCGACCAGGACTCCGGGGTGCCGAAACGGCTTGGACGCGGTGGTCGACGTGGTTGCGGTGGTGGACGCGGCCGCGGTGGTGCGGGCCGGGGTGGCGCCGGCGGGCGCGGTGGTGAGCGGTAGCAGCAGGGCGACGAGCGCGGCGCCGGCCAGGGAGGCCGTCACCGCCGTCGTGGTCCTTCGACCCATCGGGGACCGTCCTCTCGGAAGCGGAGGGGGGCGGGCGCCGCCCCGGAGCTGTTAGGAAACCTTCCTAACGCTCGCGACGAGCCGCATTGAAGCAGCAACGCAAGGGCATGCCAAGGGGGTTGGGCGGATTGATCACCCAACCCCCTGCCGTTTGCGGCGAGTTACCCGACGTAGACCGAAGAACCCGAATAACCCTTCCTACAGGGAGAGTTGATCAGGTGCCGACGTACGCGGCCAGATGCTCGCCCGTGAGGGTCTTGCGGGCGGCGACGAGGTCGGCCGGGGTGCCCTCGAAGACGACCCGGCCGCCGTCGTGGCCGGCGCCGGGGCCCAGGTCGATGATCCAGTCGGCGTGCGCCATCACCGCCTGGTGGTGCTCGACGACGATGACCGACTTGCCGGCGTCGACCAGGCGGTCGAGCAGGCCGAGCAGATGCTCGACATCGGCGAGGTGCAGACCGGTCGTCGGCTCGTCCAGGACGTAGACGCCGCCCTTCTCGGCCATGTGCGTGGCCAACTTCAGGCGTTGGCGTTCGCCGCCGGAGAGCGTGGTCAGCGGCTGGCCGAGGGTGAGGTAGCCGAGGCCGACGTCGGCCATCCGCTTCAGGATCTTGTGGGCGGCCGGGAGGCGCGCCTCGCCCGCGCCGAAGAACTCCTCCGCCTCGGCCACCGACATCGCCAACACCTCGGCGATGTCCCGCCCGCCGAGGGTGTACTCCAACACTGACCCGTCGAACCGCTTGCCCTCGCAGTCCTCGCAGGTGGTGGCGGTGCCGGCCATCATCGCCAGGTCGGTGTAGAGGACGCCGGCGCCGTTGCACGTGGGGCAGGCCCCCTCGGAGTTGGCGCTGAACAGCGCCGGCTTGACGCCGTTGGCCTTGGCGAACGCCTTGCGGATCGGCTCCAGCAGGCCGGTGTAGGTGGCCGGGTTGCTGCGCCGGGAACCACGGATCGGGCTCTGGTCGATCGACACGACGTCGGCGCCGGCCGGCACCGAACCGTGCACCAGCGAGCTCTTGCCGGAGCCCGCGACGCCGGTGACCACGCACAGCACGCCGAGCGGGATATCGACGTCCACGTCCTGGAGGTTGTGCGTCGCCGCGCCGCGGATCGGCAGCCGGCCGATCGGCTTGCGGACGGCGTCCCGCACCACGGCCCGGTCGTCCAGGTGACGGCCCGTCAGGGTGCCGCTGGCACGCAGCCCCTGCACCGTGCCCTCGAAGCAGACCGTGCCGCCCTCCGTGCCGGCACCGGGGCCGAGGTCCACGACGTGGTCGGCGATCGCGATGACCTCCGGCTTGTGCTCCACGACCAGGACGGTGTTGCCCTTGTCGCGCAGCCGCAACAACAGGTCGTTCATGCGCTGGATGTCGTGCGGGTGCAGCCCGGTGGTCGGCTCGTCGAAGACGTATGTCACGTCGGTCAGGGACGACCCCAGGTGGCGGATCATCTTCACGCGCTGCGCCTCGCCGCCGGACAGCGTGCCCGCGGGCCGGTCCAGCGAGAGATAGCCGAGGCCGATCTCCACGAACGAGTCGAGGGTGTGCCGCAGCGAGCCGAGCAGCGGCGCCACCGCGGGCTCGTCCAACGAGCGCACCCACTCGGCCAGATCGCTGATCTGCATCGCGCAGGCGTCCGCGATGCTGACGCCCGCGATCTTCGAGCCGCGAGCCGCCTCGGTGAGCCGGGTGCCCTCGCACTCGGGACACACGGTGAAGGCGACCGCCCGGTCCACGAAGGCCCGGATGTGCGGCTGCATGCCTTCCTTGTCCTTGGCGAGCATCGACTTCTGGATGCGCGGGATCAGACCCTCGTAGGTCATGTTGATGCCCGCGATCTTCATCCGGGTCGGCTCGCGGTGCAGGAAGTCCTGGAGCTCCCGCTTGGTGTACTTGCGGATCGGCTTGTCGGGGTCGACCAGGCCGGACTCGGTGTAGAGGCGGTAGTTCCAGCCGCCGGGCTTGTAGCCGGGGACGGTCAACGCGCCCTCGTTGAGGGACAGCGAGTCGTCGAAGAGCTGGGTGAGGTCGAGGTCGGAGACCGTGCCCCGGCCCTCGCAGCGCGGGCACATGCCGCCGGTGATGCTGAAGCTGCGCCGCTCCTTCACCTGCTGCCCGCCGCGCTCCACGGTGACCGCGCCGGCGCCGCTGATCGAGGCCACGTTGAAGGAGTACGCCTTGGGCGAGCCGAGATGCGGCGTGCCGAGCCGGCTGAAGAGGATGCGCAGCATGGCGTTGGCGTCGGTGGCGGTGCCGACGGTTGACCGCGGGTCGGCGCCCATCCGCTGCTGGTCGACGGTGATCACGGTGGTCAGCCCGGCGAGGACGTCGACCTCGGGGCGGGCCAGGTTCGGCATGAAGCCCTGCACGAAGGCGCTGTAGGTCTCGTTGATCAGCCGTTGCGACTCGGCGGCGATCGTGTCGAAGACCAGCGAGCTCTTGCCCGAGCCGGAGACCCCGGTGAACACCGTCAGCCGGCGCTTGGGGATCTCGATGCTGACGTCCTTGAGGTTGTTCTCGCGCGCACCGTGCACGCGGATCATGTCGTGACTGTCGGCGGCGTGCGGCGGGGACGCCGGGGTGTCCGTCCTCAAGGACGTGCTCATGCTGTCTCCTGGTGTGGGCGGGCCGCCTGCGCGGCCTCCATCGACGACGCCCGTGGCGGCCGGTGCCGGTTCGGGCGCTCTGTCGGATTCTGCTTGATGGGTGCGGGCTCGCGGCAACGGTAGTCGCGGTCCGGGCCCGCGGTGCCGGGTGGGGGCGGGGGCGACGCCACCCGGCACCGGTCGATGATCAGTGCGGGCTCCCGCGCCGCGCCGTCCGCGCAGGTCGCGGCCGTGATCGCCGGACCGTTCAGCGGAGTTGGTCGATCTCGTTGATCCGGACCAGATTGCCCGCGGGGTCCCGGAAGGCGCAGTCGCGCACACCGTACGGCTGCACGATCGGCTCCTGGACGACCTCGGCACCGCTGGCCTGGACCCGGGCGAAGGTGTCGTCGAGATCGGTGGTGGCCAGGATGATGCGGGCGTAGCTGCCCTTGGCCATCAGCTCGGCGATGGTACGGCGCTCGTCGTCGCTGAGGCCGGGATCGACGGCCGGCGGCTCCAGGACGACGGACGTGCCGGGCTGGTCGGCGGGGCCGACCGTGATCCAGCGCAT
Organism: Streptomyces sp. NPDC057743; assembly: GCF_042798755.1. NCBI lineage: Bacteria > Bacillati > Actinomycetota > Actinomycetes > Kitasatosporales > Streptomycetaceae > Streptomyces > Streptomyces sp. NPDC057743. The sequence goes on from NZ_JBHVJX010000001.1 coordinate 251,951, forward strand.
CGGGCCCTGGCCGACGTCCTTGCGGACCTCGAAGCCGAGGACGTCGCGGTAGAAGGTCAGGGAGGCGTCCGGATCGGTGTGCGGGAGGAAGGACGAGTGCAGCGTGAGGTTCATGGCCGTCACGCTAGCCAGGGCCCGGCCGGCGGGGCTTCTTGAAAACTGATCGGTGTGCGGGGCGCTTTTTGGGCGCGAGGAATGGAGGATATGCCCCTTATGTCGTAAATGCCCCGCCTACGGTACGAGGACGACGACCCCCAACCCCCGCGAGCGGGACGCCGCGGACAGCGCGCCCGCGGGGTCGTCCAGACCGACCGTCGTGACATCGAGCACCGAGAGGTCGAGGACGCCGCTGCGGATCATCGACCAGAGCGCGAGCACCGTCGCCTCGCGGTACATCCACGACCCCCGCAGCGTCAGCCGGCGGTGCATGAAGTCGCCGTAGGGGATGGGCAGTTCCTGTCGCACCCCGCCGACCAGGACCCAGGCGCCGTCGGGGCGCACCGCGTCGTAACCGGCCATCGTCGGATCCGGGCTCGGCACCGCGCCCAAGGTGTCGATGACCGCGTCGACCGGCCCGGCGGCGCCCGCGATCGCCCGCCCGTCGGCCCTGCGGTCGCCGGTGAGCGGCACGGTCGCCACGCGCGGGTCGAGGGCCGCCAGCGCGTCCAGCGCGCCACGGTTGCGACCGACCGCGACCACCGTCGCGGCGCCGCGGGCGAGCGCCACCAGCACCGCCGCCGCCCCGAGTTGACCGGTCGCACCCACCACGGCGACGACCTGACCCGCGCCGACCCCGGCCCGTTCGACGGCCTCGCCCGCGATCCCGAGCCACGGCAGGAACGCGAGCCGCTCCGGCGCCGGATACGCCGTTGCCCCGGGCAGCGCGAGCAGTGTCCGCTCGGGCTGCACCGCGCGCTCGGCATAGAGACCGTCCCGCCACACCGCGCGGATGCGGTCGGTGGTCGGGGTGGCGCGCCCCTCGCCCCCGATCCCGGTCCACCCCAGCAGCGCCTCCTCCGGCTGGGCCGTCCGCCCGGACCGGAACAGCCCGTTGGCGACGACGACATCGCCCGGCCGCACCCCGAACACGTCGTCCGCCGTCGCCGTCACCCGCCCGATCCCGCCGGGCCCCAGCACGATCGGCGTCGGGAACCCGCTGCGGCCGCCGGCCACCAGGACCTCGGTGTACGCGGGGATCTGCGCGGCGAGTACGTCGAGCGTGGCACCGCCGCCGCGCAGCACGGGGTCGGGCAACTCCGCGAGCCGCAGCCCGCCTTCGGGGGTGGTCATCTGCCATGCCTTCATGGCCAGTAGTGCACCGGATGCGGTGAGCGCCATCCAGAGGCGCGCGATGCTGGGACCGGGAGTACCAGAAAGAGGCGTGCCCTCAGGGTTGGTGGCCGAGGTCGGGGCCGCCGTCGCCGCGGCCGCGGGAGGTGAAGCGGGACGGTGGCAGCCCGAAGGCGCGGGTGAAGGCGGCGGTGAACGCGGCGGGCGAGGCGTAGCCGAGGCGGCCGGCGACCTCGCTGACGGTGCCGTCGCGCAACCAGGGCACCGCCGCCAACAGGCGGGCGCGGGCCCGCCAGACGGCCGGGCTGTCGCCGGTCTCCGAACGGAAGCGCCGGGTGAAGGCCCGTTCGCTCATGGCCGTTCGGGCGGCCCAGGCGGCGTTGGTGACACCGACGTCCGGCGTGGCCAGGTACGCGCGGCAGAGCTGCGCCAGGTCGGGGGAGGGGGGAAGCGCGACGTGGAACGGCAGGGGAGCGCGCGCCGCGATCTCGTGCAGCAGCAGCGCGGCGATGCACCCCTCCCGCCCGGAGGGGCCGTAGTCGACCTCGAACTCGACGGCGCTCAGCAGGAGTTCGCGGAGCAACGGCGGCACGTCCACCACCGTGCAGGTGGCCGGCCACCACGGCACGGCGTCCGGCTCGATGTAGAGGCTCCGGGTGCTCACCCCCAGCATGCGGACCCGGTGTTGGGTCGCCGCCGGAATCAGCACGGCCCGCTCGGGCGGGACGGTCCAGGTGCCCTCGGCGGTGTCGACCACCATCACCCCGGTGGCGCCGTAGAGGAATTGGGCGCGGCGGTGTTGGTGCCAGTCAAGGAGGTGGCCGGGCGGGTAATCGGTGCCGATCGGCAGGACGACCCGGTCGACGTGGTCGATGTCGTCCAGGGAGACGTTCTTCACCGGGCAACCGTACTGGCCGCGTACGGCGACGCGGGCCGGATCGCGCCGTGGCCGAGACGCGAAAGAACCGTGCCGATCTTCGCATGCGGGCACGGGGTCGGAGCTGGTGGGGTGGGCCCCGTGGACGTTTTGGCATTGCTGGGGATCGGGCTCCTCACCGGAGTCACGACGGTGTTGTTCGGGTTCGGCGGCGGGTTCGTCGCGGTCCCGGTCGTGGTGTGGGCGGACGCCGCGCTCGGCGGGGACGCGATGCGGGTGGCGACGGCCACCTCGGCGCTGGTGATGGTGGTCAACGCGGGCTTCGCGACGGCCGTCACACCGCGGCGGGTGCTCGCCACGCTGCGCGGCAGTCGGGCGCTGCTCCTGCTGTTGGCGGTCGGCGCCGCGGTCGGCGCCCTCGCCACCCGCCTCGCCCCGGCCGAGCTGGTCCGTTGGGCGTTCGTCGGGTACATCGCCCTCACCATCGTCGACCTGCTCCTGCGCCCGGGCTTTCTGCGCCCACCGGCCCGGGTCGAGGCGGCCGATGACGCGCCGCGGCCGCTACCGGCCGTCCTCGGCGCGCCGGTTGGAGCGGTCGCCGCCTTCCTGGGCGTCGGCGGCAGCGTCATGACCGTGCCCGCGCTGCGGCGGGCCGGGCACACGATGCGCGTGGCGACCACGTTGGCCAACCCCCTCACCCTGACCATCGCGCTCCCGGCCACCGCGGTCTCGCTCGTCGGCGCCACGGTCACCACCGCCGCCGATGCGCACCGACACCTGGTGGGCCTCGTCGACCCGCTCTCCGCCGCGGTGTTGCTGTTGGGGGCGCTACCGGTGATCGCGGTGCTGCGCCGCCGCCCGCCGCGCATCCCGGACCGCCTCTATGCCTGGGCGTACATCGGCCTGTTGGCCGTGGTGGCGGTGGCGATGCTGCTGTCGGGCTGACTGGGAAATGTGACGCGGACTGGCGTGGACTGACGCGGACTGGCGTGGACTGGCGAGGGATGACGTGGACTGGCGTGGGCCGGCCAGGCAGCAGCGGTTTGCTGTCGCTGTCTGGCCGTCGGGGCGCCCATTGTGCCCGCGGTCAAGTCCCCGATCCCGCACGACTTCTCCGGGTTTTTGACGCGCTGATGACGTCCTTTTAGCGGCAACCTGGCATGGAGACGGCCGGGAAGGCTGCCGAGAACCGGCAATGACGGGCGCGGCCCGCACGGCGATGATGGTGCACCGGGGGATGCGGAGGACGGCCCCGGTGCCGGATGTCGGCAGTCATGCCGCGCACCGGGGCCGTCTCGTCAACTGCCGTGTCACCACGGCGGGATGGGAAGCGCACGGTACGACGCGGGAAGGCCGACATGGGAACGTTGGAGTCGGCCGCCGCTGCCTTTCCCACCCTCTTCTTCACCTCGGCCCTCCTGGTGGCCGTGGTGTTCTGGCTGTTGGTCGCCGTGGGGTTGGTGGACTCCGGCAGCTTCGACGCCGATCTGGACGCCGTGGCCTGGGGCGTGGGCGGGGTCCCGGTCGCGGCCGCGTGCACGGTGTTGGCCGTACTGGCCTGGGGGGTATGCCTGGCCGGGACGGTGCTGTTGGTGCCGCGGGTTCCGCCGGGGGCCAGTCAGATGCTGGTGCGCCTGGGCGTGTTGGTCGTGGCGGTGCTCGCTGCCTGGCCCGGAACCCGGCTGCTGCTACGGCCGTTCCGCGCGCCCGTGCCTGGCCGGCCTGGCGCCGAACCCGCCTCTCGGACAGTCACCGAGTCGCACCGCCAGTAGTCGCATGCCTGGCGGGCCGTGGCCGTTCGCCCCACGTGCCGGGGGTCGACCGAGCGCCACCCAACACAGCCGCGCTCTCACTCTCCGTGAACGCGATGTCCGAATAACGGGCGTTCACGCCGTGCCTGCATCGCACACCGCACACTCGGGAGGCTCAATGATCGTCAAGCAATGAACAGGCACGTCCATGACCCGGACCCTCGCCCAGTCACCCCAGGGCTCCCCACCGGCTGTGCAGGACGACGCTGCGCCCGTGCTGTCGCACGGCCTCAAGCAGCGCCATCTGTCGATGATCGCGCTCGGTGGCGTCATCGGAGCCGGACTCTTCGTCGGCTCCGGCGTAGGCATCGCAGCCGCCGGTCCGGCCATCGTCCTGCTCTTCGCGGGGACCGGCGCGCTGGTCATGCTGATCATGCGGATGCTCGGCGAGATGTCCGCGGCCCGGCCCTCCACCGGGTCGTTCTCCGTGCACGCCGAGGAGGAACTCGGCTCCTGGGCCGGCACCACCTCCGGCTGGATGTACTGGCTGATGCTGACCGCCGGCGTGGCGGCCGAGGCCACCGCGGCCGGTTCGATCATGCACAACTGGGTGCCGTTCATCCCGGCCTACGGCTGGGTGGCGATCTTCATGGTGTTCTTCTGCGCCAGCAACCTGACCGCGGTCAAGAACTTCGGCGAGTTCGAGTTCTGGTTCTCCGCGATCAAGGTCACCGTGATCGTCGCCTTCCTGGTGCTGGGCGTGCTCGCCATCCTCGGCGTCTTCGGCCCCCCGCCCGGCACCCAACACCTGGTCGGCCACGGCGGTTTCTTCCCCACCGGCGCCGCCGGCCTCGCCGCCGGACTGCTGACCACCATCTCCGGCTTCGCCGGCCTGGAGACCGTCACCATCGCCGCCGCGGAGTCCGACAACCCGAGCCGGAACGTGGCCCGCGCCGTCCGCACCGCGGTGTGGCGCATCGCCGTCTTCTACATCGGCTCCATGGCCGTGGTCGTCACCCTGGTGCCCTGGAACGACCCGAAGGTCGCCGCGGACGGCCCCTACGTCACCGTGCTCGACCGGCTCGGCATCCCGGCGGCCGGCACGATCATGCAGATCGTGGTGCTGATCGCGCTGCTCTCGGCCATGAACGCCAACATCTACGGCTCGTCGCGGATGGCGTACTCCCTGGTCAGCCGGGGGCAGGGGCCGCGGTTCCTGAACCGGGTCACCCGGGGCGTGCCGGCGGCCGCGGTCCTGGCGTCCTGCCTGTTCGGCTTCGTGGCCGTGGTCGCCGGGATCATCTGGCCGAGCACCGTGTTCGCCTGGCTGCTGAACATCGCCGGCTGCTCGGTACTGGTCGTCTGGACCATCGTCTGCCTCACCCAGCTCAGGATGCGCCGCCGCCTGGAGCGCGAGCAGCCCGAGCTGCTGATGGTGCGGATGTGGGCCTTCCCCTACCTGACCTGGGTGGCGCTGGCCGCCATCCTCGGCATCTTCGCGGTGATGGCTGCCGGTTCGGACGGCCGGCACCAACTGATCGGCACGGCCGTCGTGGTGGCGGCGCTGATCGCCGGTGACCGCCTCAGGCGGCGCCGCCAGCAGCGGGCCGTCGACGGCGCGCAGGGCTGACGCACCGAACACTCCCGCGCCAGGCACGCAGACGAGGTGGCCGGGGTCGGACGGAAATCCGTCCGGCCCCGGCCACCTCGCGTTTCCCACCAACCCGCCCGATCAGGGCGCCGTGGTGCCGGTCTCGGCAGGCGCGCCGGCCGTCGCTGAGCCAGGGGGACAGGAACAGCGCCCCGACGGCCGGGCCGAAGCGGCGAGGTGTGTCCCTGGCGGGCTTTCCAGGAGGTGCCGCGGACCGTCAGCGGAACAGGCGGAAGAACCCGCGCACCTGCTCGACCAGCGACTCCGGCTGCTCCAGCGCGGCGAAGTGGCCACCGTGCGGCAACTCCTCGTACCAGCGCAGGTCGGTGAACCGCAGCTCGGCCTCCCGCCTCGACGGGCGGGTGAGGTCGCGCGGGTAGACCGAGAGCCCGGAGGGCGCGGTCACCTTGTCCCGGAAGGTGGCGAAGCTCTCCCAGTACAGGCGCGCCGACGACGTGGCCGACGCGGTGAACCAATAGACCGAGATCTCGTCGAGGATCGTCTGCCGCGACAACGCGTCCTCGGGGTGGCCGTCATTGTCCGTCCACGCCCAGAACTTCTCGGCGATCCAGGCGGCCTGCCCCGCCGGGGAGTCGGTGAGGCCGTAGCCGAGCGTCTGCGGCCGAGTCGCCTGGATCGCCGAGTACCCCCGGCCGGTGCGCTGCATCTCCTTCTCGGCTGCGAGATTCGCCAGCTCCGCGGGCGTCGGGTCGTCGAACGTGCCCGCCGCCACGGATCCCAGGTTCAGATGCACGCCGGCGACCCGCTCGGGCGCCACCTCGCCCAGCACCGCGGACACCGCCGAACCCCAGTCACCGCCCTGCGCGCCGTACCGCTCGTAACCCAGCGAGACCATCAACGTGTCCCAGGCGCGCGCGGTGCGCGTGACGCCCCACCCGGTCGTCGACGGCTTGTCACTCCAGCCGTACCCGGGCAACGACGGCGCGACCACGTGGAACGCGTCCGCCGGGTCACCGCCGTGTGCGCGCGGGTCGGTCAACGGGCCGAGGACCTCCAGGAATTCGAGCACCGAACCCGGCCACCCGTGCGTGAGCACGAGCGGGAACGCGTCCGGCTCCGGCGAGCGGACGTGCAGGAAGTGGATGCCCAGGCCGTCGATCGTGTCGCGGTACTGCGGGAACACGTTCAGCCGCTCGGCGAACCCGAAGTCGTAGTCCTCGGCCCAACTGCGGCACAGTTCCTGCGCGTACGCCAGCGGCAGACCCTGTGACCAGTCGTCCACCGGCTCGCGCTCGGGCCACCGGGTCCGTCGCAGTCGTTCACGCAGGTCCGCGATCTCGGCTTCGGTGACGCTGACCTCGAATGGCTCGGCAGGCATGGCAAGGCTCCTTACTGCTCAAGGCGTTATCGGATCAGACGTGGGTGGACCGTCATCGCGGGCTCCCCTGCGTGGCGTGGGGTTCGGGGCGGCGGTGCGGGGTAGGGCGCCGGGTCAGGCTGAGGACGAGCCCGGCCAGGGGGAGTGCCGCGAGCACGGCGAGGGCCACCGGCACCGGCACGAGGCCGGACAGCCCCGCGACAGCGGCCGGACCGATCCCGCCGCCCAGGGCGTTCATGAAGTTGAGCAGGCCCTGTGCGGTGTCGCGGTCGTCCGCGGCGACCAGGTCCGGCGCGAGGCTCACCAGTACGGCTTGGGTGCCGGCGAACCCGCACACGGCCAACGCCGTGCCGACGACGATCGGGATCGGCCCGGTGAAGAGCGCGACCACGAGCACGCCGACGACGGTGAGTGCCGCAAGCCCGGCCGACACCTGCCAGCCGGCGAACCGGTCGGTCAAGGTGCCGACCAGCCGCCCGGCCAGCACCGAGCAGGCGGCGGCCGGAACTAAGAGCACGCCGGCTTCCAGGGGGCCACCGCCCGTGGCCTGCTCGATCAGGGACGGGGCGCGGAACAGCACCCCGTAGTAGCCGGCGAAGACGGTCCCGCCGATGAGCCCGGCCACCAGGAAGCCGCGGGATGCGATCACCCGCCGAGGCACGAACCCGTCGGGCGTGCTGCGCACGCGCCGCCACAGTCCCACGGCGGCGAGCGCCCCGGCGGCAGCCACGGTGAGCGTGACCAAAGCGGGCAGGCCGACCGAGTGTGCCTGGAGCAACGTGATCAAGGAGCCGGCGAGTACCGACAGCACGGCCGCGCCGACGATATCGAGTCGCCCCGTCGCGCCGTTTCGCTCGCCGCCACCGCTCCGCGTCAGCGCGCGCCTACTCGGCAATGCGGCCAGCAGGAGGGGCAGCGCGAGGACCGGGATCGCGAGCACGGCACGCCACCCGAGCCATGCGGTCACCGCCCCGCCCAACAGCGTCCCGCACCCCGACGCCGTCGCGCTGGCGGCCGCGATGATCCCCAGGGCGCGGATCCGTTGCCGTCGGGGAAGGGCGGTCGCCGCGGCAAAGACGGCGATCACGGTCGCGCCCGCCCCGGCGCCGCCGATCAGTCGGCCGACGATCACGGCGGACAGCGTCGGCCCGGCTCCGGCGAGCGCGGAGCCCGCGGCGAGCGCCACGACCCCGGCGACCAGGACCTGGAAGGGGTTCCAGCGGACCAGCAGCCGACCCGCGACCGGCATCGCGAGCGCGGAGGTCAGCGACCACGCGGCGAGAATCCATGCGGTGGCCCCGAACGGCACCGCGAGTGCGCGGCCGATGGCCGGCAGGGCCACCGACGGCGCTCCCAGCGCCACGTACATCGGCAGCACCAGCATCCCCAACGTCAGCCCCAGCCGACGCCCGTCCGGGGCGTCGGCTCGCTCCGGTGCCGGGCCCCCTCCAGACGGGATCGTCTGCGGCGCCGTCCCCTGCCGGATATGTTGTGACATGCAAAAGCTCCTTTACGTGTAACACTAAGGAGCAGTGAGGAGACACGTCAAATGTCGAATGCGTATTACAGCCCGCTGGTGGTCCAGACGGCCGTCGACCTGGCCAACACCTTGAGGCCGGTCAAGGGAGAGGACGCGCTTGAGACCGTGGAGCAGCTCCGGGACTTCCTTGACGACCATCCCGCGGCTGAGCCGCCGAGTTCGGCCGCGAAGCAAGGGACCGGTCCGCGGTATCTCACCCGCGCCGACCTGGCGGAAGTCCGCGCGGTGCGCGGTACGGTGCGTGCGGTGCTGGAACGGGCGAACGCGGACGCGGTCGAAGCTGCGGCCCTGATCAACGACGGTCTGCGTCGCAGCCGCGCCACCCCGGTACTGCGCCACGAGGGCGACCGCTGGTGGACCGAGGTGACCTCCGACACCGACCGCTGCTCGGCGCACCTAGCCGCGACCACGCTCAGCGCACTGGCCTCAGTGATCGCCACGCTCGGTCCCGCCCGTCTCGGCGTATGCGCCGGGCCGACCTGCCGGGCCACTTTCGTGGACCTCTCGCGCAACGGCTCGAAGCAGTACTGCACCCGAACCTGCTCACACCGGGCCAGCGTCGCGGCCTACCGAAGCCGGCGCAGCCCGCGTTGAGCGCCGGCACCTGACCCTGCCAGGCCGGCTCCGGTGTTTCCGTGCCAGGCGAGCATGCCGCCGGCCCTGGAGACCGAGCGCCGCGTGCTCAACTGGCCGACAGCAAAGCCCCGTCACAAACCGCCATGCCCACCACCGTGCCCGACACCCACCGCGGCCTCGTATGCGGGGCCGGGGCGGCGGGCGGTGCCGGAGTAGGGGGCTGTAGGGGGGTGCTAGGGGGGTGCTAGGGGGGATTGGGGTGGGCCGTTGGGTGGTGAGAGGCTGGGACGCATGGCATTGGAAATGCGTGAGCTGTGCGAGCGGTGCACCACCGCAGTCCTGGATCCCGACGGCCCGGCCCGGATCTGCTCGTACGAGTGCAGCTTCTGCATCGCGTGCAGCCAGGAGATGGGACACATCTGCCCGAACTGCGGCGGGGAGTTGGTGCCCCGCCCGCGCCGCCGGGCAGGCTCCTAGGCCCTGTCGTCAAACTCCCGCCTGCCGTCCGGCGCCCGGCACGCACTCTCGCCGCACCGGGCGACGACCCCAGTACGTCCAGTACAGGGGCCGCCGCCCGGCACGCCGAGAGCACGCACCGACCACCGCCCGGCCCGCCCTCCGGGCGAACGACGGGAGTTTGACGACAGGACCTAGGGCCGTCCGGCGGTGGCGTGGATCTCGTCCACGAGCCGCGTGAGCTGGGGCACGGCCACCCCGGCCGCACGCGCGGCACGGAGCACCGCACCGCCGATCGCGTCGAGTTCCAACGCCCGGCCGGCCTCGGCGTCGCGCTGCATGGAGGAGCGTGACGCGGGCGGCGCACCGGTCAGAAAGCCCACCACGGCCTCCGCGTCGATCGGCGCGCCGGTGGCGCCGGCCACGGTCGCGACCTCGCCGACGGTGGCCCGGAGTTGGTCCGGGTAGGCGCTACAGACCTCGCCGAGCGGGACGCCGTACCGGGTGGTGAGCAGCGCCATCGGGGCGAGGAAGGCGAGCTTCTCCCACATCATGGCGTTCTCGTCGGTGCGCACCCGGGTCGCGAAGCCGGCACCCCCGAGCACGGCCGCCACGTCATCGAGCCGGGCCCGGGACACCGCCTCGGCCGCGAGGTCGATGCGGGCGAACGGACTGTGGTGCTCGATCCGGCCGGGGGCGGTGCGGGCGGACACCACGCTGATGGTGGCGGCCACGACGCGGTCGTCGCCGTAGCGCGCGCGGAGCGGAACGAGGTGTTCCAGGCCGTTGAGGAGCGGCACCAACACCCCGCGGTCGCCCAGGAGTTGCTCCGGTACGCGCTCCAGCGCCGAGGCCAGTGCGGTCTGCTTGACCCCGACCAGGCACAGGTCCACGGGGTCCCGCAGCTGGGTGTCGGCCTCGACCGGGGCGCTGAAGTCCCCGAACGCGCCGCTGGTGACGTGCACGCCCTGGCTCCGCAGAACCTGTACGGTCTCGTCGCCGGCCAGGCAGATCACCCGGTGTCCGGCGCGGGCCAGCAAGGCCGCGGCGAGCCCGCCGACCCCGCCGGGGCCGAGCACGGCGACCGTCCGGGGCGCGGTGGTGGCGTTCATCTGTGGGTTCCCCTCCGTCAATGACCTTGTAGTGCAGGGTGGTTGGCGCCGGCGGCCCCGACGCCCGGCCGGGCGCGGCGCTTGAGGGACGGGCCCGCCCGGCGAATCAGCCGGTCTCGCCGCCGGCGGCCCGCTCGCCCGGCACCGGCAGGGTGTAGCGGTACTTCTCCTTGGCCTGCGCGCCGAGCCGGTCGTAGAAGCGGGCGGCGTCCACGTTCCAACTCGGCGTCTGCCACTGCACCTCGGTGAGCCCGAGCCCGCGCGCCTCACCGGCCACCGCCGCCATCAGCAGCGCGCCGACGCCCAGACTCCGATGGCCGGAGCGGACGAAGAGGCAGTCCATGTGGAGGTACTCGCACGCCCGCCAGGTGGACATCTCGGGCGAGCAGGTGGCGTAGCCGATGAGGTCACCGTCGGCCGACTCCGCGACCAGACAGCGCAGTCGGGGCGCCGGGGCGCCGAAGAGCAGCGTCCCGAGTCGTTCCGCGAGGTCGGGCACCGGCGGTGCGGCCTTCTCGTACGCGGCGTGCTCGACGGCCAGTTCGGCCACCTGTGGCAGATCGGACACCCGCGCGGCTCTGACGCGTGCCGCCGTCATGGGGCACCGACCTCCCTCACCGCACCTTCCCTTCCAGGACGTCCGCTCCCCATGCGGTCAGCCGGCCGGCCAACGGGCCGTCGCCGTCGAGGACATGGCGGGTGAAGGCGTCGCGCTCATGGGCCAGCACGGCGGCCTCCCAGACGCAGGGCGCCAACCCGGCCCGGCCGGGGCGCAGTTGGTCCGGGCGCCCGGCGGGTCCGACGAACACCGAAAGATCGGACATATAGCCCTCGATCCAGGTCGAGACGAGGACGTAGTCGCCGTCGCCGCCCGCATGCAGCATCACCACGGCGAGCCCCAGTGACCCGCGGGCGTGCCCGAGTTCCAGGTGCGCTCCGGCGATCCGCAGCGCGGCCGCCTCGTCCTCCTTGGTCACGGTGCGGCCCGACGCCTCGATGACATACGTCTTCACCAGGTGGCCGGCGGCCTCGCGGGGGTCCAACGCCCGTACGGTGCGGGCGTGATGGCCCTCGGCCAGGGCGAGCAGCGATGCCGCATCCACCGCGGTCGGTAGTTCCTCACGATCGCTCATGGAGACATCATGCAGCCTGCGGCTCCGTTCGTGCGCGAGATGGTACGGGTCCGGCTCAATGTGGCTGCCGGGGTGGCTGGTGGCGCTCGTTCGGCTCAACTGTAGGACGGTGCACGGTAATTGGATCGGGGACACGCCGGCGCGGCGCCGGTCGGCACCAGGCGGCGCCGCATCGCTGCGGCGCCGTCGGTATGCCCGAAAGGTGGCTTTAAGCCTCTGCCGTTTCGCCAGCGGCGGCTGGCGATCCGCGACAGCGGGTCACTCCAGCCCTGCGAGGAACCCCCGGTGCGCCTTGACCTCTTTCATCGTCATGTGCGAGGTGAGCTTGTTGATCCCGGGCAGGGCACACAACACCTCGGTGTAGAAGCGCTCGTAGGCGGCGATGTCGGCTACCGCGATGCGCAGCAGGTAGTCGGGGTCGCCGAACAGGCGGTGGCTCTCGATCACTTGGGGCAGCTCGGTGATCCGGGCCTCGAACTCGGTCATAGTGGCGCGATTGTCGTGCTTCATCGCTACTGTGGCGAATGCATGGAATCCGCTGTCCAGGAAGTTACCGTCGAGTTCCGCCCGGTAACCTCGTATGGCACCGATCTTTTCTAAGTTCCGGACTCGGCGGAGGCACGGGGTGGGCGTAAGCCCTACCTTGGCGGCTAGATCGGCGTTGGCCATGCGGCCGTCCCGCTGTAGCTCGCGCAGGATCATGCGATCAATTTTGTCCATGGCAGGCGATCATGCTACAGGCCCCTCTCCGGAGGCAAGGATTTAGCATCGGCTGCTACTGCCCTTGAACTAATGTGGCTTCCGCGGCCAGTGAACCGCGAGTCGCTGGTTATCAGCACGTCCAGTGCCAGTAATGACTGGCACCCGAGATCACCTGCTAACGGTTTCGCTCAAGGGCTACCAGCGTCGGAGGTCATAGGTGCCCTAGCCGGTCACTCAACAGACAGTCGATGCCCGCCCTCGGTGCCCACAGCCACCCGGTGCACCGGATTCCCGCGCTGCCCGGTAACTCGCGGAATTTTTCCGCCATCCACCACTACGACGCGGTCAAGTGCCTTGCGTAACCGCAGCTACGCGATGAGCCAGGGCCGCCGGCCGCGATCTGTGTCGGCGCTGCGACCAGTGCTGGCGCGGTAATTCCCGTTTGTGCGCCCCGCCAGAACCATGCCTGAACTCAACGCGATTTAGGAGAATACCCTTGTCTTTTCCCGTGCGCGTTCACGATGTTCTCGGTGTAGGCTTCGGTCCCGCCAACCTCGCCTTGGCAATAGCCATCGAGGAGAAGTACCCCGGTCTGGACGCCCGGTTTCTGGAAGCCCGTCCCACCCCCGATTGGCAGCCCGGGATGCTGCTGAACGGATCGGATATCCAGAACCATCCCAGTCGCGATCTGGTGACCCTCAGGAACCCCCGCAGTCGCTACTCGTTCCTCAATTTCCTGCACGAGCAGGGGCGTTTGGTGCGCCATCTCAACCTCCCGGTCGAGTTCCCACTCCGCAAGGAATACGCCGGGTACATCCGCTGGGCCGCGGACTTCTTCTCCCACCAAGTGGACTGCGGTCAACGCGCCGTCGGTATACAGGCGATCGACCACGAAGGCGAACGCGTCTGGGAGGTGGCCACCCAGACCGGCGCCCGCTACCTGGGCCGCACCCTGGTCATGGCCCCGGGCCGCACGCCGTACATCCCGGCGCCCTACGACACCGTGGACAGCCCCCGCGTCTTCCACCTGACCCAGTACCTGCCGCGGTTGAAGCAACTCACCGCCGACGGGGCCCCCAAGGCGGTCGCGGTGATCGGCGGCAGCCAGAGCGCCGTCGAGCTCACCCTGGACCTGCACCGGCAGTTCCCCGGCACCCGCGTGGTCACCTACCCGCGCTCCTACTCGCTGCGGCTCAAGGACACCAGCCCGTTCAGCGAGGAGGGGTACTTCCCGGAGTTCACCGAGTACTACTTCCGCGCCTCACGGGACAGCCGGCGCGCGCTCGACGCCTACATGCAGCCGACCAACTACTCCTCGGCCGACGGGGACGTGCTCAAGGAGCTGTACGTGGCGATCTACGAGCAGCAGCTCGACGGTGACCAGCGCGTGTTCGTCCGCGGCAGCCACGAGGCGACCGCCCTCTCGGCGACCGACCGGAGCGTCACCATCGACTTCCAGGAACTGCACACCGGCGAACGCGTCCGCGACGAGGTCGACTTCGTCGTCCTGGCCACCGGCTTCCGCAACCTGGGACCCGGCCCCCACGAGGAGCTCTGCCCGCCGATGCTGGCCCCCGTCGCCGACCACTTCGCACGGGAGGAGGACGGCAGGCTGGACGTCGGCAGCGACTACGCGCTGACCCCGCGCGAGGACATGGACAAGGTCCCGCCGCTCTTCCTGAACGGCCTGTGCGAGTCGAGCCACGGCATCGGCGACGCCGGCTCCTTCAGCCTGCTGTCGCTGCGCACCGGCACCCTGGCGGACGCCCTCGCCGACCGGCTCGGCAACCGGCCGGAAAGCCTGCCGGAATCCGTTCAGTTCGCCCTCTGACCTCGCAGGTCGTGACCCCCGACGGGAGGCATTCCTACATGCAGATCCACGACGTTGTGGTGGCCGGCTTCGGCCCCTCCGGCATCGCGCTGGCCGCCGCCATCGAGGACCACGACGACGCGCACCCTGGAGCCCGGCCCGCGGACGCGGCCTACCTGGAGCGCGCCGCGACCTCGGCCTGGCAGCCCAACCAGGTGCTGCCGGGCACCGACATCCAGCACCACTTCCTGCGCGACCTCGCCACCCCGCGCGACCCCCGCTCCCGCTTCGGCTTCACCAACTTCCTTTTGCAGAGCGGTCGTTTCTATCCATTCACGCTCCTGGGCGGATATGTGAGTCGGCTGGAGTGGTCCGAGTACGTTCAATGGGCCGCGGCCCAGGTGCGACAGCCGGCCGAATATCACCGGGAGGTCTTGCGCGTCGAGCCGGTCGCCGATTCCGACGGGACGGTGCGCACCGCCAGGGTGGTCAGTCGCGATCCGCGGGACGGTGCGGTGCACGAACACCTGGGCCGCAACGTGGTGTTGGCAACCGGTCATGTCCCCTATATCCCGGAGGTCTTCCGGGAGGATCTGGGCGAACGTGTATTCCATGCCAGCGAGTTCCTGCCCCGGATGAACGCGCTGCGCGAGAAGACCGGCCAATCCCTGCGATTCGCGGTCATCGGCGGCGGCCAGACCGCGGGCGAGATCATTCTCTATCTCGCCGGAGAACTCCCCGACGCGCGGATCCATTCGCTGGTGCGGCACGGCGGCTTCAAGATGTACGAACTCGGCCACTTCAGCAACGAGGCGTACTTTCCCACCGAGACGGACTACGTCTACGGACTCGAAGGGCCGGCGCGCGAACAGGCCCTCGCCCACGCCCGCGCCACCAACTACGCGGCCCTGGACCCCGATGTGTCCACGGCGCTGTACCAGGCCGCCTACCAGGACCGGCTGACCGGCACCAACCGCCTGCACCTGCACCGCCGCCTTGAGGTCACCGACGTCGCCGTCGCCGGCGACGGGGTCCGGCTGACCACCAACGAGGTCTACACGGGCGAGGCCGGCAGCATCGACGCCGACGCGGTCATCCTCTGCACCGGGTACGAGGAGCCCAAGTTCCCCGAGTCGCTCCAGCCGTTCGCGCCGTACCTGTCCTACGACACCGACGGACGCCTCGACGTCACCCGGGAGTACCGCGCCCGCACCGTCGACCACTGCACGGTGGGCCTCTACCTCGACGGCATCACCGAGTGGCGGCACGGCATCGCCAGCGCCACGTCCTTCAGTCAGATGGCGGCCAAGGCGGAAACCGTCCACAACGACCTGCGTGCCACGCTCGCCCGGCAGTTGCAGTCCCACCCCGCGACGCTCGTCAGCTGAGCGCGACGGAGTCTCCCACGCCCACGAGAGGAATCCCTGTGCACATTTTCCACACGGCTCCGGAGGACATGGTCTTCGAGGAGGCTTACAACGTCAGCGGTCGGCGCATCTTCCCGTGGAACGAGGCGGTCAAGGAACCGTTCTGGGGCGGGGCCTGGGTCGACGTGGCGCCCGGCGAGACCTCCACGGCCCACTCGCACGACGAGAACGAGATGTTCTTCATCACCGAGGGCAGCGGCATCATGCGGATCGGCGAGGAGAAGCGCCGGGTGAACGCCGGCGACACCGTCTTCATCACCCCGTTCAAGGACCACGACCTGACCAACGACGGCACCACCCGGATACGGTTCGTCACCATCTGGTGGGGCGGGTCCGAGGCGGTGGCCGCCGAACGCGCCAAGTGGGCCGCGGAGTTCGGGATCAGCGACACCGCGGAGCCGAATCGGTGAACCGCAACCGAACCGCGGACGCCATCGTCGTCGGGGGCGGCGTCATCGGTGCGGCCATCGCCCACCAACTCGCCCTCGCCGGGCTCGGCCACATCGTCCTGTGCGACCAGGGCAGGGTCGCCGCGCAAGGCGCGACGGCCCGCTCGGGCGGGCTGCTGCGCCTGCACCACACGGCGGCCTCCGACACCCGGCTGACCGCCCGCAGCCTGCCCGTGTTCGAGCAGTGGAAGGAGCGGATCGGCGGAGACTGCGGCTACCGGCGCACCGGATTCCTGATGCTGGTGGGCCCGGACCACGTCGAGACGCTGAAGGCCAACGGCGCCGTCACCGCCGACGCGTTGCGCTACGAACGCGCCGAACTCCTCGCCCCCGACGAGATCCGGTCGCTCTACCCCGGGCTGAGCACCGAGGGCGTCGCCGCCGCCGCGTACGAACCGGCGGGCGGGTACGCCGACCCGGCGGCCACCACCGTCTCGCTGGCCGCCGCCGCCCGCCGCCTCGGGGTGACCACCTCTGAAGGCACCCGGGTCGAGCGGGTGCTGGAGCGCAACGGCTCGATCGCGGGCGTGCAGACGGAGACCGGGCACATCGAGGCGCCACTGGTCGTCCTGGCCAGCGGTGCCTGGGGACACGCGCCCGCCGCCCACCTGGGGGTGCACCTCCCCGTCGTGCCACGGCGGATCGGGCTGGCCCAGGCCCAACTGCCCGGCGCGGGCCGCCGCGGGTCCGACGCGTCCGTACCGACCTGTATTGACGACACCATCGGCTGCTACTTCCGCCCGGAAGCCCTGGACCAGCTCTACTTCGGCGTGCCGAGCAACCCGGAGGTCGAACTGGGAGTGGACGTCGCCCCGCTCACCGACGACGAGGTGGGCGCGGCCGTCCAGGCGGTCTCGCGCCGGATACCCGCGGTGGCCACCGCGGAACTGGTCGGCACCCGCGCCGGTTACGACGGCTACACCCCGGACAAGCGGCCCGCGATCGGACCGGCCGGGCCCGACGGACTGTACCTCGCCCTCGGATTCAGCGGCGGCGGCTTCAAAATGGCGCCGGCCGTCGCCGAGTTGGCCGCACGGGAGATCTGCGAAGGGGGCGCCGTCCTGGGCAAGGCCGTCCAGCCTCTTCTGGAGCCCTACCGGCCACAGCGGTTCGAGAGCGGCAACTTGATCACGCCGGAGGCTTCCTATGCCCACATGTAAACAGGTACTGAACATGCTGCGCGAGGACCTCGCGACGGTGCGTGCCAAGGACCCGGCGGCACGGAGCAACCGGGAAGTGCTGCTGTACCCGCACATCCACGCGCTGTGGACCTACCGGTTCTCCCACCGCCTGTGGAAGCGCGGCCGTCGCACCAGCGCCCGCGCGCTCTCCCTCCTGGCCCGCGCCATCAGCGGCATCGAGATCCACCCGGGGGCGACCATCGGCCGCCGCTTCTTCATCGACCACGGCACCGGGGTGGTGATCGGCGAGACCGTCCGCATCGGCGACGACGTGATGCTGTACCACCAGGTCACCCTGGGCTCGGTGGGATGGTGGAAGGACCTGCGCCGGCCCACCCACTCCCGCCGCCACCCCGTGGTGGAGGACGGCGTCATCATCTGCACCGGCGCCAGCGTGCTGGGCCCGGTCTGCATCGGGGCCAACACCCGGATCGGCGCCCACGCCGTGGTCCTGCACGACCTCCCGCCGGACGCCCGGGTCGCGGCCGGCACCGCGCACACCTCCGCCTCGCACCACCTCGTGCCCGATGTCTCCACGCTTCGTATCGCGGAAGGAAGCAGCACCCAGTGAACACTTACGTCGTCACCAGTGCGCCGCCCAACCCCAACGGCGATCTGCACGTGGGGCACCTGTCAGGGCCCTTCCTCGGCGCCGATGTGCAGGCCCGGCACCTCCGGCAGCGCGGGCACGAGGTGCGCTACGTCGGCTACTCGGACGAGCACTCCTGCTACGTGCCGCGCCGCGCCGCCGAGATCGGGTCCACCGCGTACCAGACCGCGCTGTCCTTCGGCACCAGGATGGAGGAGACGCTGTCGCTGGGCGCCATGCACCACGACTGGTTCACCCGGCCGTTGACCACGCCCAAGCACACCGAGATCGTCCAGGAGTTCTTCACCACCCTGTGGGAAGCGGGGAAGCTGGCGGTCAAGGAGCTTCCGGTGTTCTACTGCACCGGCTGCGCACGGTACTTGTACGAGGCCGAGGTGCGCGGCGAGTGCCAGTTCTGCAACGCCCCCTCCGACGGCATCTACTGCGAGGCGTGCGGGCTGGCGCAGGAGTCCGGCGGCCTGGCGGCGGCGAAGTGCACCGCCTGCTGGGAGGCGCCCGAGCTGCGCACGCTGAAGCGCATCGTCTTCCCGCTGGAGGAGTACCGCACGCAGCTCCTGGCCTACTACGAGAAGGCGGGCGAGCGCTGGCGGCCCCGGCTGCGCAGCTACCTCGACGGACTGCTGTCGAACGAGCTGCCTCTCACGCCGATCAGCAGGGAGGCCGACTACGGCATTCCCGTCCCGTTGGACGGTTGGGAAGGGCACATCCTCGACACCTGGTTCAGCGGGATCTGCGGATACCTGGCCGCGACCGCCTGCCTCACCGAGGCCCAGGGGCAGCCCGAGCTGTGGCGGCAGCAGTGGAGTGACCCGGACACCCGCATCGTCAACTTCCTCGGTTTCGACTGCTCGTTCTCGCACGCCGTGCTGTGGCCGGCGCTCCTGATGGCGCACGGCGACTACACCCTGCCGAGCCAGATCGTCACCAACGAGTTCTACCGGCTGGAGGGCGACAAGTTCTCCACCAGCCGCGGGCACGCCATCTGGGGCGGGGAGATCCTGCGCCAGGTGTCCGCGGACGCGTTGCGGTTCCACCTGTGCCTGACGGGGCCCGAGCAGGAGCAGGGCAACTTCGCGATGAAGGAGCTCGCCTCCACGGTGGAGTCCGTGCTCGTGGCGGGCCTCCAACGGTGGGCGCAGACCATCCTGCCCCTGCTCGCCGAGGACTTCGGCTCCACCGTCCCGGCCGGCGACGGCTACGCCGGCCCGCTCACCGCGTCACTGGTGGACTTGCCCAAGCGGATCGCCGCCGCACTGGCCCCGGACTCCTTCTCGCCCCAACGGGCCGCCGCCTTCCTGGCGTCGACGATCGAGCGGGCGGTGAACGACCTCCCCGAGCTCACCGCGGCCCGCCAGGCCGGGGCGGGGTCGCCGGAGTACGCCCGGCGGCTGGTCACGCACCTGGAGGCGCTCGCCCTGGTCTCCGTGCTGGCCACCCCGCTGATGCCCGGCTGGGCCCGGCACATCGCCAAGCACCTGGACATTCCGGTCGATGTGCTGACCCAGATGCCCCGTTGGCCCGAGGCGGCGGACCTGCCGCTGGTGCCCGAGGGGCGCCGGCTCGGCGCGACCGTGCCCGCCTACTTCCACAACCTGGGCTGAGCCGGGGCGACATGAGTGCCTTACGCACCGCGCTCGGCATCGTGAACGCCGTGCTGGGCGCGGGGACCCTGCTGCTGCCGGTGGCCCTGGCACCGTTGGCACACAGCGGCGCGGTGTCCCTCGTCGTCGCCGGGGCGTTGCTGGTCTGGTCCCTGCTCATCGGCTTCGCCGGTGGGACGCGGGGCAGCGGACCGGCCGGCTTCGTCCGCGCACGACTCGGGCCCCGCACCACGAACGTGGTGCACGGGCTGTACTTCGGCGGGTTCGCGGTGGGGCAGGCCGTCGTGGTCGGCGCCGCCGGGCAGTTCGTCGCCGACGGGCCGGCGGCGGCCGCCCTGGGGGCGGTCCTCCTGTGCCTGGCCGCCGCGCTGGCCGCCGCCGGCGTGACCCCCTCGCCGGCGGTGCGCACGGCGCGGCTGGTCGCCACCCTGGCCCTGGCACTGGTGTGGTGGCTCTACCCCGGGACGTTCGGGCTGGACCCGGGCCGGTCGCCCTTCGGGGCCGCCGCGCTGATCGCGGTGCCGGTGCTGTTCGCCTGGGTCGGGCTGGAGGGCTCGCTGCCCGCCCTGCGGTCCGCCCGCGCCGCCACCACATGGGGCGTCGCCCTGGGCCTGGTCGGCGCCGCGGCGCTCTACGGGGTGCTGCTGACCCCGCCGGGCTCCCAGGCGCTCGGCCCGCCCGCGCTCCACTCCGCGCTTGCCTGGGTCGCCGCCGTGGTGCTGGGCATGTACTGCCTGACCAACCTCCGGGCCGTCGGGGCCCGTTGGCACACCCTCCGCTCCGGACCGGCGGAGCCGGGGGACCGCGGCCCCGGCCGGCCGGGGATCGCCGTGGCGGTCGTCCTCGCGGGCGCGGCCCTCGGCCTGGCCGCCGCCTTCCACTGGAGCCTCGCCGTGCTGCTGCTCGGCCCGGGTACCGCCACGGCCGCCATCTACGCCGTGCTGGCCGTCGCGGCCCTCCGCCGGTGGCGGTCCCGACCCCGCACCACCGGGCCCGCGGTGCCCGGCTCATAGCCAAGCCGTTTCCCCACCCTCCTGCCTTCCTTCGACGCTTCTCGCCTGCCCTCTGGAGGACGCCATGTCGATCACCGCTCCCGATCTGAGTGTTTTCGAAACCCTGGAGTCGGAGGTGCGCAGCTACTGCCGTGGCTGGCCCACCGTCTTCGACCGCGCGCAGGGCAGCCGGATGTTCGACGAGGACGGCCACACCTACGTCGACTTCTTCGCCGGCGCCGGAACGCTGAACTACGGGCACAACAACCCGGTCATCAAACGGGCGTTGCTGGACTACCTGGAGCGGGACGGCGTCACGCACGGCCTGGACATGTCCACCACGGCCAAGCGGGCGTTCCTGGAGTCGTTCCAGAATCTCATCCTGCGCCCCCGCGACCTGTGCTACAAGGTCATGTTCCCGGGCCCGACGGGGACCAACTCGGTGGAGGCCGCGCTGAAGTTGGCCCGTAAGGTCAAGGGCCGGGAGTCGGTCGTCTCCTTCACCAACGCCTTCCACGGCATGTCGCTGGGCGCGCTCGCGGTGACCGGCAACTCGATGAAGCGGGCCGGCGCCGGCATCCCGCTGGTGCACGGCACCCCGATGCCGTTCGACAACTACCTCGGCGACCAGGTCCCGGACTTCCTCTGGTTCGAGCGGCTGTTGGAGGACCAGGGCTCCGGCCTCAACTACCCCGCGGCGGTCATCGTCGAGACCGTCCAGGGCGAGGGCGGCATCAACGTCGCCCGCGCCGACTGGCTACGAAAAC
Source organism: Streptomyces sp. NPDC057743 (assembly GCF_042798755.1). Classification (NCBI taxonomy): domain Bacteria; kingdom Bacillati; phylum Actinomycetota; class Actinomycetes; order Kitasatosporales; family Streptomycetaceae; genus Streptomyces; species Streptomyces sp. NPDC057743. The sequence goes on from NZ_JBHVJX010000001.1 coordinate 273,215, forward strand.
TGGCCGATCTCTGCAAGCGCCGGGACCTGCTGCTGATCGTCGACGACATCCAGATGGGCTGCGGCCGCACCGGCGCCTTCTTCTCCTTCGAGGAGGCGGGCATCGTGCCGGACATCGTCACCGTCTCCAAGTCCATCAGCGGCTACGGCCTGCCGATGGCGCTCACCCTCTTCAAGCCGGAGCTGGACATCTGGGAGCCGGGCGAGCACAACGGCACCTTCCGCGGCAACAACCCGGCCTTCGTCACCGCCGCCGCGACATTGGATGCCTACTGGGCCGACGACCAAATGGAGAAGCAGACCCTGGCCCGCGGTGAACTGGTGGCGTCCCATCTGGCCGCCATAGCCGCGGAACACCCGCACGACATCGCCGAATTCCGCGGCCGCGGACTGGTATGGGGCATCGAATTCCACGACCAGAACCGTGCCACCAAGGTGTGCGCCCGGGCCTTCGAACTCGGTCTGCTGGTCGAGACGTCCGGCCCGCGCAGCGAGGTGGTGAAACTGCTACCGGCGCTGACCATCCCGACGGAACTGCTGGACGAGGGGCTGTGCGTCCTAGCCCGAGCGATCCGCGAGACGGCCTGAACCGGCCCCGGGCATCGGCGGCCGCCCACCGCCGATGCCCACGGCGGCAGCCACGTCGCTAGGACGCCTGCTCACACTCAAGTCGGGGCTGCGCAGCGAGGGGTTCGGCCATCTCGCGGGTGATCACGCGGTCGCTCACGCTGGTCGAGTACACGATCGTCGTCGCGATGGAGCCGATCTTCGTGATCCGCGCGGTGACCTCTTCGAGATGGCTCATCGAGCGGGCCGCCACCTTGGCGATGAAGCAGTCACTTCCGGTCACGTGGTGGCACTCCAGAATCTCCGGGCAGTCATTGAAGATGCGCACGTAGTCCTGGTAGTTGCCGCCGGGAAACACGATGTTGACGAAAGCCAGGATCGAGAGCCCGAGCCCGGGCAGATTGACCCGGGTGCGATACCCCTCGATGATCCCGCACTGCTCCATCCGCCTGACCCGCTCGGCGACCGCCGGGGGCGTCAGCGCGACACGTCGGCCCAGTTCACTGAAGGTAATGCGAGCGTTGGCCTGTAACTCGCTGAGGATCCGCCAGTCGGTCGCATCAAGCGCCGCTTTCAAATCATTAGCCATTGACCAATGATACGTGATTTTCGATAACCGCGGCCCAGGAACGCTTACAAGTGCCCCTGTGGAACGGTCAGTTCAGCGCAATAGGGTCAGGGGCGTACTTCAAGGAGGACGGATGGCGCGTACCACACAGGCCGTACAGGCCAACGACGACCGTCAGGGCTCGGTCCCCGCCGGTCGGCTCAACTTCGCGCAGGGCACGGCCCTGTACGTGGGGGCGGTGTTGGGGACCGGGGTCCTCGCGCTCCCCGGCCTGACCGCGAAGGAGGCCGGTCCGGCGTCGTTGGTGGCCTGGTTCGCCCTCATCGTGATGTCCATTCCGCTCGCCGCCACCTTCGCGGCGCTGGCCGCACGGCAGCCCGACTCGGGCGGGGTGTCGACGTATGTGCGCCGGGCGTTCGGGACCCGCGCCGCCACGGTCGTCGGTTGGTGGTTCTACCTGGGCGCCCCGGTGGGCATTCCGGCGCTGGCCTTCTTCGGCGCGTCCTATCTGGAGCGGAGCACCGGCGGCGGCTGGACGGCCACGGCCAGCTACGCCGCGGGCCTGCTGGTCGTGGGCTTCCTGGCCAACGCCTTCGGCGTGCGGGTGTCGGGACGGGTCCAGCTGATCCTCTCCGGCTCCCTGGCCCTCCTGCTCGTCGTCGGCATCCTGGTGGCCCTCCCGCACGCGGACCCGGCCAACCTGGAGCCGTTCGCCCCGCACGGGTGGTCGGCGATCGGCCCCGCCGCGGCGCTGTTGGTGTGGTCGTTCACGGGGTGGGAGACCGTCACCCACCTGTCCGCGGAGTTCGCCCACCCGGAGCGCGACATCAAGCGGTCGACCATCGGTGCGCTGCTCGCGATCGGCGTCCTGTACCTGGGCCTGGCGACCATCACGGTGCTGGCGCTCGGCAGCACGTCCGGAACGACGGCCACCTCCCTGGCCTCCCTACTGGAGCTCGGTTTCGGGTCGTTCGGCAAGATCCTCGCCAGCGTGATCGCGATCCTCACCACGCTCGGCACCATGAACGCCTACATCGCCAGCACCGCCAAGTTGGGCGCCGCCCTGTCCCGTGACGGGGCGCTGCCCCGCGGGCTCGGAAGCGGCGCCGAGGCCGGCGGCGTCCCCCGCCGCAGCCTGGCCATCGTCGGGGTGATCTCGGGCACCGTCTTCGTCTACGCCGCCCTGACGAAGTCGGACGTGCAACCCCTGGTGCTGTGCACCACGGCCTGCCTGGGAGCCGTCTACGCCCTCGGCTCGGCCGCCGGTGCCAAACTGCTGCGGGACAGCACCCGGTGGGGCACGTCTTCCGCCATCGCCTCCCTCGTCATCATCGTCATCCTGCTCGTGCTGACGGGGTGGTACATGATCTGGCCGCTGATCCTCACCGCCGCGGCGCTCGTCTGGTGCGCCCGGCACCCGCAGGAGCCGGCGGCACCCACGCTCCAGTAGACCAGGCGGAGTGCCCCGTTCCACGGGCCGAGGCCGAACACCCCGCAGGCGACGTACGCCTGCGGGTCCATCACCAGACCGCGAGGAGACACATGTCGCTACAGGTCCCAGTCGCCCTCGGCACCGAGGGACGCAAGATTCCCGCTCACCAACTGGGCGAAAAGGAAATGCTCTGGGCCTTTCTCAAATTCGCCCGGGCGACCGCCATCGCGAAGGTGGCCGGACTGGGAGAGGAAGACCTGAGGCGCGCCCACACCGCATCCGGCATCTCTTTGGGCGGCATCCTCAAGCACCTGGTGACCGGTGAGAACCACTGGTTCGCCAACGTACTCGGCGGCCTGGAACTCCCCATGCCGTTCAGCAAGGAGGACCCCGACGGCGACTGGCGGGTCACCGACGACGAGGGGCCGGAGCGCCTCATCGCCGCCTACCAGGCCGCCTGCCACACCAGCGACAAGGTCATCGCGTCGCTGGACCTGGAGAGCACGGGCGAACAGGTCGACGGCGACTACACGTTGCGCTGGGCGCTGTGCCACCAGATCGCGGAGACGAACCGGCATGCCGGCCATGCCGATCTCCTGCGCGAACTGACCGACGGCGCCCGGGGCTGGTGACCCCACCCGTAACCCCGGGCACCAGCGCCCCGCGCCGGAAACCGTCCGCATGGTGATCCTGCCGGTGCAGGATCGACGCAAGGGTGACCGCTGCTTCGCAGGAAGCGGCGGTCTTGTCGTATCCGGACGCGTTCCCGCGCCGGATCAACCGCGCCGCTTGGTCGCCTTCGGCGCGTAGGTCTCCAGATACGCGGTGACCATGCGCCGCACCTCGTTAATGGTGGCGTCGTCGCCGGTGGGGGAGTGGCGGAACGCGGTGTCGAAGAGGCGGTTGCCGGCCTCCCAGGCGAGCTGCACGACGAGTTGGGGCGTGTCGGCGGGGAGCAGCTCCCGTTCGATGAGGAAGTGCCAGAGCCGCTCCGCCTGTGACGTGTCGAAGGCGCGGATGTGCGCGTCGAGCGTCTCATTGCCCCGCGCGAACCACAGCACGGTGCAACTCGGGTGCTGCCGGAAGTAGTTGCGCAGCGGGTCGATGACGGCATCGCCGGCGTCGCGCAGCGTGCGCAGTTCGGGGCTTTCCAGGGCGGTGGTGATGAGCGCGTCCAGCTCGCCGATATGGCGCTGCAGCAGCTCCGCGTCGACCTGGTGCCGGTCGGAGAAGTAGTGGTAGACGGAGGCGGTCGGGATGCCCGCCCGCTCGCCGATCGCCTTGAGGGTGCCGGCCTGATAGCCCTGCTCGCCGAGCAGCGCCTCGGCGGCGTCGAGGATGGCTCGCCTGCGCTCCACGCCGCGGCGCTGCCGTACGCCGGGGCGGGCCGGTGCCTGGGTTTTCGAACTTTTCTCGAACACGATTCGAGATCGTATCAGTCGCGCCCCATCGGGCTTGCGTGTCAGCCGAGTTGACAGCATCTCATGCCGCCCTAAACTCAAACTCGATTCGAGATCGAGTTTACGTCTCGGTCCACCGCGCCACCCGCGGCGCGGGGCCTCGCCGTGTCCGCACGCGGCGGGGGCAACCGAAAGGGGAGGGTCATGACCAACAGCTATGACGCGTATGACGTTGCGGTGATCGGTGCCGGCTTTGCCGGAGTCATCGCGGCCCGGGACCTCAGCGTCGAGGGCCACTCGGTGGTCCACCTCGAAGCGCGCGACCGGATCGGCGGCCGCACCCACACCGGCGAAGCCTTCGGCCGCCCCTTGGAGCTCGGCGGCGCCTATGTGCACTGGACCCAGCCGCACGTGTGGCGCGAACTCCGGTGCCACCGGATCGGGTTGGTCCCGCCGCTCGCCACCGACACGGTGCACTGGCTGGCCGACGGCACCGTGCACACCGGCAACCGGCTCGACTACGGCAGCGCCGTGGGCCCCCTCATGGCCCGCTGCTTCGCCGACGCCCGGGAGCGGTTCCCGCTGCCGTTCGACCTCGCCGCGGCCGACCACACCGCGATCGAGAAGGAGACCCTCGCCGACCGGCTCGACGCGCTGGACCTCTCCGCGTACGACCGGGACGTGCTCGACGGGAGCCTGGCCGCGCTGGTCCACGACTACCGCCAACACGGCGTCGCGCAGCTCCTCCTCGGCGTGGCCACCTACTTCGGCGACTGGAGCGCGTTCTTCGAGACCGCCAGTCACTGGCCGATCGAGGGCGGGACCCGGCGGCTCCTCGACGCCCTCGCCGCCGAGTCCCGCGCCGTCCTCCGCCTCGCCACGCCCGTCACCGCCATCGAGGACGACGGCGCCGGCGTCACCGTGACCACCCGCGACGGCCAGCGCATCCGCGCCCGCTCGGCCGTCGTCGCGGTGCCGCTCAACACCCTGGCCGACCTGACCCTCACCCCCCAACTCGCCCAACCGGTAGGCGAGATGATCGAGCAGAAGCTCCCGATGCGGACCGTCAAGATCTGGGCGCGGGTCAGGGGCGAGATCGAGCCCTTCTACGCCTTCGCCCCCCTGGGAAAGAACCCCATCAACGCCGCCAGGGTGGAGTACCGGCACCAGGGCGACACCCTCCTCATGTGCCTGGCCTCCGACGCCTCGGCCATCCGCGCCGACGACCGGGAGGCGGTGCAGCGCGCACTGCGGACGTTCGTCCCCGACCTCGACGTACTGGAGAGCACCGGCCACGACTGGGTCAACGACCCGTTCTCGCAGGGCACCTGGGCCATGCACCGGCCCGGCAACCTGACCGGGGTCCTCCCGCGGCTGCGCGAGCCCCACGGGCGCCTGCACTTCGCCGGCAGCGACATCGCGGCGATGGAGGCCGGATCGATCGAGGGCGCCATGGAATCCGGCGCCCGCGCCGCCCGCGACATCGCCGCGGCGCTGCTCAACGGCTCCTACTGAGCGACCCCGCCCGCGCGTCCGGGCCGGCCCCGAAAGAAGGACGTCGAGCGGCTGCAAGATGGCCCGATCGCGGACCGTGCGCCGCAGCCCACCGCCGAGGCCCGTCGAGCGGCGGTGTACCTCCCGGCGAGCGGGGGAGCACTCGACGGTGACCACCGGGCTGCGGCGACGGGCGGCAGCACCGAGTGAAGGGATCGGGAATGAGCGCGTACGACTACGTCATCGTCGGTGCCGGATCCGCGGGTTGCGTGCTGGCGGCGCGGCTGTCGGAGGACCCCGGGGTGCGGGTGGCGGTGATCGAGGCGGGCGGCCCCGATACCGCGCAGGAGATCCATACCCCGGCCGCCTTCCCGCAGTTGTTCAAGTCCGACCTCGACTGGGACCTGAACTCCGATCCGGAGCCGGGGATCGGCGGCCGGCGGGCCTTTCTGCCCCGGGGCAAGACGTTCGGCGGCTGTAGCTCGATGAACGCGATGATCTACATCCGGGGCAATCGCGTCGACTACGACGACTGGGCCGCGGCCGGCGCCAAGGGCTGGTCGTACGCCGAGGTGCTGCCGTACTTCCGGCGCGCCGAGGACAACCAGCGCGGCGAGGACCAACTCCACGGAACCGGCGGGCCGTTGACGGTCAGCGACGGCAGGTCCGGACACCCGCTCGCAACGGCCTTCGTGCGCGCCGCCGAGCAGGCCGGCCACCGGGCGAACGACGACTTCAACGGCGCGACCCAGTTCGGCGTCGGGCGCTACCAACTCACCCAGCGCGACGGCCTGCGGTGCAGCGCGGCGGTCGCCTATCTGCATCCGGCGCTGGACCGGCCCAACCTCACCGTGCTCCCCTCGACCCGCGCCCACCGCGTGGTGATCGAGGACGGCCGGGCGACCGGGGTGGAGGTGGCGCGGGCCGGCAACGTCGAGAGCGTCCGTGCCGAGCGCGAGGTGATCCTCTCCGCCGGCGCCTACGAGTCCCCGAAGCTGCTGATGCTGTCCGGCATCGGGCCGGCCGCCGCCCTGACCGCCGCCGGCATCGACGTCCTTGGCGAACTCCCGGTCGGCCAGGGCCTCCAGGACCACTACGCGACGATGCTGAACTTCCGCACCGATGCCGAGACGCTGATCGACGCGGCGAGTTCGGCCAACGCCGAACTGCTACAGCGCGCCGGACGCGGCCCGCTGACCTCCAACCTCGCCGAAGCCGGCGGCTTCTTCCGCAGCCGGGACGAACTGGCCGCCCCCGACCTGCAGTTCCACGCCCTCGCCGCGCCCTTCCACCAGGAGGGGCTCGGCCCCGTCACCGAACCCGGCTTCGCCTTCGGCCCGTGCGTGCTCACCCCGACCAGCCGCGGCGCGGTGACCCTGCGCTCCGCGCGCCCGGACGCCGCGCCCCGGATCGTGCACAACTACCTGACGACGGCCGAGGACCGCGCCGCCGTCGTCGCCGGTATCCGGATCGCCCTGGAGATCGCGGCACAACCGGCGATGGCCGACCTCATCACCGGGCCGTACGGCGACGCGCCGGCCTCGGACTCCGACGCGGAGCTGCTCGCCTGGGCCCAGCGGGCCGGCCAGACGCTGTACCACCCGACGTCAACGTGCGCCATCGGAAGGGTGGTTGACCCCGAACTACGGGTGTTGGACGTGGCCGGCCTGCGGGTCGTCGACGCCTCGGTCTTCCCGATGGTGCCGCGGGGGAACACCAACGCACCCGTGATCATGGCGGCCGAGAAGGCGGCCGACCTCCTCAAGGAGAGCAACGCCAGGCACGTACCCGAACGGCGCTGATCCGCCCCCGATCCGCCGCGAGACGTCAGAAGTGCTTCGCCCCCTCGACGATGGCCTCGCGGATGCGGTGGTAGGTGCCGCAGCGGCAGACGTTGCGGATCTCGTCCAGGTCCGCCTCGGTGATCTCGCGGCCGTTGGCGCGGGCCTGCTTGACCTTGGCGACCGCGGCCATGATCTGGCCCGGCTGACAGTAGCCGCACTGCGCGACGTCCCGCTCCAACCAGGCTTCCTGCATGGGGTGCAGGTCCTTGCCGACGGTGGCCGGCAGGCCCTCGATGGTGGTCACCTCGTCATCGGGCCGGACGTTCTTGACCGGCACGGAACAGGGGTTGAACGCCTTGCCGTTGAGGTGACTGGTGCATGCCTGGCAGACCCCGAGTCCGCAGCCGTACTTCGGTCCGGTGACGCCCAGGACGTCGCGCAGCACCCACAGCAGCCGCACATCGTCCTCGACGTCCACCGTGACGGCCTTGCCGTTGAGGATGAAGGTGTGTTCGGGCACGGTCGCTCCTTGCGCTCTGGTAGGCCCTTGCCAACAACGGGTCTAGTAGGCGCGGTTCAGGCCGTCGGTCGGCGATTGCGGGATCGGGGGGACGGTCGGCAGCGGCTCGAAGCCGAGCGGGCCGTTGTGGTTGAGCGGAAAGGTGGTCGGCATGGTGCCGGTGGCCGCCCCGTACGCGCAGGCCACCGCGGCCGAGGCGGCGCCGACGGCCAACTCCCCCGCGCCACCGGGCTTGTCGCCGGTCGGCGGCATGACCACGATCTCCAACTCGGGCGGGGTGTTCCACTGGCGGGTGTAGAAGTAGTTGTCCCAACTGCCCTCCAGGAACGCCCCGTCCCTGAGGTGCAACCCCGAGGAGAGGGTGACCGCGATGCCGTCCATGATGCCGCCCATCATCTGGGCTTCGAGGCCCTTGGGATTGACGGCCAGGCCGACGTCGACGGCGCAGACGACCTTGGTGACGCGCGGTCCGGTGTAGGCGTCGGGGACGTGCCGGCCGATGGTCTCCGGGCGGCAGTCGATCTCGGCGAGCACCGCGACGACCCCGTGGTACTCGGGATGCACGGCGATGCCCTGCGCGATACCGGACGGCAACTTCCGTCCCCAGTCACCGACTTCGGCGACCTTGTCCAACACGGCCCTGGCCCGGTCGGTCTTGATGAGGTCCCGCCGCAGTTGCAGGCGGTCCCTGCCCATCTCGTCCGCGAGCCGGTCGACGATCAGCTCCTGTGCGCACCGGACGTTGGGGGAGTAGATGTTGCGCATGCTGCCGGTGTTGAAGCCCTTGTCCACCTCGTTGAGGAGCTGGGTGGTCAGCCCGAGGCGGTACGGCGTCTGCTGGGTGAGGGTGAAGATGGTCTCGGAGAAGGTCAGATCGCCGACCGGCAGCTTGGCGGCCGTGGCGGTGATGATCTCGCCCAGGCCGTGACCGAAGTCGGTGGACACCGAGGTGTGCCGGTGCTCGTAGGTGAGCACCTTGCCCCCCACGTGCGTGGCGCGGATGCGGGAGGTGGCCATCGGGTGGGTGCGGCCCTGCCGGAACTCGTCGGTGCGGTGCCACATGAGCTTGACCGGCTTGCCCATCGCCTTGGAGGCCTCGGCGGCCTCCAACGCGGCGTCGAAGAACAGCTTGCGGCCGAACGAGCCGCCGCCCTCGGTGACATGCACCGTGACCGCGCTCGGCAACAGTCCCAACTTCGCCGCGATCTTCTCCTGCGCGACGATCGGTGACTTGAGCGCGCCCCAGATCTCGGCCCGGCCCGGTCGCACGTCGGCCACCGCGCAGTTGGGTTCCAGCGCGCTGTTGCTGGCGAAATGGAAGGTGAAGGACCCCTCGACGGTCTTCGCCAACACGTCCAACTTCGGTACGGCCAACGGTATTTCGGCCGCCTTGAGCTCCCGCAGCACGGTGTCGTCGGAGGCCCGCTCCGCCGTCCCCGGACCCCAGTCAACCTTGAGCGCGCGCACCGCGTCGATGCACTGCCCGAACGTCCGGGCGCGCACCGCCACGCCCGTGGCGATGGTCACGACGTCGGTGACGCCGGGCATCGCCCGCACGGCCGCGAGGTTCTGCACCGACCGCACCGTGCCGTTGACCGTCGGCGGCCGACACACCATGGTCGGGGCGGCGCCAGGCACCTGGAGGTCCATGGCGAACTGCTTGCGGCCGGTCACGGCCGCCAGCGCGTCGACGCGGTTGCGGGAGGTGCCGATGACCGAGAACTCGGAGCGGGGCTTGAGCTCGGTGGCCACCCGCACGGTCTTCAGGCTCGCGGCCTTCTCGGCGAGCGAACCGTAGGTCGCGCTCCGGCCGTTGGGGGCGCAGATCACCCCCGCCTTGCTGGTCAGCGTGGAGATCTCGGCGCCGAGCAGCTCGCCGGCGGCCGCCAGCAGGCGCTTCCTGGCGATCGCGGCGGCGACCCGGATCGGCGTGTAGGTGGAGATGGTGGTGTTGGAGCCGCCGGTGAGCTGGTTGAAGAGCAGCTCCGGGCGGGCGTCGGCGAGCGTGACGCGGATCTTCTCCAGCGGCAGGTCCAGCTCCTCGGCGATCAGCATCGCGGTGGAGGTGGTGATGCCCTGGCCCACCTCGGCGCGCGGCAGGGCGAACGAGGCCGTGCCGTCGGCGTGCAGGCGGATGGTGATGAGGCCGGAGGTGGGCAGGGCCGCGGTCGTGAGCATGTCGTTGAGATCGAAGATCTCGGTCAGCTCGGGGAGCGAGGGGGCCGCGGCGTGCGCCGGGGTGGGCCCGGCCGCGGCCTCGCCGAGTTGCGCGGCCACCGCGAGCGTCGGCGCCGCCAGGACGTAGCCGAGAAACCGCCGACGACCCATCCCGGAACGGGCGTCCGGGGCGTCCGGAGTGACTGGGGCATCCGGGGCATCCGGGGGCTCCGGGGCGTCGGCGATTGCCTGGCTGTCGAGGGTGCCTGGCGCGGTGGTGTGGTCGTGCTCCCGTGGCAGACGATCCTGAGTCTCCATCATCTGTCCCTTCGCGGAGCATCGTTGATCGGCCTACCGGATGGTAGCGAAACCATGCGCACGACAAAACACGGGGCAGGCGGGTCTGCCCAGGGCCTTCACACGACCACACCGAACGGGCCGACGCCTCCCGTCAACCACCGCGCCCCGACGAGCCGTTGCCCGGCTCCGTCAGTCGCCCTTGCGCAGCAACAGATGGCCCCGACGGAACCTCTCACCCTCGTTCGGCTCCCGCAACATCCGGCCGACCTCAACGAACCCCGCCCCGCGGGCCAGCCCCGCAAGCTCGTCGATCGGCCACCGATACGCCGTCGTCACCCGGTGGTCGAACGCCACGACCGGCCCACCCTCCGACTCGAAGAAGCCGAGCGCTCCGGCCGGCGTTGGCGACCGTGTGGAGAGCGCCCCCTTAAGGGAATTCTCACCGGTTCCTCATCCGGTGCATATTGTGGGTGCTCGTCGAGCAGCGGCACGCTGCTTGTTCGTGTACCTCTCTGCTCCCCCGCACGGAAACGTGCCCATGTCTGCCTGGCATTCCGGCACTTCGCTGTTGGACGGCTGGCTGCCCCTGACGCTCCAGATCGTCGCCGGCGTACTGCTCGTCCTCGTCATCGGTTGGCGCACCCGGCGTTGGCGACTGGTCTGGCTGCCCGTCGCCGTCGTCGTCGGACTCCTCGCCGCCCTCCTGGCCAGGTGGTACGTGAACGCCAACGCGCTCGCCACCGACCCGGCGCCCACCGCGCTGTGGGTCTGGATCGGGATCACCGCGGCGGCGCTGGCCGTCGCCGTGTTGGGCTGGCGCAGCGCACGCTGGTGGCGGCGGCTGCTGTCGGTGCCGGTGATCCCGATGGGCCTGCTGTGCACCGGACTGGTACTGAACCAGTGGGTGGGCTACTTCCCGACCGTGCAGGAGGCGTGGTCGCAGATCAGCGCCGGGCCGCTGCCCGACCAGGTCGATGCCGCACAGCTGAGTGCCCTGCAGAACAAGGGCGGCACGATGACCACCGGCCGCGTGGTGGGGGTCAACGTCCCCGACACCGCCAGTCACTTCACGCACCGCGAGGAGTATGTGTATCTGCCGCCCGCCTGGTTCGAGGGGGCGCACCATCCGCGGCTTCCCGTCCTGATGATGGTCGGCGGCGAGTTCAACACCCCCGCCGACTGGATCCGCACCGGGGGTGCCATCTCCACCATCGACTCCTACGCCAAGGCCCACCACGGCCAGGCACCGATCCTGGTGTTCGCCGACTCCGGAGGCAGCTTCAACAACGACACCGAGTGCGTCAACGGCCCGCGCGGCAACGCGGCCGACCACCTCACCAAGGACGTCCGGCCCTATGTCGTCTCGCGCTTCGGCGCCTCGCCCGCCGCGGCCGACTGGGGTGTCGTCGGCTTCTCCATGGGCGGTACCTGCGCGGTCGATCTCGCGGTCATGCATCCGGAACTGTTCGGCAGCTTCGAGGACATCGCGGGGGACGAGGGCCCGATCGTCGGCACCAAGCAACTGACCATCAAGGAGCTGTACGGCGGCAGCACGGCAGCCTGGGCGCGGTTTGACCCGCTGACCGTGTTGGCGCACCACCCGCGCTACGCCAACACCGCGGGCTGGTTCGACAACAGCAGCTCCGGCGGCGGTCCCGGCGGGCGGAGCGGCTGGGGCGGCAACGGCCCGGGCGGACACGGCGGTAACGGTGGTCGGCAGGGTGGCCACCAGGGGCACCCGCACGGGCACGGCGGCAGCATGACCCGCCCGGGCCCGGTGGGCTTCGGCGGGCGCGACATCCCCGGCGACGGCATGGGCAACCAGACGGCCGACGCGCAGAAGCTCTGCGCCGCCGCCACCAAGAAGGGCATCTCCTGCACCCTGCACTCCCAACCAGGCGGCCACACCTGGCAGTTGGCCTCCGCGGCCTTCTCCGATGCGCTGCCCTGGCTCGCCGAGCGCGTCCACACCCCGACCGCGCCCGCCCACACCTGACCGAACCGGTCGCCCCACCGCGGACAACGCGACACCGCCCCCGACCCGTGAGTGCACGGGCGGGGGCGGTTGCCTGTCGGCGGTTGCCTGTCGGGCGACTGCCGACTAACGCGCCGGCGCGCACCGGTAGAGCGTCTGGGCGCCGCCGCCCTCTTTTCACGGAGTTTCTCACCGGATGCGGTTCCCCTACCGTGGGGCCATGACGCTGCTGCACGTATCCGATCACGGGGGCGACGGACCGCAGTTGGTGCTGTTGCACGGTGCGGGCCGATCGCATGCGGACTGGGACGCCGTCGCCGCGGAGCTCACCGCGGGGCACCGGGTCCTCGCCCTCGACCTTCCCGGGCACGGCCGTTCACCCGAGATCTCCTCGTGGACGATGCCCGCCACGGTGCACAGCATCGCCGAGACCCTGGCGGCGCACGGCATCTCGGCGCCGGTCATGGTGGGGACTTCGCTCGGCGCGCTGGTCGCGGTCGAGTATGCGCGGGCCCATGACGACGTCGTCCGCGCCGCCGTGAATCTGGACGGCTTCTGGTGGGGCCGGCCCGGCGAGTACCCCGGCGCCGAACGGGTCGGGGAACTGCTCCGGGCGGCCACCGGGGTCGTGGCCCCACCCGAGTACATCGAGGACGAGGTCGCCCACGCCGCCCGGTACGGCATCCCCGCGGACCGCGCGGAGGCCGCCGCGCGCGCGGCCGCGCGACCGCTTCCCGGCGGTGGTTGGCAGACGCTGCCACAACGGCCGGCGGCGCAGCAGATGTTCGACGAGTTGGACCGCCTCGGCGCGCTCGGCGTCACGGCCTGGCTGGCGGGGGTGGCCTGCCCGCTGCTGCTGGTGCAGGCCGGCCGGCCGCACGGGCCGATGCCGGTGGCGGGCTGGTTCGCCGAACTGACCGAACGCTTCGCGCGCGGGCTCGCCACGGAACTGGCCGAACTGGCCCGCGTCCGGCCGACGATCACCGTCGCCCGGGTCGAGGCCGGTCACGCCATGGTCCTGGAGGCCCCGGAAGCGGTAGCGGCGCTGATCGCCAAGTTCGTCCGGGAGCTGCCCACTTGATCCATCCGACGCCGAGGAGCCCCATCCGCCACCGGCACCGCAGCGGGACACGGAAACGGGCCGGCCCGACACCCTCGGTGTCGAGCCGGCCCATGGGGGAGCGGGAAGCGGGTCAGTCCGTCCCGGACTCCATCGCGGCGCGGTCCAGCAGCTCGTCGGCGCCGGACGCCTCGCCGCGGGAGGCGATCGCCTGGGCGCCGCCCTCCGGCATGGTGCCGATCAGCCCGGTCGCGGCCGCCTGGGCGGCGCCGATGGCGGGGTCGGCGTTGCCGATCAGGCCGATGCCGGCGTACTGCTCCAACTTGGCGCGCGAGTCGGCGATGTCGAGGTTGCGCATGGTGAGCTGGCCGATCCGGTCCACCGGGCCGAACGCCGAGTCCTCGGTGCGCTCCATGGACAGCTTGTCCGGGTGGTAGCTGAACGCGGGGCCGGTCGTGTCGAGGATCGAGTAGTCCTCGCCGCGCCGCAGCCGCAGCGTGACCTCGCCGGTGACGGCCGCGCCGACCCAGCGCTGGAGCGACTCGCGGACCATCAGGGCCTGCGGGTCCAGCCACCGGCCCTCGTACATCAGCCGACCCAGGCGCCGACCCTCGTTGTGGTACTGGGCGAGGGTGTCCTCGTTGTGGATCGCGTTGACCAGGCGCTCGTATGCCGCGTGCAGCAGGGCCATGCCGGGCGCCTCGTAGATGCCGCGGCTCTTGGCCTCGATGATCCGGTTCTCGATCTGGTCCGACATGCCCATGCCGTGCCGACCGCCGATGGCGTTGGCCTCCATGACCAGGTCGACGGCGGAGGCGAACTCCTTGCCGTTGATCGTCACCGGGCGACCCTGGTGAAAGCCGATCGTCACGTCCTCGGGCAGGATCTCGACCGCGGGGTCCCAGAACCGCACGCCCATGATCGGCTCGACGGTCTCCACGCCGGTGTCCAGGTGCTCCAGCGTCTTGGCCTCGTGGGTGGCGCCCCAGATGTTGGCGTCGGTGGAGTACGCCTTCTCCGTGCTGTCGCGGTAGGGCAGGTCGTGGGCGAGCAGCCACTCCGACATTTCCTTGCGGCCGCCGAGCTCGGTCACGAAGTCCGCGTCGAGCCAGGGCTTGTAGATCCGCAGCTTGGGGTTGGCGAGCAGGCCGTAGCGGTAGAACCGCTCGATGTCGTTGCCCTTGAAGGTCGAGCCGTCGCCCCAGATCTGCACGTTGTCCTCAAGCATCGCCCGCACCAGGAGCGTGCCGGTGACCGCGCGGCCGAGCGGCGTGGTGTTGAAGTACACCCGGCCGCCCGAGCGGATGTGGAACGCCCCGCAGGTGAGCGCGGCCAGACCCTCCTCGACCAGCGCCGCGCGGCAGTCGACCAGGCGCGCGATCTCGGCACCGTAGGTCTTCGCGCGGCCGGGCACCGAGGCGATGTCGGGCTCGTCGTACTGGCCGATGTCGGCGGTGTAGGTGCACGGGATAGCGCCCTTGTCGCGCATCCACGCGACGGCGACCGAGGTGTCGAGGCCGCCCGAGAAGGCGATTCCGACGCGCTCGCCGCCGGGGAGAGAGGTGAGGACCTTAGACATAGGAAGAGTATGCATCATCTCGCATGGTCATGCAATGCGGGGTGGGGGAGATGTCTGGGGAGGTGTCCAGGAGTGGTGTCTGGGGGTGGTTTCTGGAGGGCGGTGTCTGGGGTGTCTGGGCGCGGTCCACCCCTCCCCGAGGTGGTCATTCGACCTCCGGGGTGGTCAGCCGGTCTCCGGAGTGGTCAGCGCGGTGAACGCCGGCCTACGGGTCCCGTGCCCGGTCGCCTGCTCGTAGGCGTGGCCGACTCGCAGCACCTGGAGGTCGGCGCGGTGGCGGCCGACGATCTGGAGCCCCACCGGCAGCCCGCCGGCGGTGAAGCCGGCCGGCACCGACAGTGCCGGATTGCCGGCCGCGCTCACGAAGTAGCAGGACCGCATCCAGTCCAGATAGGTCTCCTGCGCGACCCCGTCGATCTCCGTCGGGTACTCCGCCGACGCGTCGAACGGCGCGACCTGGCTGACCGGGAGCAGCAGCACGTCATAGCGCGTGAAGAACTCCCGCACCCGGTGGTACAGCGCCGTGTGCAGCGCCTCGGCCCGCGCGATGTCCGGGCCCAAGAGCCGCCGTCCGCACGCCACGTTCCACCGCAGTGCCGGCTTGACCAGTTCCGGGCTGCGGTCCACCAACTCGCCCAACCCCGCCTCGAACTGCCAGGCGCGCAGCGTGCGGAACACCTCCTCGGCGCCGGCGAAGTCCGGACAGTCCTCCTCGACCAGGCAGCCGAGCCGCTCGAACACCGGCACCTGGGCGGCCACCACCTCCCGCACCTCGGGATCGACCGGCACCGCGCCGCCAAGCTCCGGCGACCAGGCGACCCGCAGCCCGGTGAGGTCGCTCGACAGCGGCCCGGCGAACGAGGAGCCCGGCTCGGACAGTGCGATCGGGCTGCGGTCGTCCGGGCCCGCCAGCACCGACAGGGCCAGCGCCACGTCCGCCACGGTGCGCCCCATCGGCCCCTGCACGGCCATCGTCGACCAGGCCGCCTCGCTCGGCCAGCTCGGCACCCGGCCCGGCGAGGGGCGTAGCCCGACGACGTTGCAGAACGCGGCCGGATTGCGCAGTGAGCCGCCCATGTCGCTGCCGTCGGCCAGGGATTGGAGGCCGCAGGCCAGCGCCGCGGCCGCGCCGCCGCTGCTGCCGCCCGCGGAGCGCGTCGGGTCGTAGGGGTTGCGGGTGGTGCCGAAAACGGGGTTGAAGCTGTGTGAACCGGCCCCGAATTCCGGCACGTTGGTCTTGCCCAGGGTGATCGCGCCGGCCGCTCGCAGCCGTTCGACCACCAGGTCGTCGACGTCCGGTACGTGCTCGGCCATCGCCGGGGACCCGAACGTGGTGCGGATGCCTGCCGTGAGGTGGGTGTCCTTGTGTGCCACCGGCAAGCCGTGCAACGGCCCGACCTCCTCCCCGCGGGCCAGTCGCTCGTCGGCCGCCTTCGCCTCCGCCAGGGCCCGGTCCGGCACCAACGTGACGATCGCGTTGACCACCGGGTTGAGCCGCTCGATCCGGTCCAGGTGTGCCCGGAGCAGCTCCCGGGCGCTGACGTCCCCGCGCCGCAGGGCCGCGGCCTGCTCCAGCGCGCTCAACAGACAGAGTTCTTCGGTCACATGGGGTCCATGCCCGGGGCCCGGGCTTCCGACACTGGCCGTGGAAAAACCCCTGCGGGGCGGTTGCCTGGGCGCGCGCCCGACGGCGCCAGAGGCCGCCCGTGGCGGGCCCCGGTGACCTGACCAGTGCCCGCCTACGCTCCCCGCTCCGGCTTCCGCGCCAGGCACGTACCAACCCTCCGCCCGCCACCGCTACCACTACCGCCCCCCTCGCCGACGGTCTGCTCCAGCCGCGCGGTGACGACGAGCCCGGCCCGACCCACCAGCTCCGCGATCCGTTCCAACGGCAGCCGGTGGGACTCGTAGGACACCGGATGGCCGCCGTACGCATGCGTCGGACGGCGACGCTCGTGCTCGCCCACATGACCGGCCAACATCATCTGGCCGCCGGGCGCCAGGGCGCGATGGAACTCGGCGAACACGGTCGGTAGCGACTCGGGCGGCGTGTGGTGGGTCGAGTAGTACGCCAGGATGCCGCCCAGCCCGTCGTCCGGGAGCGGCAGCGCGGTCATCGACCCCACGGTGAACCCCACGCCAGGATGGGCCCGCCGCGCCAACTCGACCATCCTCGCCGAGAGATCGATCCCGAACGCGGGCACCCCTAACTCCACCAGATGCGCCGTCACATGCCCCGGCCCACACCCCAGATCCGCGACCGGACCACGCCCACCCACCCGCACGCACTCGGCGAACGCGCCCAGCACCGCGCGCGACACCGGGTCCAACTCCCCTGGTTTCTTAACCACTTCGGCATAAGCGCCGGCAACGCTGTCGTACGACTCCCGGATCGCGGCGAGATAGTCAGACTCAACCATGGCGGCGACTCTAGGCGCTTATGGCGACGCCACTCACCGTGCGCCCGCTCTTAGTGGGGCCACTTCTCCGGAGTGCTGCTGGTCGTCACCTGACAGGCCGCGGGACGTCCGGGGGAGGGTGAGCGACCCTCGGCCACGACCCGGACGCCGTCGAGCAGGATCCGACAGGTGGCGATCGCGTCCCCCTCCGGCTCGACCTCCACCCGCGCCAGTTCCCCGGTGTTGACCAGCGCCTGCTTGCTCCACGGCAGCGGAGCGCGGCCGACCTGCTCGATGCGATGGGCCCGCTCGAAACTGTCCGGGTTGAACCGGTAGCGCACGGTGGCTGCCTGGCCACCGCCACCGCCGCCGACGGCGCCAGCCTGGTACGTAAGGTCCCAGGCATTCCCCCCGCGCACCCGCTTGAACCAGGCGGTGTTGTTCTGGGCCCACACCCCGCCGCCGATCACCAGGCAGGCCACGACCAGCCCACCGAGCACGAGGTAGACGGTGCCGTGGGAGGTGCGACGCGGCTGAGAGGGCATGGCTGCCGGGCTTCCTGTCGTGCTGACGCGTATCGATCCGTGCGGACCGCTGAGGGGCGGGGTTGCTGCTGTCGCTGGCGGTGGGCTGGTGGGCTGGGGGACTGGCGGATGGCTGCTGTCGACGAAGACGCGCGGGCCGCCGGCACGGTTGATGTGGCGCGCCTCACAGGCAAGGGGCGGTGGAGGACAGGCAGGCCCCTCCAGAACGTCACCCGCCGCCATGACGACCGCCTCGCACCCGCCTTCCCGCCAGGCACCTGGGACGCCGCGCTGGACTCCGCGCTGGACGCCGTGTGCCGCACGCGGAGTGTCTGGCTAGCGGACGGCGGTAGCCGTCGCCACCACCCGAACCGCCATGCCCGGACGGGCCGTTGGGAGCCGCAACCTGGCATGCCCGGGTCCGTCGGCCGTCACGATCACCCTCGACCCGGCCCCGGTGACGGTGATCCGGGCGCCGTGGGGAAAGGCGGTGACCGGTAACGAAAGGCGGGTCCAGGCGCGGCGCGTGGTGCGGTCGGCGGTCAGGGTGAGGGTGTAGGTCCGGCTGGCCGGGGCGTAGGACTCGGCGCCCGGGATGCCCGCCACGGCCGGTGCGTATGGGGCGAAGGCCGGCTCCTTCCCGGGGGCGGGACGGCCGTTGGCGTCGTAGGCGCAGTAGCCGCCGCCGTCCGCGGCGCGGCAGTCGTACCACAGGGCCCAGCCCGAGGAAAAGCCGTCCATAGAAGTGACTTGACGTCGTATCAGCTCGGCGTTTCCGGGGGTGTGGGCCTGTGGTGGCCCCCATTCGCCGACCACCACGGGCATCCGGTGGGCGGTGGGGTAGCCGCCGACCGCGGCCTCGTAGTTCTCGATGAAGCGGCCCGACGGGTTCCAGTCGGCGCCCGACTCGACGGCGGTGTCGTAGTAGTGCGGGGCGTAGCCCAGGCGGGCCGCGCCGTGCCGCGGGTCGGCGAAGCCGGGCAGGCTGGTGGGGACGCCCTGGCCGACCAGGACGGTGGGTTCGACGAAGAGCCAGGCATCGGGGTCGGCGGAGCGGACGGTGTTGATCAACCGCCGGTACATATCGGCCAGTCGGCCGCGTTCCAGGGCCGCGGCGGCGGCGATCTGGTCGTCGGGGTTGGTCGGGTCACCGGGGACCGGCCCGAACGGCTCGTTGAACAGGTCGTACCCCAACAGGGACCGGTGTCCGCGCAGCACCGTCGCCACCTTGGCGTACGCGGCGGCCTGGGCCGCGCGCAGATCGCGATCGTCGTAGAGGTGGGTGAAGGCGGCCTGCACGGCGGGTTGGAAGTATTCCGCGAACCAGTCATCGGGGTTGGGCCTGAAGGGCAGCCCATCGGTGCGGGTGGCCCAGGCGGGGATGCCGTTGTGCCCGAACGCCGGGCCGAAGACGTCCTGATGCCAGTCGATCAACACCAATACCCGATGGCGGTCGGCCCACCCCAACACCCGCTCCAGGTAGCGCAGATAACCGGCGTCGTACCGCTCCCGGCGCGGTTCGACCCGCTCCCACCCGACGTTGAGTCGCACCAGGTCGAAGCCGTCCCGCTCCAGTTGGGCGAGGTGCGCCTCCGTCACCGTGTCGGTCTTGCCGAGGTTGAGGCCCCGTAACCGCAGCGCGCGCCCGTGTCGGTCGGTGAAGAGCGTGCGGCCGTCGGGCGCGGTGACGCTGCCGGTGGGAACGGGCCAGTCCGCCGCCCGGTCGTGCGCCGATTCGACCGTGTCGACGATCGCCCTCGCCCCGACAGCCGTCTTCGCCGCGGCCGTTGGCGTGGCCGCGGCCCGCCCCGCGGCCGGGACGCCCGCCGGCCCGGCGGCGATCAACGCCACGCCGAGAGCGACGGACATGACGGCGCGACGCATGCGCATAACTTCCTCCCGATGACGCTGACTTGACGACCCATCCGCTCGGCGGACGGTTTTCCGCCGCTCGGATTCTGCGCCACGGAAGTCGCAGAAGGAAGCCATTGTGAAGCGCGGGTAGAAAGCCTTTGCGAAGCGCGGGGAGGAAGCCTGTGCGAAGCGTGGGAAGGAGGAAGGTGGCCGTGCAACGTCCTTGTGGCGGAGATCAGTTGACGGGTATCGCGCTAGCTCGCCCGCGCCGCCGCCCGCCCCCGCTGCTCATACGGGCTGTGCATCGTGAGGTACCGGATCTCCAGGTCCTGCTCCAGGTACTCCATCCGCCGCTCCCAGAAGTCCCGAAGGTGGGGGAGGGCCAGGTGGGCATCGAGGTCCTCCTTGCTGCGCCACGCCTCGTAGAAGACGAATGCGCCGGGCTCGGCCTGGTCCTCGTGGAAGTGGTACTCCAGGCAGCCGGGCTCCTGCCGCGTCGGCTCGACGAACGAGAGGAGCAGTCGCCGCAGGTCCGCCGCCCGCTCGGGCTTGGGTCGGGCAACCCCGACGAGGGTGAACGGCTGGTCCATGGTGGCCTCCGATGGCATTGACATTGGCATGGATAGGTACGGCGAAATTCGTACCTATCCGACGACGTTAGCGATCTTCGAGGTATGATGCAAGCCGTACCTAGGAGGTGAGGGTGATGCCCGACGACGAGGGGCACCCCGGGCTCGCGGAGATGGAACTCGGCAAGGTTCTCTCCGCGCTGGCCGACCCGTTGCGGCGGCGCGTCGTACGGGAGATGGCGGCCGCGCCCGACGGCGAGGCGCGTACCTGTAGTTCCTTCGCGCTGCCGGTCAGCAAGGCGACGGTCACCCATCACTTCCGCACGCTGCGCGAGTCCGGCCTGATCCGCCAGGTCAACCGCGGCAACAGCCGGATGGCCACCCTCCGCCGCACCGACATCGAGCGGCGCTTTCCCGGCCTGCTGGCGCTCCTCGTCGCCGAGGAAACCGCGGAGTCGGCCACCGACTCCGGATGAGGAGATGCGGGGCAGCCCTCCGAACGGCCCGGCGGACTGCCTGCGTCACCGCGCCGAGCGCTGGTAGACCCCCGGTGTGACGCCATAGGCACGCTTGAACCAGCGGTTGAAGTGCGCCTGGTCCGAGAAGCCGGCCGCCGCCGCGGCGTCCGCGGGCGCCGTGCCGCCCGTCAGCAGGCGCCGGGCCTGCCGGAGGCGCAGCAGGCGCTGGTAGTCGCTCGGCGCCATCCCGAACTCCGCCCGGAAGGCCCGGTAGACGGCGAATCGACTGCAACCGGCGGCCAGCGCCAGGTGATGCGTCGATACCGGTTCGAGCGGGACGTCCTCCAGTACGGCCCGCGCTCGACGGGCCGCCCGGCGTTGCTCCGCCCCCGCCAGGGCGCGCAGCCGCGGGGCGCGGGTCGCGCCGCGTTCGAGTTGGGGGCGCGTCCTGGGGCTCGGCCTCGGCTCACCGGTGCGGCGATCTTCTTCCTGGGGGCCGGCGGAAGCGCGCAGGGCGGATCGGACCGGCTGTGGGGCGACGGTCTGTTCCTCCTCAGTGCGGTGTGCTGGGCGGCGTACACGCTGGCGGGACCCCGGGTGATGACTGGCATCGCCCCGCTGCGCGCCACCACGTACGCGACCTGCGCGGGTGCCGTCCTGCTCGGCGTTCTGGCCGTCCCCGGCATGGCCAAGGTGGAGTGGGCGCAGCTGTCCGCGACGGTCTGGCTGAACGCCCTGTACCTGACGGTTGGTGCCGCCGCCGTCGCAAACCTCCTCTGCTACCGGGGAGTTGGCGCCGTCGGACCGGCGAGGGCCTCGCTGATGATGTTCAACGTCCCCGTCATCAACACCCTGTGCGCCACCCTCGTCCTGGGCGAGTCCTTCGACTGGCTCCAGGGAACGGTCCGTCGCCGGGCAGACCGCTGTCCGGGAGGAGCATCGGCAGGTGCAGAGCGGAATAAGAAGCGGAATAAGAAGTGGATCAGCCGGGTTCCCCCTCCGATCGCCGTTTCGGCGACAGTGACAAGGACAGTGAAAGGAAGGGGACTCACCATGGCTGGAACGTTCGTGATCGGCGCGGGGCCCGGCATCGGCCAGGCAGTGGCCCGCCGATTCGCTCAGGAGGGTTCGCCGATCGCGGTGTTGGCGCGCTCCCGGTCCACCGTCGACGGGGCCGTCGCGGCGGTCGAGGAGGCCGGGGGCAAGGCCCTCGGCCTGCTGGCGGACGCGGCTGACGAGGCATCACTGCGCGCCGGCCTCGATGCCGCCGTCGAACGGCTCGGCATCCCGGACGTGTTGGTCTACAACGCCGCCTGGGTCCGCTACGACCGCCCCGGCGAGCTGTCCGCCGCCGAACTGACGGCGACGCTGCGGGTCAACGTGGTCGGCGCGGTGACCGCGGTGACGCACCTGGCGCCGCGCATGGCGGCCGCCGGCGGCGGCACCGTCCTGCTCACCTCGGGCATGCCGACCCCGCGCGTCGCGGGCACCAGCCTGTCCATCGGCAAGGCCGGGCTGCGCGCGGCCCGCGCGGTCCTCGCCGAGGAGTTCGGGCCGCAGGGCGTGCACCTCGCCACCGTCACCGTCGCCGGCCCGGTCTCCCCGGGTTCCCCGCTCGACCCCGACCGGATCGCCGAACAGTACGTACGGCTCGCCGGGCAGCCCGTCGAGCAGTGGGAGGACGACGTGCTGTTCGACGGCGTGACCGTGAAGTAGGGAGCGGGCCCCGGCGGCGGTCGGGGCTGGGAGGATCCGGCATGCCACTCGTTGAGGTCTCACCCGGAATGTCCCTCGCCTACGACACGTTCGGCGACCCGTCCGACCCACCCGTCCTGCTCGTGATGGGGTTCGGCTCCCAGCTGATCGCCTGGCACGAGGACTTCTGCCGCGCGCTGGCCGACCGCGGCCGCCATGTGATCCGCTACGACAACCGCGACTGCGGACTGTCCACCACGTTCGACGATCACCCCGTCGACGTGGGCCGGTTCATCGCCGCCGTGGGCTCGGGAGACCTCGCCGCCGCCCGTGCGATGGTGCCGTACACGCTGACGGACATGGCCGCCGACGGCCTCAACCTGCTCACCGCGCTCGGCATCGACCGCGCGCATGTGGTCGGGTCCTCGATGGGCGGGATGATCGCCCAGCGGATGGCCCTCACCCGGCCGGACCGGGTGCTGACCCTGACGTCGATGATGTCCGCGACCGGCGAACCCGAATACGGCGGGACCAGCCCCGAGGCCCAAGCGGTGCTCCTGGGACCGAGGCCGACCGACCGGGAGGGATACGTCGCCTCGGCGGAGCGCGAACTGGTGTGGTCCTCCAAGCGCTACGGAGACCCCGCACTCCTCCGCGAGTTGGCCGCCGCCAGCTACGACCGCGCCTACTACCCGGCCGGGATCGGGCGTCAGCTCGGGGCGATGATCCTCGACGGCTCGCGCGCCGAGGCGCTCCGCGAGCTCCGGGTGCCGACCCTGGTGATCCACGGCCTGGACGACACGCTGATCGCCCCGAGCGGCGGCGAACGCACCGCGAAACTGGTGCCCGGAGCGAGGCTCATGCTGGTCCCCGACATGGGACACGACCGCCCGCGCGAACTGTGGCCCCAGCTCCTCGACGCCCTACAGACACACACGGCCTGAACTCGATCACCCCCAACCCAACCCATCCACGGGGGAGTTGAGGCCCGCCAGGCACGACAGGAGTGACAGGCACGACGGGCGTAACGGAGCGGCCCTACGCGCGCCCCCGCGCCTGCACCGTCAGCGCGCCGGGCAGCTCCGCGCAGGCCGCGCGGAGTCGGCGGGCGAGGTCTGCCCGGGTGTGCCTGGCGGGCTGTGTCACCCAGCCGTCGAGCGCCCGGTGGAACGCCGCGATCAGCATGTCGAGCGCCAGATGGGAGCGCACGCCGCCGCCCCCGGGGAGGTCGAACCGTCGCTCCACCACGGCGAGCGCGGCACGGCTGGTGCGGTCGCAGAACGCCAGCCCGTGCGCGTCCATGGACGGCGTCCGCCCCGCCAACCGGCGGCTCGCCAGGGCGCGTTCGGCCCATCCGTCGGCGTCCATCCGGTCGATGGCCGCGACGAGGGCGTCCTCGAACAGCGCGATGAGCGTGCGCCCGTCCGCCGGGCACTCCTCCAACGCGTCGAGGAAGGCCGCCCACAGGTCCTGGGTCGGGGCCAGGGCGACGTCTTCCTTGCTGCTGAAGTTGCGGAAGAACGTCCGCTTGGATACCTCGACCGCGTCGCAGAGCTCGTTCAACGTCACCGCGTCGAAGCCGCGCTCGCCGAACAACTCCAGTGCGGTGTCGACCAGCGCCTGCCTGGTGCGCAGCTTCTTCCGCTCGCGGAGCGGGAGTTGGGCGGCTGCGCGAGCGGCGGCGGAGGTCTTGGGCGTCATCAATGCCAGTGTAGCTGAGCAGCAAATGCGCCCTGTACGCTTACGCCACTCAGTGGCACTTTCTTGTTTTCTGTTGCTTGTCCTGGTTCCTTGCTTCCCGGGAGGTTTCCCATGCGTGCGCTGCTCGTCGATCGTTCGGCCCCCGCCGGCCTGCGGCTCGCCGCCGTCCCCGATCCGGTCCCCGCGCCCCACCAGGCCCTGGTTCGGGTGACCGCGACCTCGCTCAACCACGGAGAGGTCGCCTTCGGTCTGGCCAATGCGCCCGAGGGCGCCGTCCTTGGCTGGGACGCCGCCGGCGTCGTGGAACGGGCGGCCGCCGACGGCTCAGGCCCGGCCGCCGGCACACCGGTCGTGACCCTGATGCCCGACGGTGCCTGGGCCGAACTGCGCGCGGTCGACACCGCGTTGATCGGCATCGCACCTGTTGGGGCCGAGCCGGCGGAGCTGGCCACGATCCCGGTCGCCGCCACGAGCGCCCTGCGCGCCCTGCACCGGATCGGCCCGCTCCTGGGACGGAACGTCCTCGTCACGGGAGCCACCGGAGGCGTCGGCCGGTTCACCGTGCAACTCGCCCGCGCGGCCGGCGCCCACGTCGTGGCCGTCACCAGCAAGCCCGACGCCAACGGTGAACTGCTGCGCGGGCTCGGCGCCCACGAGGTGATCGGCGCGCCGAAGGAGGCCACCCGGCCGATGGATGGCGTGGTCGACATGGTTGGCGGCCCGCTGCTCGTCGAGGCGTACCAGACACTCAACGAAGGCGGCACCCTCGTTGCGGTCGGGCACACCACCCACACCGGAGAGGACTTCCCGTTCGGGACGTTCTTCGGCGACCACGGCAGGCACGACCGGTCGATCGTGACCTTCTTCCTGCTCGCCTGCTCCGGCCTGGACCGCGACCTGGCCTGGTTGGCCCAGCGCGTGGCCGCCGGCGAACTCGACCCGGGCATCACCTGGCGCGGCGACTGGGGCGCCGCGGCGGAGGCGGTCCAGACGCTGCTCGCCGGCGGACTGCACGGCAAGGCGGTGCTCACCCTCGGCTAGGGGCTGTCCGATGGGTCAGGGCCGGGGCCGCGAAAATCAGGAGCCTGGCGGCCGGCGGGCGTGATGGGATGGCTCACCATGCGACCGATGCAGCACCCGTTCCGCGACGGAAGCGACGACCGCGATCTGCTGGCCGGGATGGAGCGGAACCTGGCCGAACACGCCGGCCATCTGCACCGGGAGATGGCCGGCGCGACCGTCACGGAGACCGACGACCTCCTGGTCGCCGACAGCGGCCTCGACGACGACACCTTCAACGTCGTCGCCGGGGCCCGCTTCACCCCCGACGACGCCCAGGCACGGATCGACCGCACGCTCCGGACCGTCGCCGCCACCGGGCGCCGTTTTTCCTGGTGGGTGGGTCCCGCCTCCGAGCCGGAGGGCCTGGCCGACCGCCTGGCGGCCGCCGGACTGCCGCCCGCCGAGCGCGAGACGGCCATGTGGGCCGAGTTGACGGACGCGCTACCGCAGCCGACGGCCGACGGGTTGGAGATCCGTCCGGTGACCACACCGGACGAACTCGCCGACTTCGCCACGGTCCTGGCCGCCAACTGGGACCCGCCCGCCGCCACCGTCCGCCGCTTCTTCGCCCGCGCCGCCCCACAGGCACTGGCCGCCGACTGCCCGGCCCGCTATCTGGTCGGCTACGCAGCGGGCCGCCCGGTCAGCTCGGCCGAGGTCTTCCTGCACGCCCAAGTCGCCGGGATCTACGGCATCTGCACCCTGACCAGCCACCGCCGACGCGGCTACGGCGGGGCCCTCACCCTCGCCGCCCTGCACACCGCCCGCAGCCACGGCCACCGCATCGCGGTGCTCCAGGCATCCGAGGACGGCGAACCGGTCTACCGCCGCCTGGGGTTCCACCCCTGCGGCCAGTTCACCGAACACGCCATCGGCGCCTCCTGAGACCCCACACCGCCCCTGGGGCAGCGCCAACTTCCGTCCCTGCCCCCGTACTCCGGCCGCTTCCTACCGGTCGTGGAACGTCGTGGTCGCTTCCAGTGCCGCGCGCGGGGTGGAGATCTGGTTCACCGGTGCGGCGGCGTCGGCGTAGCCGAAGGAGACTCCGACGAGCAACTTGCCCCCGTCGAGGCCGAGTTCGCCGCGCACCGTGTCGGCGTAGAAGCTCAGCAGCCCCTGCGGGCAACTGTCCACGCCGTACCCGGTCATGGCCAGCAGGAGCGTCTGGAGGTAGCCGCCGACGTCCGCGGCCAGGCGCGCGTCGGCGCGGTCCGCGACGAAGAGGAAGGCGACGTGCGGGGCGCCGTAGAAGCCCAGGCTCTCGGCGTCATAGGCCGCGCGCGCCGCGTGGTCGTCGCGGCCGATGCCCAGCGCGCCATAGAGCTGGCCGCCGAACGCGGTGCGCCGCTCCCGCTGCACCGGAAGGTACATGGCGTCGTCGTACGGGAAGTCGACGGAGGTGCGGTGCGCGGCGTGGGCCGCCTGGAGCGCGTCCGCCAGGCGATCGCGCGGCGCGCCGCTGACCACCTCCACCCGCCACGGCTGGGTGTTGGAGTTGGACGGTGCGGCGCCGGCCAGCGAGAAGATCGCCCGCATCGTCTCGTGGGGCACGGGGTCCGGACGGAACGCGCGTACGGCCCGTCGCCTGCGTATCAACTTCTCCGCATGGCTGGCCAGT
This sequence comes from Streptomyces sp. NPDC057743, assembly GCF_042798755.1. Taxonomy (NCBI): domain Bacteria; kingdom Bacillati; phylum Actinomycetota; class Actinomycetes; order Kitasatosporales; family Streptomycetaceae; genus Streptomyces; species Streptomyces sp. NPDC057743. The sequence goes on from NZ_JBHVJX010000001.1 coordinate 299,930, forward strand.
TGGGTGTGGTCGGACGGCCTCATGGAGCGCTCCTCGATGGCAGGGGAGAGTGGAGAAAGGCATCGGTAAACGGGAACGTTTACTGGCGATGCGTGGGTGACTCTACCCAGTCGTCACGCGAGAAGTAAACGCGGTCGTATACTTGCGTCATGGGAACGGAGACAGGGGTGGAGAAGGAAGCGGTGCAACGGCGGGGGCAGGGGGCGCGAGGGCGCGTGCTGGCCGCCGCCGCGCGGCTGTTCGCGGAGCAGGGGATCACGGCGACCGGCATGGAGCAGGTCGCGGCCCAGGCGCCGGTGTCCAAGCGCACCCTCTACCTTCACTTCCGGACCAAGAGCGATCTCGTGCTGGCCCATCTGCGGGCGCTCGCCGAGTCGGGGAGCACGTTGGAGAGCGTGCTCACCCTTGAGGACCTCGACCCGCGCGAGCGGATCCTCCGGCTCTTCGACCCGCCCGCCACGGACGCGGCCGTGGCGCGCGGGTGCCCGTTCATCGATGCCGCGGCCGAGTTCCCCGACCCAAAGAGCCCGATCCATGCCTACGCCCGGGCACAGAAACTGCTGATGGTACGTCTGGTCACAGAGCTGGTAACGGAGTTGGGCTGCGACGAGCCCGAAGCGCTCGCCGAGCAACTGGTCACCCTGGCGGACGGTGCGGCCAGTCGCGCCATGGTGCTGAACGAGGCGGATTACGGTCGGCATGCGCGCGCGGCCGCGGAGACCCTCCTCGCACACGCCTCGCCGGGAACGGGGTGACCGCATCCGCCCCGCGCGGATCGGATCAGTAGGCGCGCGCCACCACCGCGACATTGCCCGGTTGGTCGTCGCGCTCGGGGACGGACCCGTCCGCGGCGACCAGGCACCGCACGGACACCCCCTGCTCGGCCAGTTCCGCCTCACCCTCCGGGCCCAGCGCGGCCCACGGAATGCGCGCCCACCCCGTGCTCGCGGCCGCCACCGCCTCCGCGAGCGTCGACACCTCGACGGTGTGCCGCTCGCGGCGCTCGCGCGACTGGGTCAGCAGCAACGCCTGGTCGTCCGCGAGGACTTGGGGCAGCAGCCCGGGCAGTGCCTCGATCGCCGTCGGCTCCTTGCTCCCCGCGATGCGACGGACCAACACGGCGGTGCCGCTCGCCACATCGCGCGGTCCGATCTCGATCCGTACCGGTACGCCCTTGAGTTCCCAGTCGACCGCCCGCCGGCCGAACGGGAGGTCGGTGCGGTCGTCGACCTGGACGCGGATGCCGGCCGCGGTCAACCGGCGGCCGATCTCCCGGACCTCGGCCACCACCGCGTCATCGCCCTTGACGGCGACCACCACCGCCTGGACCGGCGCCAAACGGGGCGGAACGCGCAGGCCGTTGTCGTCGCCGTGCATCATCACCAACGCGCCGATCATGCGCGTGGTCGCGCCCCAGGAGGTCTGCCAGACATACTCCTGCCGGCCGTCCCGCGACAGGTACTGGGTGTGGAACGCCTTGGCGAAGTTCTGGCCCAGCTCGTGACTGGTGCCCAGTTGCAGGGCCTTGCCGTCGCCCATCATGCCCTCCAGGGTGAGCGTGTTGAGCGCACCGGCGAACCGCTCCCGGGCCGTTTTGCGCCCCGGCAGGACGTCCATGGCGAGGGTGTTCGTCATGAAGTCGGCATACACCTCCCGGTGGATGTGCGCGGCGTAGCGCCGGGCCTCCTCGTAGGTGGCGTGCGCGGTGTGGCCCTCCTGCCACAGGAATTCCGTCGTACGGAGGAACACCCGCGGGCGCAGCTCCCAACGCACCACGTTCGCCCACTGGTTGATGAGCAGCGGTAGATCGCGGTAGCTCTGCACCCACTTGGCGAAGTAGTCGTTGACGATCGTCTCGGAGGTGGGGCGGACGACGACGGGCTCCTCCAACTCCTTGCCGCCACCGTGCGTGACGACGGCGAGCTCCGGCGCGAACCCTTCGACGTGCTCGGCCTCCTTCGTCAGATACGACTGGGGGATGAGGAGCGGGAAGTACGCGTTGGCGGCGCCCGCCGCCTTGATCCGGGAGTCCAGCTCCTGCTGCATCCGCTCCCACAGGCCGTACCCGTACGGTCGGATGACCATGGTGCCGCGCACCGGCCCGTTGTCGGCCAGTTCGGCCTTGCTGATCAGGTCCTGGTACCAGCGCGGGAAGTCGTCCGCCCGGGGCGTGAGCACGGGTGTCTTTGCCATGCCGGGCAGCGTAGGGGCCGGGCCCGCCCGGTGCGAACCGATTTCTCCGGTGGCGGCACCGCCGTTGCCCGGGCCCCTTGTTCTGTCGCCGGAGACCGGGTCAGCGCATATCGGCCGGGCGTTCCGTGCCGGCGAACGGGAAGCGACGGCGGAAGTCGTCGGCGGCGTCCTCAAGGGTGCAGAAGGTGACACCGTCGTGGCAGCCGACGTAGTCGATGAACCGCTCCAACATCAGCAGGACCTGCGGACGCCCGCTGACGTCGGGGTGGAGGGTGACGGGGACGACGGCGTAGTCGAGCTCGCGGTGCACCCAGTCGAACTGGTCGCGCCAGGTCTGTTCCAACTCGCGCGGGCTGACGAAGCCGTGACTGTTGTGGGCGTGCTTGTTGAACATCATCGGCGGGAGGTCGTCCACGTACCAGTTCCCGCAGAATTCCACCAGGTCGACCTCGTTGGAGAAACCGTACGTGTGCAGCAGTTCCGCGGTGTGCGGGGACATCTCCCACCAGGGCGCCACATAGCCGCGCGGGCGGCGGCCGGTGTACTCCTCGATCAACTCGACGCACTTGGCCAGCACGTCCTCCTCCTGACGGGGCGTCATCGCGAGCGGGTTCTCGTGCGAATAGCCGTGCGCGCCTATCTCGTGGCCCGCCTCGACGATCATCCGGGTCTGCTCGGGGAAGGTCTCTATCGAGTGGCCCGGCACGAACCAACTGGTGCGGATCCCATGGCGTCTGAAGAGCGTGAGCATCCGGGGGATGCCGATCTCGCCGGCGAAGACGCCGCGCTGGACGTCGTTGGGGGAGTCCGCTCCGCCGTACGAACCGAGCCAGCCGGCGACGGCATCGACGTCGACTCCCAGGCAGATCCTGATGTCCTTGGTCATGTCGGGTCCTCTCGGCAGCGACGCGAACGGACGCTACGAATCGGTGGGTTGACGGGGGAGCCGGCCTGGTGTGCCGTCCCGCCAAGTCACCCCGTCGGGCCGTGCACTCCCGTCATCAGGGCGGCGAGGTCGTCGGGGGCGAGGAAGGACGGCGGGGGCGGCGGGCCCCAGGTCAGCAACCCCTTGGCCCCTTCCAGGACTTCGGGTGTCCACAGTTGGTCGTCGACGATGCAGTCCATATCGGAGTAGAACTCGCTGAAGTTGCCGGCCGGGTCCTTGAGGTACCAGAAGAAGTTGGAACCGGCGTAGTGCCGGCCCAGGCCCCAGACATGTCGTTCGGGGTGGTCCGCCAACATCGCGGCGGCGCCCCGGCCGACCTCGTCGAGGTCGTCGACCTGCCAGGAGGTGTGGTGCAGGAAGCTCACCGGGGCGGCCAGTACCAGGATGTTGTGGTGGTCGGTGGAGCAGCGCAGGAACGCCCCGCGGTCCTTGAGGTAGTCGGACGCCTTGAGGCCGAGCCCGTCGCGGAGGAACGCGGTCGTGCCGTCGAAGTCGGTGGTGCCGAGGACCGCATGGCCCAGTTTGCGCGGCCGGACCCGGTCGGTGCGCCGCACCGCGGGGGCGCGGGTGTCGAGGCGCTCGTTGCGCCCGGGGCCGTTGTGGTCGATGGCCGGCACGGGCTGCTGGACCAGTCGCCCGGCGACCTCAAGGACGGCGCGCAGACCGGTCGTTGTGTCGTGGGCGGTCAGGGTGGCGCCCTCGACGTGACTGGCGATGCCCAGGCGGTGCAGCCGGGAGGCGGCCGCGGCCAGGTCGTCGGGGGTGTCCGCGCCGATCCGGACCTCGACGAGGCGGCGGGTCGGCGCCGGCACGATGTGCAACTGGCGGCCGGCGTCCCGGGTGGCGAACCAGCCGTCGCCCTCGGGGGAGAGGCCGAACTCGGCGTAGTAAGCGGCCGTCTCGGCGACGTTCGGGACCCCCATGGTGACGGAGATCAGACGGTGCAGTGCCATGCGCACTCCTCCTGGCGGTGCGGCTGGTCAGGCCGTGCGGGCCGACGCGTCCGGCGGCTGCCCCGGTCACGCCGCCGAGCCCATGCCCCGGGCCCGGCCGGCGCTACGGAACGTCACCCAGCCTCACACCGGCGCCGGCACAGGTAAAGGGGGCCTCGCCGACACCGACCGCCTGACCCCGCGCACGCCGGGGCCGGGTACCGAACCGCCGGGCCCGCCGCGTACGCTCGTCGGTCGGGCGGCGGACGTACGGGGGAGCAGACATGGGATACCACCGCAACAACTGGCGCCAGGTCGCCGACCTCGCCGCACCGTTCCTCCCCGGCGGCCGCGAGCTGATGAACGCCGTGGACGTGGTGCACGGGATCAGTGACAGCGTCGGCCGGGACCGGCTGCACTACGTCCAGGGCGGCCACCCGGTGGTCGAGCTGCCCTGGCAGCCGCCCGGCCCGCCCCCCAACCACCAGCGCGCCGACGAGATCGGCCGCCAGGCATGGCACGCGCTGTTCGCCGACGCACAGCGCTACGGCGCCCGTTCGCTGCTCGACCAGGTCGGCAACCTGTTGGTGTCCCTGCCACCCACCGAACTCGACCTGGTCATCCGCCGGTTCGGCACCCAGGGCCTGGACCGCTGGGACTCGCTCGCCCACGTCGAGGACGAGCACGGCCGGCCCGCCTATGACTGGCGGCGCCAACAGGAGCTCTTCACCTGGCTCCTCCGCTCGGTCAGCCCGTACGCGGCGATGCTGATCGGCACCGGCATGCCGTGCAGCCAGCCCGACTACGACGCCGGGTGTGACTGTGCGGACCACGGTTGGGTCCTACCCGAGGGCCCCTTCGCGCAGGTGGACGGCGCCTACGTCACCGAGAACTGGCAGTGGGTCTCGGCCGCGACCGAGGCGATGTCCTGGCAGGACATGGACCAGGGCCGGTTCGGCACCTGCTGGCTGCTGACCAGCATGCAGGCCGTGCTCCAGGCCAACCCGCAGTACGCCCCCCGGCACCTCAGCCTGGAGCCCAACGGCACCGTCACCGTCACCCTCTACGACCAGGGCAGCCCGGTCGCCCTCACCGTGGTGCCCGACCTGCCCTACGGCCACGGTGGCCTCTGGGGCGCCAAGGGCCATACCGCGGACGCCCGTTACGCCGAGACCTGGCCGGGCTACTTCGAGAAGGCCGCCGCCCAACTGTTCGGCAACTACCCCGACGTCGCCCAGGGCGGCCCCGTCGATGTCGCGCTCGCCACGCTCACCGGCCGCCAGGTACAGCAACTGGACCTCGCCTCGCCCTGGCTGGCCCGGGAGATCGCCGACCGGAAGGCGCGCGGCCAGGCACTCGTCGCCGCCACCTACGGCACCAGCGACCGCAACCAGATCGCCGGCGGCCGACTGGCCGCCAACCACGCCTACTTCATCAAGGACGTGGACCCGATGGGCGGCCGGATCTGCCTGGGCAACCCGTGGGGCGACGATGCCACCAGGCAGATGTGGGAGTGCTGGCTGACGCTGCCGGAGGTCGGCTCCTACGTGGCGCTCATCAACGCCGTCGACACCTGGTGACCCCCACCACTCGCCCACACCGGAGCCGCCCGCCCACCCGGCGGACCACCGTCCCGATCGGTCAGACGGTCCGCCGCAGCACCCGGCACTCCGAGAACACGCACCGACCACCGCCCGGCCCGCCCTCCGGGCGAACGACGGGAGTTTGACGACAGGACCTAGCGCTGGATCAGCGCGCGGGCCGCCTGGGCGATGTGGGAGCGGGAAATGCCGGCGGCGTCGAGGAGTTCGCCGGTGGTGCCGGAGCCCGGGAGGTTGGTGACGGCGAGGTGGGTGAAGGCCGGATGGTTGCCGCTGGCGGCAAGTGCCGACAGCACGGCCTCCCCGACGCCGCCCTCGGGGTGGTGGTCCTCGACGACGACGAGTGCGCCGGTGTCCTGGGCGGCCCGGGCGAGGGCGGCGACATCGAGCGGCTTGACCGAGTACAGGTCGATGACCCGGGCCTGGACGCCGTCGCCGGCGAGGAGTTCGGCGGCCGCCAGGCACTCGTGCAGGGTCACGCCGGCACCGATCAGGGTGACGTGGTCGTGCTCGCCCTGGCGGAGGGTCTTGGAGCCGCCGACGGGGAAGGCTTCGTCGCCGTCGTAGAGGACCGGGTAGCCGCCGCGGGTGGCGCGCAGGTAGGAGATGCCGTCGAGCTCGGCCATGGCGGCGGTCAGGGCGGCCGCGGAGTTGGCGTCGCTGGGGTAGAGGACGGTGGAGCCGTGGACGGCGCGCATCATCGACAGGTCTTCCAGGCCCATTTGGGAGGGCCCGTCGGCGCCGATCTCGACGCCGCAGTGGGTTCCGCACAGCGCCATGGTGATCTGGGAGACGGCGGCCATGCGGATGAAGTCGTGGGCGCGGGTGAGGAAGGCGGCGAAGGTGGTGGCGTAGGGGCGGTAGCCGCGAACGGCCATGCCGACGGCGCTGGCGATCATCTGCTGCTCGGCGATGTAGGTCTGGAAGTACCGCTCGGGATGGACCTTTTCGAAGTCCTCGGCGTGGGTGGAGTTGCCGACCTCGGCGTCCAGGGCGACGACGTCCGGCCGGGCGCCGAGCGCGGCCAGCGCGTGCCCGAAGGCGACGCGGGTGGCGACCTTGTCGCCGACGTCGAAGCGGGGCAGTTCGACGGGGCCGGCGGCCGGGACGTGGAGGGGCGCGGCGGTGGGCGGTTGGGGGCCGCGCACGCGCAGGTGCCGGACGCCGCCCAGTTCGGCGACGGCCCGGTCGGCCAGGTCCTCCGGCAGCGCCTTGCCGTGCCAGCCCTCCTTGTCGGCCACCTCGGAGACGCCGCGGCCCTTGACGGTCCTGGCGATGATGACGGTGGGTGCCCGGCCGTCGGCGGCGGTGGTCAGCGCCTCGTCGATCGCCGTCAGGTCGTGCCCGTCGATCACGAGCGCGCGGCAGCCGAACGCCTCGACGCGGCGGGCGTAGGCGGCGGTGTCCCACTCCAACTCGGTGGGGCCGCGCTGTCCCAGGCGGTTGACATCGATGACGGCGGTGAAGTTGGTGAGCTCGTGGTGGCCGGCCTTGTCGAGGGCCTCCCACACCGACCCCTCGGACATCTCGCTGTCCCCGCACAGCACCCACACCCGGTAGGGCTGCTTGTCCAGGTCCCGGCCGGCCAGCGCGATGCCGACGCCGTAGCCGATGCCCTGGCCCAGTGAGCCGGTGGCCACGTCCACCCAGGGCAGCACGGGGGTGGGGTGGCCCTGGAGCCGGTGGTCGAAGCGGCGGTAGGTCGTCATCAACTCCTCGTCGCTGACCGCGTCGACCGCCTTGAACATCGCGTACAGCAGGGGAGAGGCGTGTCCCTTGGAGAAGACCAGGTGGTCGCCGGCGGGGTTGTCGGGCGCGTCCCAGTCGTAGTGCAGGTGGCGGGTCATCAGGACCGCCATCAGATCGGCCGCGGACAGGCTCGACGTGGGGTGCCCGGAGCCCGCCGCGGTGCTGGCGCGCACCGAGTCCACGCGCAGTTGCTGCGCGAGTTCGAAGACCTCGGACAGGTCGCTTTCGGGCCCGAGCGTGACGGTCTGCGCTGCGGTCATGGTGGTGGGGGCCTTTCGTGGACGGTGGGTTGGGGCGCCGGGTGAGGGCCGCCGGTTCCGGGCCGGCCGATCACCGCCGAGGAAGGCTATCCGCCCATTTGTCCGGTAAGGGGGAGTGTGGCGGCCGTGGGCGATGCGTTCGAACGCGGCGGCGACCGCCCCGCCGGGGCACGTGGTCAGGATCACGTCACGGGGGAGCGGACGGTCGGAATGCCCGGGCCGCCAGTCAGGTTGGCTTCTACACGCAACCCATGCGTGCCCCTTACCGACTGGCATTTACGAGGAGCCCCCGTGACCGTCCCGGCGTCCCCCGCCTCCCGCGCGGCCGAGATCCTGTCCCGCCCCATCGCGCTCAACGGCCTGACCGTCCCGAACCGCATCGCGATGGCGCCGATGACGCGCATGTTCTCCCCGGACGGCATCGCCGGTGAGGACGTGCGGTCGTACTACGCCCGCCGCGCCGCCGCGGGCGTGGGACTGATCATCACCGAGGGGACCTACGTCGGCCACGAGTCGGCCGGCAACAGCGACCGGGTGCCGCGCTTCCACGGCGAGGAGCAGCTCGCCGGCTGGGCGAAGGTCGTCGAGGCCGTCCACGAGGCGGGCGGCACGATCGTGCCGCAGCTCTGGCACATCGGCACGGTCCGCAAGGAGGGCGAGCCGCCCTTCGCCGCCGCCCCCTCCGTCGGCCCCTCCGGCCTCCGCGTCGACGGCACCGAGGGCGGCAAGGCGATGACCCGGCGCGACCTGGACGACGTCATCGGCGCCTTCGCCAAGGCCGCCGCGGACGCCGAGCGCATCGGCTTCGACGGCATCGAACTGCACGGCGCCCACGGCTACCTCATCGACCAGTTCCTCTGGGCCGGCACCAACCGCCGCACCGACGCCTACGGCGGCGACCCGGTGGCCCGCACGAAGTTCGCGGCCGAGATCGTGGCCGCGGTCCGCGAGTCCGTCTCGCCCGACTTCCCGGTGATCTTCCGCTACTCGCAGTGGAAGCAGGAGGCGTACCGCGCCAAGCTGGCCGAGACCCCGGAGGAGTTGGAGGCGATCCTGACCCCGCTGGCCGCCGCCGGCGTCGATGCCTTCCACGCCTCCACCCGCCGCTACTGGCTCCCCGAGTTCGAGGGCTCGGACCTCAACCTCGCGGGTTGGACCAAGAAGCTCACCGGCAGGCCCACCATCACCGTCGGCTCGGTCGGCCTCGACGGCGACTTCCTCCGCTCCTTCCAGGGCGACGGGGCCCCGGTCCAGGGCATCGACAACCTCCTCGACCGCCTGGAGCGCGACGAGTTCGACCTGGTCGCCGTCGGCCGGGCCCTCCTCCAGGACCCGGAGTGGGCCGCCAAGGTCCTGGCCGACCGCTTCGCGGAGCTCAAGCCCTACGACGCCGCGTCGCTGCAGACGCTGAGCTGAGGCGTACGGGCTGACTGGGGCGCCGCGCCAACTGGCCGGCGCCCCACGGTCGTTGGCCAGCCCCTATGGGTTGGCGGGCTCCGGGCCGTCCGACGGGTTGGCGGGCTCCGGGTCGTCCGGCGCGGCGCCGGCGACCTGCGCGCGGCCCGTCACCACCCGCAGCGTCACCGCGGCCGCGACGCCCGCCACCAGCCCCCAGGTCAACGCGGCCGGGACGCCCTCGGCGAAGCCGCTCAGGAGGCGCAGCGGATCGCCGGGCAGCTCCACCGCACTGCGGACCACCCGCAACAACTCGCCCGCCAGCAACCCGAGTACGGTCGCACAGACCCCGCCCAACGCCATCGCCGGCACGGTGGCCCGGGTGAGCAGCATGGGCAGTCGCCGCAGCGCCCACCACACCACGACGAGCAGCAGCACATCCGCGCCGCGGTCCAACAGCCAGGCACCGAACGGCGCGCTCCCCGGCCCCGACCACGCGCCGAACAGCAGCCACTGGCGCAGCAGATCGCCCGGTTCCGACAACACCCCGACGCTCGGGGAAACCGACTGGAGCGCGGCGGCGACCGACTGTTGGGAGACGACCACCACGGCGAACGCGACCACCGCGGTCCCGACGGTGGTCGCCAGGCGGGCGGCGCGCGTCGGGACGACCGCCTGCGGCACCGGGCCGGCCCCCTTCGCCGTCAGCCGCGCCACGAGCACGGTCGCCACCGCGGCGACCAACGCGGTCACCACCAGAACCTCCCGCCCGGAGGCGATCACCCCCGCCAGCCGCGGCAGAAAACGGAAACTGCCGCGCCCCCCTGAGGCGATCGACCACGGTGCGGACACCGTCACCGCCAACGTCCCGGCCACCAGGCCCCAGGCCCACACCGCCAACACCGCAGCCAGCGTCCGGCCGCGCTCCGGCGGCAGCCTGCGGAGCAGGAACAGCGCCCCCAACGAGAAGAAGACCAGGACCGCGCCGAACCGGATCTGCTGCCCGGTCGCCTCCAGCGCCGCGTAGCTCGCCCCATCGGGCCCGGGCGCGTCCCCGCCCGCCATCGCGTTGCCGAACTGGGCCGCGCCCGGCGGGTCGTAGGCCCAGGGCAGGAGCCAGCCCCGGAGTTGCCCGACGGTCTCGCCGTCGACCAGATTGCTGGCGCCTGGCAGCTGCAACGCGTGCACGCTCGCCCCCGCCCACCACAACAGCGCCGTGAGCAGCAGCCCACCGGCCACCGCCGGTATCGCCGCACGTCGATACGTCATGAACTGTCCCCCGCGTTTTTCGCGTAATTCTTGAACATTGCTCAAGGGACATTACGGGACGCTGATCACATACGGATCACGACCGATGCCGGCCCGTCCCCCTCACGACAACGACGCCGCCGCTCACCGGCGCCCTCCCTCAACGGCCGCCTGGCACGGCCGCATTCAAGCCCCCCACCTGTGACTTTCGTCCCGCCACGACCTTCGCCGAGCGGCAGTCGCCGCCGCCCGGCGGGTGGTTGACTACGCCGCATGAACCTCGCGCGAGCACTCCCGGACGGCAGGCCATGACTGTTGATGACGCGCCCTTGGAACCCCGCCCCCACCGACCGATGGGCGCCGCACCTCCACTCGACCCCGAACTGAGCGCCGTACTCGCGGAGTTGGGTGAGGAGGTGAGGACCCCGGTCACTCCGGCGAACCTCGCCGCCAGGCAACAACAAGACGCCCTGGCCCGCCCCAGGCCGACCGTCCGGGACCTCCGAGCCGACGGCCGCTTCGAGGTGGCGGAGCTGCGCGTGCCGGGAGCGCCGGGCGGCCCACCCCTCACGCTCGTCAGCGCGCGGCCCGCCGGGATCGCCGGGCCGCTGCCCGCGCTGTACTACCTGCACGGTGGCGGAATGGTCAGCGGCAACGCCTGGTCCGTACTCCCACGGCTGTTGCGCAACGTGGCGCTCCCGCTCCAACTGGCCGTCCTCTCCGTCGAGTACCGGTTGGCGCCGCAGACGCAGTACCCCGGACCGGTGGAGGACTGCTACGCGGGACTTGCCTGGGCCGCCTCGCACGCGACGCGACTGGGCATCGACGCCCACCGCATCATCGTCGGGGGCAAGAGCGCCGGCGGCGGACTGGCCGCGGCGCTCGCCCTGCTCACCCGCGACCGGGGCGGCCCCACACTCCTCGGTCAACTCCTCGTCAGTCCGATGCTCGACGACCGCAACACCACCTACTCCAGCCACCAGATGGCCGGCGTCGACCTCTGGGACCGCACCTCCAACGCCACCGCCTGGCAGGCCCTGTTGGGCGACCGGTACGGCGCCGCGGACCTCCCGCCCTACGCCGCGCCCGCCCGCGCCACCGACCTGACCGGGCTGCCCCCGACCTACCTCGACGTCGGATCGGCCGAGACCTTCCGGGACGAGGGCGTGGCCTACGCCAACGCCATCTGGCGGGCCGGTGGCCAGGCCGAACTGCATGTCTGGCCCGGAGCCTGCCACGGCTACGACACCCTCGCCCCACGGGCGGCCCTCAGCCAGGACGCCCAGGACGCCCGCACCCGCTGGCTCCGCCGCCTCCTCACCCCGTCCGACACCAACGAGCCACGCACCGCCCCGTAGTTGGCCGAAGCCACCCTCAACAGGCGTCCTCGCATGCACGAGGATTCCGGTCATTGCCGTGCATGCACCCGTAAGTCCAATAAAGGAGCTTCGATGGCCAGAAACCTAGGTAAGTGGAGACTCGCAGCCGCGCTCGGCGCGCTCGCCACGGCCGCCCTGCTCCCGCCGTCCCCCGCACAGGCCGCGACCGACGGCGGACACCAGGCAACCCAGGCATCGCTCAACGCCCTCCAGGCAATCGGCGGCCCGGGCGCCGGGCTCTACGCCGGCGACCCGTCCGGCTCCTGGAGCCTCAACGCGGGCACCGGCACCACCGGCGCCAACCGGCCCGTCCAGCCCACCGATCACTACCGCATCGGCAGCCAGACCAAGACCTTCACCGCCGTCGCGGTGTTGCAACTGGTGGACGACGGCAAGGTCGATCTCGACACGGCGATCGAGCGGTACCTGCCCGGCGTGGTCGACGGCAACGGCTACGACGGCAACACCATCACCGTCCGCCAACTCCTCCAACACACCAGCGGCATCCCGACCAACGTCCCCAACCCCCAGGCCAATCCGGACGGCAGCTACAGCCTGGCCGCCCTGGTGCGCGACGGGCTGAGCCACCGCCCGGCCTTCCCGCCGGGCACCTCCTTCCAGTACAGCAACACCAACCTCCAGATCCTCGGCATGCTGATCGAGAAGATCACCGGCACGCCGGTGGGCCAGGTGATCACGAGCCGGATCATCGAACCGCTCGGCCTCACCGACACCCGCTTCCCCGAGCCGGGCGACCGCACCCTCGCCGACCCCTACGTACACGGCTACCGCGGCATCCGCGTCGGGCCGTTCTTCTACTGGCAGGACGCCACCACCACCTTGGAACCGTCCCTCTTCCACAGCGCGGGCGCGATGATCTCCACCGAGCGGGACATGGCCGCCTTCTTCCAGGCACTCGTCGACGGCAAGCTCGTCTCCCGGGGGAGCCTGGCGCAGATGGAGACCCCGGGCACCCACGCCCCGTACGGCCTGGGCCTGGACCGACTGCCCCTGCCCTGCGGCGGAGTGGCCTTCGGACACAACGGCGGTGTGCCCGGCTACCTGTCGTTCTCCGCGGCAACCCCCGACGGCCGACACGTGGCGGTCATGACCAACTCCATGGTCCAACTCAACGTCCAGGAAGCCATCGACAAGATGACCGCCGCGGCCTCCTCGGCCCTCTGTGAGAACTACTGACGGCAACTACCGGCCGGGGCGCTGACGGCGTTGACCGCGCGTCCCGGCCCGTCGGGCGTCAGCCCCGCCGAGCGCCACAGCCGCACCAGGCGGTGGGTTACGGTACCTGCCGGACCTCAGGCAACAGGAGAGAAGACCATGCAGTTCCTGCTCATCGCCCACGACGCCACGGACGAGCAGGCGGCCGAGCGTCGGCTGGCGGCGCGCGAGCGGCACCTTGCGCAGGGACCGTCGCTGATCGCCAACGGCCAGGCGCTGTTCGGCACCGCGATCCTCGACGACGAGGGCCGGATGGTCGGCTCGATGATGGTGATGGACTTCCCGTCCCGCGCGCAGTTCGATGCCTGGCTGGCGACCGAGCCGTATGTGACCGACGGCGTGTGGGCCGATATCCAGGTGCGCCCGTGCCAGGCAGGCCCCCTCTTCATGGCGGCGCTGGGCAAGCCGACCACGCCACGCAACTAGCGCCAGTCCGAAACGCCGCGACCCCTACTCGTCGTCCGGGCGCGCCGTTTCGGAATCGGACGGGAAGAAGATCCGGCTCATGAGGTAGGGGGAGCGGCCCGGGGCCGGGCCGTTGGCGAGCAGGGGGCCCAGGACCGCGAGCAACTCGCGGTGTATGGCGGCGAGTTCGTCCGGGCTGAGCCAGAGCGTGCCCTGGCGGTAGGAGACCGCGTCGGCGACCGGGTCCGCGCCGGGGCGGTCCAGGTACGCGTTGAATTCCGCGATCAGTACGGCCATGGAGGCGGCGAAGCCCCGGCGGTGGTCGTCCGTCGACATCGCGGACGCCGCGTCGGCGTCGATGACGGGGCGGTCCCGGCGCAGCCGGTAGTGCCGCTCGACGGCGCCGCGCACCCGCTGCTCCTCGACCAACTCCAGGAAGCCGGCCTCGGCCAACAGCCCGACGTGCCGGTACAGGGTCACCTTCGGCACCTCGGGCATGCGCTCGCGCAGTTGAGAGGTGGTCAGCGCCCGGTCGCCGGCGAGCGCGTGCAGCACGCGCAGGCGCACCGGGTGGAGAAGCAGTTCGGTGGCGTCCATGGCTTTACTGTTTCATGCACGGTAACTGTTTCATGCACGGTACTATTACCGAAATTGGAAACGGTTGGGGAGGGGGGCGCATGCGCCAGTCACGGGGGCGGACGGTCCGGGTGAACGGCCGGACCGTCTACGTCGAGGAGTCCGGTGGCGGATCGGACCGGGTGGTCTTCGAGGCGGGCCAGGGGTTGGGGCGCACCTGCTGGGACGCGGTGCTGCCGCAACTGGCGGGCCGGGCGCGGACGGTGGTCTACGACCGCGCCGGCCTCGGGCGTAGCGGTCGGACCACCGCGCAACTGAGCATCGACGACCTGGCCGCCGATCTCGTCGCCCTGGTCGAGGCGGTCGTGCCCAGCCGGTTCGTGCTCGTCGCGCACAGTATGGGCGGACTGGTCGCGCGCCGTGCCGCGGAGGCCCTGGGGCCGCGGCTGAGTGGGCTGTTGCTGCTCGACCCCACGCCGGAGAGCGCGCCCGTCTACGACACGTTCGCCCAGACGGCCAGGAAGGTCGACCGTGCCTTGGGGGTGACGCAGACGTTGGTCCGGTTCCGCCCACTGGCCCGGATGGCCAGCGGGAACGTCCGCCGCGTCTTCCCGGCGGAGACCTACGAGGCCATGCTCGCCGAGGACTTCGTCCCGGAGGGCATGGCACAGACCCGGCGGGAGATGCGGGCCGTCGCCGAAGCCATCCCGCGGTTCCGTGCCGAGCCGCCGGCCCCGCCGACGTGCCCGACGGTCCTGCTCTCGGCGTCCCGCCCCGCGCGGGGCCGCGAGCGGCACCACGCCGAGCTGGCCGCACACCAACGGCGTTGGATGGAAGGGGTGTTGGACGGCCGGTTCGAGGAGGTCGACTCGGGACACTTCATCCAGGCCGAGCGGCCGGAGATCGTCGCGGAGCGGATCGGACGCCTGCTCGACCGTGGGGCGGGCCGACGGCCCGGGGCGTTGGCCTGACGCGCCCGGCCGAAGCGTCAGCGGCGCAGTGCCTCGAAGGCGTCCCGCGCCGCGGCCCCGATCGCTAGATCGATGTCGGGTGCCAGGCTGGCCCGGCGGTCGGAGCGGGTGAGCGCGACCATCGCGATCCGGTCGCCGGACTCGGCCTCCACCACGCCGATCTCATGCCGAAGATGGAGGAACGTCCCCGTCTTGCCGCTGACGTGGATGGTGTCCGTGCGCAGCTCGCTCGACAGGCGCTGGGTGAAGACCTGGAGACCCATCATCCGGCGCAGTTCGGCGGTCGCGTCCGGGTGCGCGATCTCGTCCCGCCAGACGCGTTGCAGCAGGTCGGCGAGGGCCGTGGCGGTGCCCAGGTTGGCGTGGGCCGGATCCAGGGTCTCGATGGTGTGGTGGCCCGAGCGGTCGTCGCGGATGGCCAGTTCGAGGGCGAGGGAGAAGTCGTTGCCGGCGGCACCGGCGGCGCACTCGTACATGCGGTTGAGCCGGTGCCGGACATGGATGTCCGCACAGCCCCAGGCACGCAGTTGGGCGTCGACGTCGACCACCGGCACCAGGCCGAACAACGCGTCGGCGCTGGCGCTGTCGCTCACCGACAGCATCATGAACAACAGGTCGCCGACGGCCGCGGTGACCGGATAGCGGAACGCCGCCAGGCCGGTGGGCCCGACGCTGCTGGTGGCCGGGTCGATGGTGAGCGGTTGGGCCGCGTCGAGCTCCCCGGTCGCGATCCGGTCCAGGGCGACCAGGGCCAGCGGCACCTTGACCACCGAAGCGAGCGGCACCGGCGCGTCGACATCGAAGCCGAGGTACGCACCGGTGTCGATGTCCCGGGCCAGGAACGACCCGCGGACGCCCAGGCTTTCCCAGTCTGCGGCGATCGCCTCGGCAACGTCGCGGAGCCAACCACCGCTGGCGACGCACGCGGCCCGGTCCACCGCGTCGGCGCTCATCCGCGGGCCGCCAGCAGCGCCGGGGCGTGCTCGCCCGCCGGCGTGGTGCGGGCCGCCGCCTGCCTGGGCGGCGCGGCACCGACCGCGGCCGCCAGCTGTGCGACCAACCAGTCGGGCGCCTCGGCCGCGTCCGCCCGCCGCCGCGCGGCCCCCGGGTCGTAGCCGCGGTGCAGCGACGCATCGCCCAACGGCGCCCACTCCGCGCCGTGTTGACGCGCGAACGGTTCGGTGCACAGCAGCGTCGCCCGCCCGGCGAGCGTCTCGGCCAGCGCGGTCGCCAACGATCCGGCCGGACGGATCACCCCCTCCGGCAGCCCGGCCCGCGCGGCCGCCCGCCCCAGTCGGTCCCGCAGATACGGGACGTGATCCTCCGCCGTGGTGAGGATCGGCACCATGGTCGGCCGCTCGCCCGGTCGTTCGCCCGCAGCGCGACGCCCGCGCGCGGGGCGCAGATCCTCCAGGTGGACCACCCGCCGACGGTCCCGCACCCGAGCCGCTGCCTGGCCGACGAAGGGCCCCTCCCAGGCACCCGACAACGCACCCGCCGACGCATCCGGCGAAGTTTTCGACGATGCGTCCGACGGCGGTGCGGAGGCCAGGCCGAGCGGCACCCGCAGGGCCGCGTTCCCCGGCGGAACCCGCAACAGTGCGTACGCCAGCGTCCCGTCGGCCAGGCCCGACACCCGCTCGTCCGGGGGGAGTTCATGGACGCCGAGCGGAAGGTCGTGCTCGGTGCCGGCGCGGATGACCCGCGCCAGCGCCGCCGGGCCGCAGTCGGCGGGCACACCGACCGCGCGTATCGCCGACTGCCTGGCCGACTGGGCGACCTGCCGCAGTCGTTGCGCCCGGTCCAGCACGTCCCTGGCGTACGGCAGCAGGAGCAGACCGAAGTCGGTGACCGTGACCTGCCGCCGCGAGCGGTCGAAGAGCACGTCGCCGAAGTGGGTCTCCAGCGTCTTGATGCGTCGGCTCAGGAGTGGTTGGGCGATGCCGAGCCGGTCGGCCGCGCGCGAGAAGCTGGCCTCGTCGACGGCCGCCACATACGCCTCAAGGTGTGCGAGCAGGTCCATCCGGCAGTCATATCAATATGTTCTGGGGCGTTCAATATGCAGCCTTGGATATGAGCGGTGTGTGACTGTTTCGCTCTCTCCCGTCACGGCCGGTCCTGGCGCAGGCGGTCGCCGGGCTCGCGGCCGCAGTGGCTGGCGCGGTGGCGTCGGTCACGGGGATACCCCCTCGGTGTCGGTGTCGGTGTCGGTGTCGGTGCCTGCGCCCGTGCCTTCGGTTGTCTCGGACGTGACCTGATACGACAGCAGTTGCTGGAACAGGCCCGGTTCGTGGGCGAGTTGCTGGTAGGTGCCCTCCTGTACGACGTGGCCCTCGTCGAGGACCACGATCCGGTCGGCCACGGCCACGTTGGTGATGCGGTGGGTCACCAGCAGCACCACGCGGTCCTGCGCCAGGTCCCGCAGTCGTTGGAAGATGCGGTACTCGGCCCGGGGGTCCAGGTTGGCGGTCGGTTCGTCCAGTACCAACAAGCCTGCCGGGCGGAAGAACGCCCGCCCGAGGGCGATGCGTTGCCACTGGCCGCCGCTGAGCTCCTCCCCGTTGAGCCACTCGCGGGCCAGGAGCGTGTCCAGCCCGGCTCCCAGCTTGTCGACGACCTCGTCGGCACCGGCGGCCGCGCACGCCTCATGCACCGCGACGTCGCCGCGGGGCGAGGGCTGCCCGAGGGTGATGTTCTCCCGGACCGTCAGCGGCCAGTGCGCGTAGTCCTGTGGCACCAGGGCGACTTGCTGCCACAGTGCCTGTGGGTCGGCGTCGCCGGTGGGCACGCCGTCCCACAGCACCTGACCGTCCGTTGGCAAGTACAGGCCGCTGACCAGCTTCGACAGCGTTGACTTGCCCGATCCGTTGAAGCCGACCAGGGCGGTGACCTCGCCCCGGCGCAGGGTGAGCGAGATGTCGGAAAGGGCGTTGCGGCCCTTGCCGGCGTAGCGGTGGGAGACCGCCCTGAGCTCGATCTGCCGTGGCGGTTGGGGCCGGACCGTGCCGCGGCACATGCGGAACCCACCCGCCTTGTCCAGGAAGCCGCTCCAGTCATCCATGTACAGGCCCGTGCGCACGGCTCGTGCACCGATGGCGACCAGTCCGCGGACCGACTGTCCCACCGTCTGGAGGGCGAAGACCGCCGTCCCCGCGTGCCCGACGCTGATGTGTCCGGTCGCCAACAGCCAGACAACTGCCGCCCACACCACGGCCGATCCCAGGCCGCCGCAGAGCGAGCCGGTCAGGGACATGCGGGCGCTCTTGTCGGCCGCGGCCCGGTCCTCGCGGTTGATCCGGGCGACCGTCTGCCGGTACCGGTCGGACAGGAAGGCGGCCATGGTGCCGGCACGGATCTGATCGGCGGCCTCCCGCGTGAAGATGTGCCACCGCAGCACCGACAGCATGCGGGCATCGCCGTTGCTCCGCAGGTTGGCCAAGTACCGCACCCGCGCGGCGCTTACCTGCGCCAGGGCCTGCGGCAGACTGGCTGCCACCAGGAGCGGCAGCAGCGCCCAGTGCACCCCGGCCAGCACGACCGCCCCGGCCAGGAACGACGCCGCCGAGGCGATCAGGTCCTGCCCCTCGTTGATCAGATCCCCGGTGACCTGTGCCCCGCGGTCGGCGGCCTCCCGGTCGCGGTTGAAGTCGGGCTCGTCGTAGGCGGACAGTTCCACCTCCGCGCAGCCGGTGAGCAGCATCTGCTCGGCCTCGCGCGACATCAGTGGGCCGAGCCGGGAGGAGAGCCAGTTGACGGTGATCCCCAACAGCGCGCGCACTCCGGACGCGCCGGCGAGCAGGATCACCGACGGCCAGGCATGCAGCAGCCGTTGGTAGACGTCCCCGCTGGTGAGCAGCGCGGTCAGGGTGCCGCTGATCGCGACCAGTCCCAGGGCCTGCATCACACCGGCCGCCCCCTGGCACAGCAGCAGCCCGACGGTCGCCGCGCGGTCGACCCGCCAGGCGAGCGCCAGCGACCGGCGCACCAACTGCGGTAGCCGTCTGGCCATGTCGCTCATCCGGATGGCGCGACCGGCCGCCTCCCGACTGCCGGTCAGATCCACGTACCGCATCTCCGCCCCCGAACCGCCCGCCACCGCAGCGGTGTTGGGCGAAGCGGCCGCGGGCGGACGGTTGCCAGGCGCCTCGTTGGTGGGGCTCGAAGACGACGAAGTGGTGCGCGGCTTGGGGACGTTGGCGGCGGACGCATCGGTGGGCTCGCTCATGCCGACCACCCCGTATCCGGCAGCGCCAAGCGGAACGCGCCGGCGACACGGTGGGCGCGCGGAGCGGCGATGCCCTGACCCTGGGAGGGCGCGTGCTGATCGGGGGTGGCAGGAAGAGGAGCGGTCACACGAGGGGGGAGCGGGTACACGGCGGCCTCCAGTCGCGGTCGGTGGGGGGTGTCGACCTGCTCAACGAGGGGACCGGGAATTTCGAACTCACGTGTTTCGGACGCGGTGCGAGCCCCGCAAGGAAGCGAAAAGACGTTCGTGCTGGGTGCACCGACCCTTACCGGAAGCGGGTCGCCGTGGGGGCGTTCATGGCCGAAACGCCGGCGTTGGCCGTTCCGGGGCTCGGTGCGGTCGAGGTCTGGGCGGGGTCCGTGTTGCGTGCCAGAGTGGGGGCATGACGGCGGCGGGCGGGGCGCGGGCAGCGGTGGACGAGGTCGAGGCGTTGGCGGCGGATGCCCTGCGGTGGTTGTTGGGGTGCGCGCGGCAGGTCGAGGGCGGCGGACTGGCCTGGGCCGGCACGCCTTCCACGGACGAGCCCGATCCCGCCCTCTACGGCGGCACGGCCGGGATCATCCCCGTACTCCTCGAAGCGCGGCGGCACTTCGACGACGACCGCTACGGTGACGCCGCCCTGCGCGCCGCCCGCAGCGTGTCCGCCGCGGTCGAGGAGTGCGAGAACAGCTCCCTGTACGGCGGACTGGCGGGCCTGGCGTTCGCGCTGCGGGCGGTCGATAACGCACTGGGCGCTCCGGACGCCGCCGGCGCCGCGGATCGGGCGTTGGACTTGGTGCGCGCCCGGTTCGACGGGACGCGCTGGGGTGACTGGTTCGATCTGATCGGCGGCAACGCCGGCATCGGCCTGGGCGCGCTCGCGGCCGGCGACCTCGACCTGGCCGTGCTCGCGGTGGAGCCCTATCTGCGCACGGCCGAACGGAGTTCGGGGAACGCGGGCGGCGTGCAGTGGGAGTCGCGCACCGGGTGGTCCTGGCGGTACCACCACATGTCGCACGGCACGCTCGGCATCGCCTATGCGCTGGTCCGGATCGGCCGGGCCGCCGGCCGCGCCGATCTGATCGAGCTGGCGCGGGCGGGCGTGGCCGGCGTCGTGGCGCGCAACGACGCCGGCCCGGCCGGCTTCCTCGTCCCGCACTCCGACCCACAGCAACGCCACGAGCTCATCGAACGCTACAGCTACGGCTGGTGCCACGGCCCGGCCGGCGACGCCCAGGTCTTCCGGCTGCTCCGGGACGCGCTCGACGAGCCCGCCTGGCAGGGCCTGGCCGACCGCTGCTGGCGCACCCTCACCCACTCCGGCCTGCCACGCCGACTGCGGCCCGGCTTCTGGGACAACAACGGCCGGTGCTGCGGCACCGCCGGCGTCCTGGCGCTGGCCTGCGACCGGATGGCCGAGCAGGGCGACCGCCCGGACTTCGCGCGCCGACTGGTCAGGGACCTCGCCGTCCGCGCGACCCGGGACGCGGACGGCGTCCGATGGTCGAACCTCGCCCCCCGGGCCACCCCGAACTCCCTTGAACCCCACACCGGTTGGGCAATGGGCAACGCCGGCATCGTGCGCGAACTGTTGCGCTTCGTGCGGCTCGGCCGGGGCGGCGACCCGTCGTACGCGGTGCCCTGGCCGGACCAGCCGGCGGTAAGCCAGGCAGGGTGAAACCGGAAGGCCGCGGGACCAGGCGCCGCGGGTGGCCGCCCGACAGGCATGCGTCAGGCGGGCAGGCGGGCGAGCCAGTCGAGCAGGATCTGGTTGAGCTCCTTGGGGCGTTCCTGCTGGATCCAGTGGCCGCAGCCGTCGAGGATGTGCGACGCG
This sequence comes from Streptomyces sp. NPDC057743, assembly GCF_042798755.1. Taxonomy (NCBI): domain Bacteria; kingdom Bacillati; phylum Actinomycetota; class Actinomycetes; order Kitasatosporales; family Streptomycetaceae; genus Streptomyces; species Streptomyces sp. NPDC057743. The sequence continues at coordinate 320,880 of NZ_JBHVJX010000001.1, forward strand.
ACCAGGCCGGGCATCGTGGTGGGGAACGCCTCGATCGCGTCGGCCAGCCAGGTGGTGGAGGCGTCCGAGCCGCCGCCGACGAAGAGCGACGGTTGGGTGATCGGGGCGCCGTCGTAGTCGGCCAGTTCCTCCCAGTCACGGTCCATGTTGCGGTAGCGGTTCAGGGCTCCGGTCAGGCCGGTCCGCTCGAACTCGGCGGCGTAGGCGTCGAGTTCGGCCTCGTCCAGCCAGGACGGCAGACGATCGACCGGGAAGCGGTCGCGCATCCTCCCGCCGGGGCTCACGAAGTGGGGGTCGGGCGCGCCCGGTGCGGGCATGGTGTCGCCGGACAGGGCGGTGTAGAGCCCCGCGAGCCAACCGCGCACATCGGGCTCGATCTCGGACTCGGCGCGGCCCGGCTGCTGGAAGTAGGAGACGTAGAACTCCTCGTCGCCACCGAGCTGTCCGAAGACCTCACTGGGACGCGGTCCGCCGCGCGGGGCGTAGGGCACGCTGAGCAGGCCGACCGCGCGGAACACCTCGGGCCTGACCAGCGCGGAGGCCGCGGCGATGTTGGCACCCCAGTCATGGCCGACGATCACCGCACTCTGCTCGCCCAGGGCCTCCACCACCGCGGCGCTGTCCGCCACCAGATCGAGCATCCGGTACGCGTCCACCGCCGCGGGCCGGGAGGAGCGCCCGTAGCCGCGGACGTCGATGGCCACCGCGCGGTAGCCGGCCGCGGCCAGGGCGGGCAGTTGGTGGCGCCACGAGTACCAGGACTCCGGGAACCCGTGCACGAGGACGACCAACGGCCCGGTGCCCTGCTCCACCAGATGGATCCGGCCGGCGGGAGCGGGCACCAGGCGGTGGGTGAGGTCGGCGGTGGGCGTCTGTGGCATGGGTCCTCCCGAGTGCGGTACGTCCGGCGGCGATCGTCCGGCGGACGGCACCCCGATCGCGAATCTCGTTGCCAATTCGGCAACTTCAGAAACAACCAACGTCCACAACAACCAACGTCAGCAGCAACCCATTCCAACAACGACACAGTGCCCATGCATCACGCCAGCGACGACCGGCCGCGCCCACCGGGCCGCACCCGGCGTGCTTCCCGGTCGGCCGGTGCGTGGTTGACTCTCCCACGATGGGAGAGTCAAAGGTGGGGCGCATGCACGTCGACGACGCGGTGTTGTGGAACATCGGGGAGATCGCGCGGCGGACCGGACTGTCGGTGAAGCTCATCCGGCACTGGTCCGACGTGGGGGTGGTGCCGCCCGCCGGGCGGACCGCCGCCGGGTACCGCGTCTACGACTCCGAGTCGCTGGCCCGCCTGGAACTGGCCCGGACCCTACGGGACCTCGGACTGGGACTGGCGCACATCCGCGACGTTCTCGACCGCGAGCACAGCCTGACGGAGGTGGCCGCGGCCCATGTCGACGCGCTGGAGGCGCAGATCCGCGCGCTGCGCAGGCAGCAGGCGGTGCTGCGCTCCGTCACCCGCCGCACCACCACCGCCGAAGGACTCGCCGTCATGACCCGAGCCGCCCGCCTGTCCGCCGCCGAACGCCGCACGCTCATCGAGGAGTTCGTGACCGAGACGCTCGCCGACCTGGACGTACCGGCCTACCGCCGCGGACTGCTGGCCGCCACCCCGGACCTGCCCGACAACCCCACCGACGCCCAGGTCGATGCCTGGATCGAACTCAGCGAACTGGTCGCGGACCCGGACCTGCGGACCGGAATGCGGCGCATGGCCCGCTACGCCGCCGAGCACGCCCCGGGCGAGCACGACGAGGGCACGCTGCGCGACGCCCGGCGGCTCACCGATGACTGGACGCGCCGGGTGAACACCGCGCTACGGGACGGGATCGCGCCGGACTCGCCCGCGGCCGACCAGGTGGTCGCCGCAATCGTCACCGCCTGGATCCCCACCCAGGCAGGCACCCGCAACGCCGTGCACGGCGACGACGCACACGCCCGCCGGGTGCTGTTGGAGCAACTGGAGGTCGCCTCTCAGCCCAAGGCCGAGCGGTACTGGCAGTTGATATGCACCCTCAACGACTGGCCGGTCCAACCGAGCATGGCGGCGGCCGGCGACTGGCTGAGGACTGCGCTGCGCACCAACCCCGCGCCCGGCGCCCGGGCCGAGGAGCTCGGCGCCCTGTACGACGCCGGTGCCGATGCCTGGCGGCCCGCCGGCGTACTCGACGCGTGCGAACGGACGTTGGGCGCGGTGGCGGAGCTCGTCGGCGCGGTCGGGCCCGACCAGTTGGACCTGCCGACGCCCTGCGCGGACTGGGACGTGCGCGCCCTCCTCGCCCACCTGGTCTGGGAGAACCTGATGTGGGCCGGACTGGCCGACGGCACCCCGCGCTCCGACGCCACCGCCGACCACCTCGGGGAGGACCACCGCGCGGCGTTCCAGGCCGCCGCACGGAGTGCGCTGGCCGCCTTCCGCCGCCCCGGGATGCTCGACCAGCGCTACGGCCCCGCGCCCGGCCGACGGCTCGTCGAGCAACTGGTCATCGAAATGCTGGTGCACGGCTGGGACTTGGCCACGGCCATCGGACACCCGCGGGATCTCGTTCCGGACCTCGCCCGGGCGGCCCTGCCGGTGGTGCGGGAGATCTACGGCGGACTGCCGCGGACGGCGGGCGGGTCCTTCGCCCCGCCCCGACCGGTGGCCGACGGCGCACCCGCCCTCGACCACCTCGCCGGCCACCTCGGCCGCGACGTCAACTGCTGGTGACCCAGCCCCGCTGCACCTCGGTCCCCGCCGGGCAGTACACGTACACCTCACGGAAGTTGGTGAAGGGGCCCGCGTTGTGGAAACTGCCGTCCGAGCAGGCGACGTTGGCGTACCACGTTGCCTGGCCGATCACGCCGCACTGCACGTGGTAGAAGGGCTGGCCGTTGTTGACGCCCAGGTAGGCATTGACACAGTTGAGGGAGCCGGTCGCGGCGGGGGCGGCGGCTGCCTGGGCGGTGCCGGTGCCCGCCGTGAACAGGGCCGCGACGGCGAGGGCGACGGTGGGCAGGAAGGCACGACGCATCGGGGCATCCGTTCTCTGCGGAGGAGTTGGGAGCGACCCTGGCAGGGCGGGCGAGTCGGGACAAGTCAGGTTTCGGGCAAGCCTGTCTGTCTGTCTTTCTGTCTGGCGACCGCAGCGTCCGGACTTCCGGAGCATGCACCAGGTGACGGGCCCCGGGACCCGTCAACCCCGGCTGGCTCGTGGTGCTTCAGTGGGTTCTGCGGCGCAGGCTCCGCACGAAGAGCGGCACCGACAGCAGGAGCAGGGCTCCCTCGACGGCCAGGCTGAGCAGCCCGAGCGGTTCGGTCCAATTACCGATGTCGTCGCGGTAGTTGGGCAGCCCCGGCCCTCTGGAGAGGAGGTAGCCCAGCAGGGGGCCGATGGCGACCCCGGCGGCCAGTAGCCATCCCAGTCGGACGAGGCCGATGAGGAGCACCGCAGCGGAGACCACGGCCGCGATCTCCAGGACGTGGTAGGCGACACCGATGTAGAAGGGGTCCCTCGTCATCGTGATACCGCCTTGGTCCACGACATGGATGACGGCTACTGCCAGGCACAACAGTGCTCCTGCCCACCTGGCCGCCCAGAGTGCTCCCGATGCTGTCGCAGTGTGGTGTGACATGGGGAGGTACCTTCTCCCTCTTCGTCGTGCCCCTCACCCATCGGTTACATCGGCGGTTTGAGTCCCCCGCAGAAACTGCCTCCGTGTTGGGGAGCCTGAGTCATCACGTTGGCACAGAAGTTGTCGCGGAAATCCCTGGTGTGGTCCCACCACATATCCAGGGTGTCGCCCTCGTCGTTGACCTTGACGTTCCGTTTCAACTCGACTCGACGCCCCTCGCTGCTCTGGCAGCCCTTCTCCCACGGGCACGGCGGATGGTCCGCCTTCACGGGGGCATCGGCAGACACGCTTTGTGATGCCGCAACGGCATACTGTTCGACGGGAGCAGCTGTCGAGCCGATCACGGCAACTGCCAGTAGCGCAGCACCACTACCTGCGATGGCGGAAAGAATGCGCCCCAACATGCTTCTCCCTCCTCCAACAGATGCACCCCACTCAAGTAGTTTCACGGAGCTACCGCACCGTCGCATCCCCGTGGAGTTTTTCCCGGTTCGGCCCGGGGCCCCAGCGGCAGTTGACAGTGACGCACCGTTGCGAACGGTGACGGTGGGTTTCCGATCGGTTCTTCCCGCGGTCGCGCGGGCGGTGGCGCGGCCGATGCCGCCACTCGCTCCGGTGATGACGACCGTTTGCCGCATGGGGACTGCTGCCTTTCGTGGGGATGTGGGCAGGCCCAGCCCGGTTGCGCAGATTGGCCGGCTGTGCGTCCACGCGCGTGGTGCCAACTCCCAGACACCCGCGGCAGGTTCGTGGCGGCGGGCGATCGCTCCGCGGCGAGCCGCCGGCTGCCAGTGCCGTCGGACGTGTCCGGCCAGCTCCGGCCCGCACCGAATCGTCCAGTGCCTCGCGGCACGCCACGATGCCGTGCTCACCCGGCGGTTGTGCCGGATGAGCGACCCGGCCTCACAGCGTCCGCCCCACACGAGCCGGCCGGTGCGCGTCACGGGGTAGCTGCCGTCGCCGCACGGCTCAGCGGCCCAGGGCTCGGCGCAGCTCGTCCTTGTTCATCGAGGACCGGCCGTCGATGTGGCGCCTCTTCGCCTCTTCGTACAGTTGGTCCTTCGTCGGGCCCTGGGCGCCGCGGTGCGAGCGCTCGCCTCCGCGTTGCGAGGCGGACTTCGGGTCCTGTGTGGAGACCTTGCTCGCCGTGCGGGATTCGCCGGAGCGGGCCCGCTCCTTGTTCACGGTCCGGGCGGCGATTTCCTTGGCCCGCTCGGCGGATTCGCCGCGTTGCTCGGCGCTTTCCTTGATGTGCTCGTACTGGCGCTCACGCTTCTTGCTGGAACCCGCAGGCATGGGGACCTCCTTTGGACGGGTGGTGCGTGGAGTGACGGGGACGGCGGCGGTCCGCGTCGGCGGACCGGTGTCCTCCGCTGCGCGCGACGCGCGGGCAGTCGCCTCCCGTTTCAGTTCAGCCCGGGCGTCTGGGCGGCGCTACCCGGGGCGGTCCGTGGGGCTGGCGGTGGCGAAGACGGGCGAGGAAGGGCGGGAAGTGGTGGGTCGTGCCGGGCCGTTTCCGTGGTCGGGCCACTCGGCCAGGGCCGCGACGCGCAGCCAGGCGGTCAGCCCGCAGTGGCGAGTGCCCCTAACCACGGCCCGAGAGGTAGTCCCGGACCCTGTCCACCAGGCCCAGGCCCGGGGCGAGCAGCTTGTTCACCGGCGGCGTGGTCGGGGCGGAAGGGTGCGGGCGAGTGGGGGCCGTCTTCTTCGCCTCGCGGACCTTCCTCCCCAGGCTTTCGAGGACGAAGGGATGGACGCCCTCCCGGAGCCGGACGAACAGCTCGTCCTCCTCGTCGCGGGCGTGCGCGGTCACCTCGGTACGCAGCTTCACCATCAGGCGGTCGAAGTCCAGGTCGTCGGGCTCGCGGGCCTCCAACTCCTTCAGGAGCCGTTCGACCCGGTCGTGATCGGCGAGCTCCCGATCGGCCAGGGCGTCTCCGTCCTCCAGGTGTTCCCGCACCGCGGGGTAGAGATGTTGTTCTTCCGCCACCGAGTGCCGCACCAACTCGATCGTGATCTCGTCGGCGAGCTGCCTGCGCTGAGCGCCGCCGGGCGGCGTGTCCTCGAACCGGGAGAACAGTGACGCGACCTCCCGATGGTCGTTGGTCAGCTCCGCGATCACGTCCTCGTGGTGTCCCACGGTCTTCCACCTCCTCGTGGCTGCGCGGCTGTCTTGGCCTGCGCCCCACGCGTTCCCCTGCGCCCCACGCGTTCCCCACCACGCTGAGCCGCTAACAAGCGGGAGCAATTCCAACAGCAGCGCCGCACCCACCCTTCGGCGACATCCCCACTGTCACTCTCGCACCGCGCGCTTCCGCCGTCCTGGCCACCCGCAACCGCACACCGCGCGGAAATGGAACTCGCCCCAGACCGGCAGGCCCCTGGTAGCGAGGGAAGGCCCCGTGGCGCAGACCCGCTCTTGCACGGTGTGCGGCACTGCCCCTAAGAAGCCCCCAAGGACGCGTCGTAACGCATCGGTTACCCAGCGCGGAAACCCCATCTCCCGGAGACCGTTTCGTGAGCATCGACCTACGCCACTTCACCACCACCACCGACGACGTCGACGGCATCGACCGCATCCGCGCGATGCTGCTTGACGTACACGACGACTGTTACGCCGAGCAGCTAGACGACCCGTTCCACACCCGCGAACGCTTCGGCTGGTTTGTGAACACATGGTCCGCCCGCCCGGGATTCGCCTGCGTCGTCGGCTACGACGGCGGCGAACCTGTCGGCTTCGCGTACGGCGCCCCGGCCGTCGAGGGACACGAGTGGTGGCGCGGATTCCTTGACCCGGCACCGACCGACCCGTGGACCTTCGCCCTGTCTGAGCTGATGGTCCGGCCGAAGTGGCGGAAGACCGGCACGGCACAGCGGCTGCATGAAGCGCTGTTGGCGGAGCGTCCGGAAGCCTTGGCTGCGCTCTTGGTCGACGCCAACCACCCGAAGGTGGAGGCCCTGTACGCGTCGTGGGGATACCGGAAGGCCGGAAACCAGCAACCGTTCCCGGACTCCCCGAACTTCACGGTCATGCTTCGCGCACTGACCGTCTGACCGACGTCCACCGCGCCGACCCGTCCTCGAACCTGCCGTACTCACCAGGCAGCGGTCGTTCTTGGCGCCGACAGCCACACCTCGATACTCGGCAACTCCCGCCGGGCGATGCCGAAATCGACTTCGTCACTGACCCGTCGCTCCGACTGGGCCGGCAACTCACCAGTGTGGGAGCCGAGTTGGTCCCACCGCCCCTGTTCCGCTTTCCTGGGTAGGACCGACGCCAACGAGGGGCCCCCACCGGGCAGCCCGGACCCCCGCACGACGAGGTCACCGCAGTCGAGCCTGCGGACTGCGCGACGTGTCGCTGCCAGGCACCGGCTCGGACGCGTCGGTGCCAAGGGCCACGATGCGGTTGCCCTCGTCGACATGTACGACCTTCGGCCGCAACGCACGGGCCTCCGCGTCGTCCACCTGCGCATAGCTGATCAGGATGACCATGTCGCCGGGATGCACCAGGTGCGCGGCGGCTCCGTTGATACCGATGACGCCCGAGTCCCGCTCGCCCTCGATGACGTACGTCTCCAGGCGGGCGCCGTTGTCGATGTCGACGATGTGGACCAGCTCGCCGGGCAGCAGGTCGGCGGCTTCCATCAGCGCGGCGTCGATGGTGACCGACCCGACGTAGTGCAGATCGGCCTCGGTCACGGTGGCCCGGTGGATCTTGGACTTGAACATGGTGCGCAGCACAGCTCACACTCCCGCTGAAGAAGGGTCGCGCCCTCACCACGAGGTGCGCGCCGGAGAGGCCATGCTACGCGGCGACGTCTTCGACGCCCCTGGGGCGGAGCCCTGCCTCCGAACCGTACTGCCGTGGCCCCGGGAGCGGCGGCACGGTGGGTGCCGATTTCCGGCGGGTACCCTGCCTTCGGCAGGATGGGGCCATGGTTGAGATCCGCACCCCCCGCCTCCTGCTCCGTCAATGGCATGACGACGACCTCGTGCCCATGGCCGACATCAACGCGAACCCTCGGGTCATGCGCTGGGTGGACGACGGCTCGGTGCGCGACCTGGAGCACACTGCCGAGGACATCGAGCGAGGGGAGGAGGAGTGGGACGAGGAGGGCTTCGGGCTCTTCGCCGTCGAACTGCTGGCCTCGGGGGAACTGGCCGGCTTCACGGGCCTGTACGTGCCTGAGTTCCTGCCGGAGGTAGGGCCCGCCGTGGCGATCGGCTGGCGGCTGGGCTCACAGTTCTGGGGCCAGGGGTATGCGTCCGAAGCCGCCCAGGCCACGCTGGAGTTCGCGCTCCAGGACCGCGGTCTCGACCGCGTCATCAGCATCAGTCGGGTGGGTGACACCGCCTCCGAGAACGTCATCCGCAAGCTCGGCATGGTGCTGGAGCGCGAGACGGCCCACCCGGAGTACGGCCATCCGCTGCGCGTGCACACCATCGACCTCACCGAGTACCAGGCATGAACCGGCGCACGCACCGCCCGCAGGGGTCGGGGCCGGTAGCCCTCCCGACCCCTGCGGGCGTTGGTGACAGGGGCTGCATGCCTGGGCTGCCCAGACAGCCCCACTGTCCCGGTCCCCTTCACCAGGAAGGCAGGCTCAGTTCAGGCCGGTGAGGAACTCGCTGAAGAGCCGGTTGGCGCTCGCGGATTCGTAGAGGCGCTCGAACTCGGCCCGGGCGAGGCGGCGTTGGAACTCGCCGCGAGAGGAGACGTCTCCCGCGTCGTGCATGAGGTCGGTGAACCAGACGGCGAAAGCCTGGTAGTTCCAGACGTGCTTCAGGCAGGTCGAGGAATACGCCTCCAGCAGGCCCGCGTTCTGCTCCTTGACCTGCTGGAGCACGGCCGTGGCGAAGGCGTCGGCATCATGCAGGGCCAGGTTCATGCCCTTCGCGCTCATGGGGGGCACGATGTGCGCGGCGTCTCCGAGTAGGTACACGCGGCCGACGCCTTCCACGCGGCCGACGCCTTCCACGCGGCCGACGCCCTCCACGCGGCCGTCGACGGTGCACTCCGTCGCGCCCAGGCCGCCGGCGCCGCACGCCCCGAGGTCACCGGCGACGACATCTCCCTCCTCCTGCGCGCCCTCGTGCACGCCACGAACCTCGCCGACGGCGAAGCGCTCGACCGGGCCGTAGATATCGTCCTCGACGGCCTCGGCGTGCCCCGCTGACACCGGCGACCTGCCGCCCACCCAAGCCGAGCGCCGGTGAACGGGCCGGTCCTCCCCCCCCGGAGGCCGCCGGACGCGCCGGCTACCCGTGAGAGGTGGCTCCCGAAGGGCGCCGGACGATGTTCAAGTGCTCCGCGTGCCAGCCGTTCTCGTCCTCCACGGGTACATAGGTCACCCGCAGCCCCTCGACCACGAAGGTCCCGTCCTCGATGGCCTGGCGGTCCACCCGCACTTCACGACCGTCGTCCCCATCGATGTAGCCGGTGCCCCGGACCTGGTTGTACCACCGGACCACACCGCTGACCCTGTCGGCCATCTATCGCCTCCAACTTAGCTACTTGCGCAAGCCGTTGATTGTTGCACGTTGGGAAGTCCCGCTCCCATGCGGCCTGCCTGGTGAAGTCGCAGGGCCGTGGCCTGGCCTGGACCTACTCCGAGGGCTCGCGCAGGCGCACGGCGAGGGCGGCGATGTCGTCGTTCAGGCGCCCCCTGTTGTAGCGGAGCAGGTCGCGGTGAAGGGCCGCGAGCAGCTCGTGGGGCGAGGACAGGGGTTGTTGGCGCATCCAGGCCGCCAGTGGGAAGAACCCGCCGTCGCGGGCGCGGGCCTCCGAGACCCCGTCGGTGTAGAGAAGCAGCAGGTCACCGACGGCGAAGTCGAAGGCGTCGATGGTGTAGTGATCGCCGATCAGTTCCGCGAGGTTGAGTGGCGGGGAGGGGCTGGTGGGTTCGAGGGGGCAAAGTTCCCCATCGTTCAGGAGCAGCGGTGGTGGGTGTCCGCAGTTGAGGATCTCGATACGCCCGCCTTCGTGCGGGATCTGGACGAGGAGGGCGGTGGCGAAGCGCTCCACCGGCCCGTCGAGGGGAAAGGCGACGCTGTAGCGGGTGCTGCTGGCGTCCAGCCGGCGCGCGACGCTGACCATGTCGGCCTCGCTGTAGGCCGCTTCCCGGAACGAGTTGACGATCGCCGCGGCCGCTCCCACTGCCGGCAGCCCCTTGCCGCGCACATCGCCGATGAGCAGCCTGACCCCGTATCGCGTGTCGGCAACCTCGTAGAAGTCCCCGCCGATACGGGCCTCCGCAGCGGCCGCGAGATACAGCGACTCGATCTCGATGCTCCCGATGCGGCGGGGCATCGGGCTCAGCACCACCTGCTGTGCTGCGTCGGCGACGAGCCGTACGTGAAAGAGGGTCCGCTCGCGTTGGAGTCGGACGTGGCTTCCGTACGCGGCCGCCACGGTGACCGCGATGATTCCCGAGGCCGTCCACCATGTTCCCAGGTCGGGGAAGACGATGCTGAGGCCGATCATGAGAAGCAGGCAGACCGTCCCGAGCAGGACGGTGGGGAGCACCGGCCACATGGCGGCGGCGAGGGCCGGTGCTGCGGGCAGGAGGCGGCTGAAGGCCGTCTCCGGGGGAGTGGTGTATGCCAGGCCGGCGATGACGCAGGTCAGGACGACCGGCGAGAGCCGCACAAGCCTCCACCGGTCGTATTGAAGGAGCCGCGGTCGTTCAGACTCGTTCACATTTCGCAGGATATCTATACAAAGGGGGCAAAGCGCCCTGGTGGGTCGGAGTCGGCTGTCTGTTGTTGCCCGTCGGTCGTGGCGCGCCGCGCTGGCGGGGTGGCGGGCGAGGTGTCGGAGGACTCGGTGGCCGGGCCAGGCCGGCCTGCGGGCGCTGCCGATGTCGGGAGGGGCCCGGCGCGGTTCCTCGTCGGGGCTGCCCATCGCCCGGCGTGCGTCGCACAACACCCTTCCAGGAGCCGGTCGTTCACGGCCACGGTCAGGAGCGGCCTGCCTTCGGAGCAACGCTGAGTGCCGATGGTCGGTGGGATGATGTACCGGTGACCACCCTCCCGTCCCCGTCTCTGTCCCCGTCCCCGTCGCCCCGCGACCGCACCCTCGGACGTGGCGTCAACGCGCTCATTCCGCAGGCCGAAAGCGGCGCCGTGCCGGCCGCGGAGCAGGCCGCGGCCGTGCTGACAGCACTGGAGACGGTGCCGGTGCAGGCCGGCCTGCTGCAGGCGGCCGTGGTGCTGCTGGAAGAGCGTGCCCAGGTAAGCGAGGACGAGGTGGAGCGAGCGGCCGCCGGCACCACGGCAGCACTGCTGCGCCGTGCACTCGATGGCCGCTAGGTCCTGTCGTCAAACTCCCGTCGTTCGCCCGGAGGGCGGGCCGGGCGGTGGTCGGTGCGTGCTCTCGGCGTGCCGGGCGGCGGCCCCTGTACTGGACGTACTGGGGTCGTCGCCCGGTGCGGCGAGAGTGCGGGCCGGGCGCCGCACGGCAGACGGGAGTTTGACGACAGGACCTAGCGGGGCCACCTGCTCACCGCCGTGCCCACAGGCACCGAATCAGCCCTCGCCGCCGTCCTTATCCTCATCCTCATCCTCACCCTCGTCCTCGTACTGGATGTTGCCGTCCTCGTCGAGCGGGAGGTGAATGCGGCTGGGCGGCTGTTGGTTGACATCGGACGGGCGCGGTCCTTCGGGGCCGTCCGGCCCCCAGCGCACCAGGCGTCGGACGCGGCCGATCCGGTAGACGGTGCCCAGGACCTCCAGCTGGTTGACCCGGCCGGCGCGTAGCTGGTCGGCGGCCTCGGCGTAGGCGGCCAACTCCCCGTCCCCGGCTTCAGGGTCCTCGGCGACCTGGCTACGGGCGTCGACAGTGTGGTCGGCTTCCATGGGGATCAGGCCGCGCCCGCGCGGTTCCCACCACGTCAGGGAGAAGTCCAGCGTCTTCCGGGCATCATGCGCACTGACGTGGAGGCCGCTGCCCGACTTCCACTCCGTCCCGGTCCGCTCCACGATTTTGAACGTCGCGGGGAGCAGCAGGATGTCAGGGTGGGTGGTCACGGCCCGATGCGAGTCGAGTAGCACGTCGTCGGGGTATTGAGAGCCTACGTAGGCCATGCCGCGCAGCGTCAGCCGCTCCGCGGCTTGGGCGGGGGTGACCGGCGCATCCGGATCCAGCACGAAACCCTCATCGAACTTCCCGTCCCGGGAGCCACGGTCCCAGTTCGGAGAGACGGGCTCCGGGTCGGTGGGGCGCGGCCGCTCGATGCCGTCCGGGCCCATGCCGACGTACTCCTCGGCGCGGACGATCCGGTAGCGGGTGCCAAGCACGGTGAGTTCGTCGACGGGCTCGCTCTCCAGCCGGGCGATCGCCGCCAGTAGGGCACGACGCTCCGCTCTGTCCTGGGCCTCGTCCTTCGCACGGAACCACAGCAGCGAATTCAGGCTGTCACGGGCCATCTGCGGACAGCCTGTTGCTACCGAAACCACCAGCCGCCACCGCGGCTTGTCGTCCGCATCCTGCGCGGCCACGCCGAACAGCGGGCCGCGGACCGCCACATCGCCGGCCAGAACCGCGGCGTCAACTGCGTCGGCCTCCACGGCGGCCTCGACCGGTTCCACCGGAACCCGCACCACCATCGGTCGCACCCCGCCCGGCCTCACATCCCCATGGTCCATGCCCTCATCCTGCCGACCACGGAATGCTCCTGACGGAGATTCGCCCACATTCCTGCATTCCACTCCTGGGAACCGCGCCGCAGGTGTATAGGGCGGGGTCGGCACCAGCGCCGCGCAGGAGCACCGGCTGCTTCGGAGCTTTGACGCCGGTTCCCGCGTTCCGGCGGTAGCAACCCAACATCGGCCTCGAAGCTGCCAGTTGACCGGCGATCCGACGCAGACGGCCCGACGGGGGTGGTCGGCCCGGTCGCGGAGCGCCGGCCCGATGCGACGTTGAACGCAGTGAAGGCCCGGTGGATACCACCGGGCCTTCACACTTGAGTAGCGGGGACAGGATTTGAACCTGCGACCTCTGGGTTATGAGCCCAGCGAGCTACCGAGCTGCTCCACCCCGCGTCGACACGATGAACTGTACGGCACTGAGCGGGATCAATCGAATCGGCGTCGTTGGCGGCGTGACCAGCAGGGGCCGGGATGGCGTGGCGACCTCCAAGTAGTCGCCCGGGGTGGGATTGGCCAGTGTGGTGAGCGCGGCGAGCGAAGTGCCTGAGGTGTCGTGCGGTTCCTGCCCCCTGTAAAGCGAGCTTGACATGCGTCGAGGGGTGACAAGTACGCTTTACACGTGCGGAACAGCGTCAGGAAACTGCGGTCGTTGCGGGGGCTTTCCCAGGGGCAGCTAGGTACGGCCCTAGGGGTCTCGCGGCAGACGATCAATGCCATCGAGACCGAGCGGTACACGCCTTCCCTGCCGCTCGCTCTGTCCATGGCCAAGTTCTTCGAGGTCAGCGTTGAGGAGATGTTTCATGTCGAGGAGCGCCCAGCAGATGAGCAGTAACGCGGCCAGGCGGTCCGTCCCCGGCTTCTTCCTTGCCGTCGGAGGCGCCTGCCTCGTGGCCGCGGCTTTCGGCGGCCACCTCGCTCGCGGCCTGGTGGTGTTCGGGATCCTGGCGGTCTGCAGCCTTGCCTTGGTGCTGCTGGGGCGCCGGAGCGAGACCTATCAGGGCGTCACGGAGAAGGAGCCCGACGAGCGCTTCGCCCGGATCGGAGGGTGGGCGTGGGCCGGCACGGGCATCGTGCTGACCGTGGGGAATCTGTGTGCCTTTGTTGGTGAGTTGGCGTCCGGGCGGAGCGGCGACCCGTACTTCTGGTTCGTGGCCACCGCGGCTCTCTCTTACATAGGGCTGGTCGCCTTCTTGTCTCGGCGTACCTGAGAAGCCGTCGCCTCGAACGGCTCGCCACCGCACACGTCCGAGCCGGCAGTGCGACCTACCTGGTCACCCAAGGCCCGATCGGTGCCGGGCGAGCCCGAGCGGGTGTGGGTGATGACCCCGCAGGCCGGGCGAGTTGGCGGGCGGCTACCCCGCTTTGACCGCGTGGGCCGCAGGTGCCGGCTCGGTACGTGGCGGCGGGCGGTATCAATGGAGAGGTCACAGCCGCGCTGTGGGACGGGTTTCCAGCTGGGCCTTGGCGTACCGGGCCGTGTCGTACAACCCGGTCAGCAGGTGTCCACCGAGCCGGGTGGCGATGCCGCCGGGGAGGCTCAGGACGTTGGAGAGGCAGGGCAGCGACGCCACGAGGCCGTCCGGTGACTGTGGTTGGGGGGAACGGGGTTGGGGGATCGAGCCGGTGACACCGCCGAATCTGCGCTGTCGCTGGGCGTAGAGGGCAAGAGCCTGTCGGAAGTGTTCGGCGCGGAAGTCGGGCCAGAGCACCTCGGGGAAGGCGAACTCGGCGTAGGCGCACCGCCACAGCGCGAAGTTGGACAACCGGTGTTCGCCGGAGGTGCGGATGACGAGGTCCACGTCCGGCATGTCGGGTTTCGGTAGATGCTGGCCGAAACTCTCCTCCGTCACCTCCTCGGCCGGGACCTGTTCCTCGATCAGGTTGCGCGCCGCGCGCACGATCTCACTGCGGCCGCCGTGGTTCACCGCCACCGTGAGCGTCATCTTGTCGTTGTCCTGCGTCAGTTGCTGGGCGTACTGGAGCTCTTGGCGCAGGCCGTCGGAGATCCGGGAGGACGGCTCGCCCAGGCAACGGAACCGGATGCCGGCGCGGTGCCACTCGTGGACCTTGTTGCGCAGGAACTGGTAGCCGATGTCCATGAGGGAGGAGACCTCCTCTTGCGGGCGTGACCAGTTCTCGGTGGAGAACGCGAACAGGGTCAGCCAGGCGACCTCTTCTTCCAGGGCCGCTTTGATCACGGCGTCGATGGCGCTCTCGGCGGCCTTGTGTCCGAGTGTTCTCGGCAACCCCCGTTGCTGTGCCCAACGACCGTTGCCGTCCATGATGCACGCGACGTGCCGTGCCGCGGTGTCTGTCCTCATCCATCCTCCTCATGTGCGTTGCATGTGTTTGCACTGGTTTGGATAGGTGTTACCCGGGTGGGGGCGGCGTCATCCGCCAGTTCAAGCCATGGAGGGAGACCGTCAACAATGGTGCTCTGGAGTCGCACTCTGCATGCCGGCGGCATTGACGTCGAAGCGTTGCGCGCGGACTACACCACAGCGGCGCACTATGTGGCCCGCGTGGAACCGCTCTCCTACCCAGGGGTGCGCACGATCTTGCCGCCAGCCTGGCAACCCCACGTCCTCGCCGCTATCGCCTTCGCGAAACACACCGACGACCTGGCCGACCTCCCCCCGGCCCATAGCCACAGCGGCCGCTTCCACGCCTGGGCCGAAGCGGTCGCGAACGCGCTGACGAACGGATCCTCCCCCCACGTACTGGTGCGGGCCTTCCTGCACACTGTCGCGGTCAACGGCGTTCCGCATGCTCACGTTCGCGACTACCTCGTGGGGCAGGCGGAGGTCCTCTCCTTCGCGGGGTACCCCACCAACGAGGACTACTACCGCTGCCTCGACGGTGCCGCCGTGACCTACCTCAACCTCGTCTGCAGTGCCCGCAGTCACGGCGCCTCGAACCGAATTGACCACACCCTGTTGCGGCTCGTGGCCGACGCGGGCCAACGCGTGGACGACCTCGCCGATTTCGCCGCGGACCTGCGCCACGGTCAACTGCGCTTCCCACAAACCATGTTGACGCGCTTTGGTGTCACCCGCACCGACCTGGAATCCGGACAACAGACCCCGGCCGTACGCGCCTTCGTCGCCCACGCCTGCCAACAGGCCCGCACCGCGATGAACATCGCCCAGGACGCGCTGCGCCACGCCGGGGCGGAGGAACAACTCCTGCTCCGCCCACCGTTGATCGCCAAACAGCACCTGCTCGGCGGCATCGAACGACAGGGCGCGGACATCGTCCGACGCACCGTCGCCCTCAACATCCTGCCGTCCCCGGCCGAGCTCCTCGACGGGACGCTGCGCACGCTCCGCGCCCGCATGCGCGTGGCCACCGCGCCCGCCCGCCCGTAGCGGCGCTCGCGGAACGTCTCACGATGCCGACAGCGGCAAGTGCGCAGGGTTGGCGAGCTATTCGTCCTTGAGGTCCTGGAGGGTGTGATCGACGCACACCGCCAGGATCACCAGCAACGTGTCGTCCTGCGGGCCCATCACGTCGACGGCGTACGCGTCCCGAATGCTGAACCAGCGCCGGGAGATGTGCGCCAGGGTGGTGCCGTCGTGCTGGATGTCGAACTCCCGGTCCCAGAAGTTCCCGACTATCCGCAGCCGCCGCCCGTCTCGCAGGCTGACCTTGAACCGGTCCCCGAAGAGACTGAACGTCCGCTTGCTGATCCAGCCCACCACCTCATCGTTCTGTTTGATCAGGATGGTGTGGTGGAAGGTGAGGGCCTTCTTGACGATGCTGGCGATCTGGTTGCCCTGGGTGTCCACGAAGTCGAAGGTGGTCCGCAGGCGCAGCAGCTTCCGGTTGACCTTGTACAGCTTCTCCCGGTGCTCGGTTTCGATCCAGGCTTCCTCATGGAAGGCCAGCATGCGATCGCGTACCAGGTAGCGCATGGAAATTCCCCGTCCAGATCGTTCGTGTCAGGCCAGCCGGCGGCCCCGTGCTGGCCCGAGCGTAGCGAGGATCCGAACCCAACGATGACGCCACCCCACCCGGGGGAACATGCAAGGTAGATGGCCTTCCGTCGGCGCCTTCTGCACCTCCTTGTGCCGCAGTTGCGGCGGCTTGCGCGGCAAGTAGTTGCTACGTCGCAAGTGGGGCTTTACCGTCCTGTATTCCGCATTCCGCATTCCGCGGCGGCAGGTCCAGGGCAAGGCTGTAGCCCCTACCGGGCGGGGCCGGTAAGGGGCTTATGTGTCGATGGCTGGAAACAGTCAGTCCTGAGTGTTGTTGTCGGGGTCGGGGATCTTGTGTGTCGGCGTCACGCGTTGGTGGGCGCCAAGGCCGAGCCATACGGATGCGATGGCGACCCCGGCACCGATCACGGTTTCGTTGACAGCCATGTCGGCCAGGGCGGGTACGAGGGTCCCGATGAGGGACAGGACAGCGACGGTGATCGAGCGAACCATCACCGGGTTGTTGCGGAGGAAATCGCGCATGTCGGCTCCGTGAGTGTCGACTCCACCAGTGTCGACCCCATAAGTGGGGCCAGGAAAGGGCGCGTTGGAGTTCGGCGGCTGCCGTGCCGAGCGCAGTGAACAAGGCCAGGGACGGGGCGTGCTTTCCGGCGCTCCAGCGCACGGAGGCCCTCTGCGTGGTTGGTGAGGGTGCCGCGCACGCTTGCGGAGTTCTGGACGACGGGGCGCACGTCGTCACGGAGACTGACGCGGGGTCGGGATAACCGTCAACTCCGTTGATTCTTAGGAGGAGTTGACGCGCAAAAAGGTGACCGAGGGGTGCTCCCCGGCCGGTTGCAGGGGGCGTGCGGACACCCGCTACACACTGCATGTATACACGGCGTGTAGAGTGGGGGAAGTGATCATCTCGCTTCCCCCACACCCTTGTCTCTGCCTGCCCGCGTGCGGACCGCGTTCCAGCCGGTCGGACGCCCGGATGCGCCGGGAGGTCCGCGGGCGATGCTGACGACTACCCCCTCATCCGCGCCGTCCCCACGACGGCGCTGGGACTGGCCGATCCTGACCGTGTCCGCTGTGGTGGCGCTGGCGGTGGGCCTGTCCTCTCCGCCCGGCACCGCGCAAGAGGCATGGGGGCTGGCCGCCGCACTGGGATACGGCTGCGCCGCCGCGGTCGCGGCACGCTC
This sequence comes from Streptomyces sp. NPDC057743, assembly GCF_042798755.1. Lineage (NCBI taxonomy): Bacteria > Bacillati > Actinomycetota > Actinomycetes > Kitasatosporales > Streptomycetaceae > Streptomyces > Streptomyces sp. NPDC057743. The sequence goes on from NZ_JBHVJX010000001.1 coordinate 338,287, forward strand.
GACCCAGGCATGGGCCCGCGTCCCCGCCGTGATCGCCGTCCTCGGCGCGGCAGTCGTGCCCCTGACGTACCTCACGGTGGTCGGCACGGCCCAGATGGAGGTCGGGGTGGTCGAACGAGGAGCGGACCTGCTGCTCTCCAACGGAACCCCGTACCACGCCACACCGCGCACCGTGCCGGAGTTCAACCCCTATCTGCCGGGCATGTCGCTCTTCGGCATACCGCACGTCCTCTTCGGCGACACGCCCCTCACCGGTGCCCGGTTGTGGTTCGGCATCGGCTTCCTCGCCGCCGCGCTCGGCACCGTCCGGGTGCTGGCGAAGCGCACGGACCACACGCCGCACGGCATCACCGGCGGCATGGGCGTCCTGTGGCTGATTGCCTGCCCCGTCGTCGCGCTGCCGCTGGCCATCGGCGGCGTCGACCCGCCCGTCATCGGCCTGATATGCCTGGCCCTCGCCTTCGCCCACCGGGGGAACGCAGGACGCGCGGGCCTGGCCCTCGGGGTCGCTGCCGCGCTGAAGTGGACCGCCTGGCCCGCCATCCCCGTCCTCGTCGCCTTGTTCGCGGTGACCCGCGGCGGGCGCGCCGCCGTCCGTAGCGCGACGGGGGCCCTGGGGATCGCCGTGCTCTGCACCCTCCCCGTGGCGCTGGGCGACACCGGGGCGTTCTACCAGAACGTCGTCCTCTACCCGTTGGGCCTCGGCCCCACCGCCTCGTCCGCCCAGAGCCCCCTGCTTGGGCATCTGATCGTCTCTCTCGTCCCCAACGGCAAGGCCGTCACCGTGGTGCTCATCGGACTGAGCGCCCTCGGCGTGGGGATCTCGCTGCTGGCCCGCCCGCCGCGGAGTACCGTAGCGGCCGCCGACCGGCTGGCCCTCGGCCTGATCCTGGCCATCCTGCTATCGCCCGCGACCCGCATCGGCTACGCCATCTACCCCATCGTTCTCCTCGTCTGGCCCCGCTTCGCCGCCGCCCTGACCGCCGCTCCCCGGGGCAACGCCCCCAGAGCGGCGCCGCCGGCGGACGGACAGGACGCGACGAAGAGCGGCGCACCGACAGTCGCTCGGAACAGCTGATCCCAGCCGCTCGGTACAGCTGATCCTGCGTCATGCGCCACGGGGTGCGTCCACTCCTCCGGAAGACGGGCGCACCCTGTGGCGGCCCGTCGGCCGGGCCCCGATCCCCGTGTCATGCCGTACCGATTGCCACACACGCTGGCTCATAGCCACCACTGTTGGCTCATAGCCACCGCTGGGCCGCTTCGACACTGTCGCCGCCGCTCGTGTTGAACGCGATCGCCGCCTTCGGCGCATGCCGCCGGACCAGATTCACGACCTGCTCGAAGAGCGGCAGCAGCGGATCGGGCTTGCGGATGCCGCCCCCGATGACGACGACGTCCCAACTGGCTTCGGACAGCGCTGCAACGACAGCCGACTCGGGCGCATCGGCGGACTCGTCCAGCGGGATCAGCGTCATGGACGCATCGATGGCGTGTTCGCTGAAACGAGCCAGTTCCTGATCGAGCGCAGCTCGGATGGCGGCTCCGTCCATACCGGGCACTGCACGCGGGTCGATTCCGAGAAGGAGAACGCGGGGCATGCCCAAGAGGACGACCAGCCGGTCGTTCCGGTTCCTGCCGCCGTGGTCAGTGGTCGCGTACGCGGGGCCGATCGTCCGGGCTTGCGTGGGTGTTGGGGAAGGCGGGGTCGAAGTGGGCTGCCTGGCGTAGGTGTTCGGCGAGTGCGGCGACGGCCGCCGGGTTGGGGTGGTCCTTGACGCCCCAGGCCAGGAGATGGTGGCGGCGGGCCCAGGGGTCCTGGAGTTCGCACACCTCAAGGGGTTGGTGGGGGTCGATGGCGGGCCGCGGTACGACGGCCAGTCCGACGCCGGCCGCGGCGAGGGCGATGAGGACGTGGAGGTTGGCGACCGTGGTGCGGTAGTGGACCACCGGCGCGTGCGGTGCGAGGTGTCTCTCGATCCAACGGCGCAGGGAGGATGCGGAGTTGAGGCCGACGAGCGGGTGCTCGGCGGCCTCGCGGTAGGTCAGGGCGGTCCGCCCGGCGAGGATTCCGCCGGCCTGGCCGATCACGACGAGGGAGTCGTCACCGAGGGGCTCCCAGCGCAGGCCGGAGTCGTGTGCCTCGTCGTTGAGGACCACCCCGAGGTCCGCCTCGCCGTTGGTGAGCATCCGTACCGTCTGCGGGGTGCGGCTCTCGGACACCGTGACATCGACGTCCGGGTGCGCCCGGAGGAACGACACCAGGGCCCGCGGCACCAGCCGGTGCATCGCGGAACCGCCGGCCATCAGGGTCAACGGGGCGGTGGGGGACCGGGTGTAGCTCGCCACGGCGCTTTCCAGCCGCGCGGTCTGGGCGAGCACGTCCCGCGCGTGGCGGGCCAGCGTCGTCCCGGCCGGCGTCGGCCGCACGCCCCGCCGCCCGCGGATCAACAGGGCCACGCCCGCGTGGTGTTCCAGAGAACGGACCCTGGCGCTGGCCGACGGCAGGCTCAGATGCATCCGGTGGGCGCCCGCCGTGATCGAGCCCTCGGTCACGATGTGGAGGAAGAGGCGGAGGTCGTCCAGGTCGTAGCGCACCGCCCCAGGCTACGGCTGAACCTTAGGCTGGGTACGCCGATTACGCATTGTGGACGCTTCGACGACGGGGCGATGCTCGGCGCGTGAGCGAAATATTGTGGGTGTTGCTGACCGGCGTTGCGTCCGGGGCGTTGAACGCCATTGGTGGCGGGGGCACGTTCGTCGCGCTGCCCGCGCTCGTCGCGTTCGGCCTGCCGCCGGTGGTCGCGAACGCGGTGTCGCGGGTCGCCCTCGTGCCCGGCGCGGTAGCCAGCGCGTGGGTCTACCGACGCGAACTTGCCCCGGTCGGCGGGGTGTCGACGAAGGCGCTGACGGCGATCAGCATGGTGGGTGGAGGGGTCGGCGCCGGACTGTTGCTGGTGTTGCCGGCGTCGTCGTTCGATGCCGCGGCGCCCTGGCTGCTTGCCTCCGCCACGCTGATCCTCGCGTTCGGGCGTCGCCTCCCCCAGGCGTTGAGCGGCCTGTTGGGCCGCCCGGTCAGCATGAGTTCCCGCGCCGTCCTGATCGGTCAGTTCTTCCTCGCCGTGTACGGCGGATACTTCGGCGGGGCCGTAGGCATCACGATGCTCGCGCTGTGGAGTATCGGGCTCGGGCTGGACGCCGCGGCCAGCAACCCGATGCGGGTCGCGCAGCTCGCGGCCGTCTTCCTCAGCGCGGCCGTGCTGTTCCTCTTCGCCTCGGACATCCTGGGCGCTCCGCTCGTCCTCGCCGCCATGCTGGTCGGCGCGGTGGCCGGCGGCTGGGCCGGCGCCCACCTTGCCCGCCGCCTCTCGGCCGCGCTCCTGCGGGCCATCATCCTGGCCATCGCCGTGGTCATGACCGGCATGTACTTCTGGCGGGGGTGAGGGGAGCGTGCGAGGCGACTACGAGGGAGGGAGCGAGATGGACAAGCCGTCGACCGACGAACCACCTTCCGACAATCCACCACCCGACAAGTCATCGTTCGACAGGCCATCGTCCGACAGGTCATCGTCCGAAGTCCTCCGCCTTCAGCGGCACCTCGCCGTGCGGGCCCTGGTCCTCGCGGCCGTCCTCGGGATGACGGGAGAGGTGCTGCTGAGCCTGCTCGTCGTGTTCGTCGGGCTCGGGATCCTCGCGCTCATGGCCGGGTGAGCCGGAGGCTCGTGGTGGCAACCGTCACCCCCGTAGGACGAGCCACTCCTGGAGTTCCACGACGTTCCCCTCCGGGTCCTTGAGGTGGGCGACGCGCATGCGGCCCGTCATGGGGGCAGGCCCATGGGCCAGTTCGGCTCCTCGCGCGGTGATCTCGTCGCAGTAGCGGTCGATGTCATCGACCCGCAAGACGACCAGCGACCGGTAACCGCTTGGCTCGTCGGCGAGTTCGCCCAGAACCTGGGCCATGTGCCCGCGTTCCTGGAGGGCGATACCGGCGGAGCCGCCGTCGGGGGTGAACTTCGCGTACGGGCCGTCCTCCGCGTCGAACTGCGGCCTGAGCCCCAGGACGTCGCGGTAGAAGCGGTAGCAGCCACGGAAGTCCGCGACGAGCAGCCGGACTTGGGCGAGTTCCATCGATATCCCCCCGGAACGCGGTATGGGCATGAGCCCCGCCGACAGTACGAGGCCCGCGTCACAGCACTGTAGGTGAGGATCTGCGGAGCGGGGGCGGTGGGTCACTCGACCCCGTGTGCCGGTGACTTCTTGGCGGCGGGCGGGACGGGGCGGTCCGTGCGCAGGGCGTTCCACAGTTCGCGGGCCTGGGGCTCTGCGGCGACCACGCGGTTCGGGTCGGCCGTGTCGTAGGTGACCGGCAGCATCAGGGTTTCGACGGACGAAGGAGCCGGGCCGCGAGCACAAACGTGCCACGGACCGAACGGGCCGTCGGGCTCGGTCTGTGCCAGGTGCACGAGCTGACGGCGGTGCGCATCGTCGGTCGCCCCCAGAGCGGCGTACCGCAGGCCGAAGACGTGCCACCGCCCGTCCCGGGCGGCGCACACCGACAACTACGGCGCCAACTGCCCGCCCCCGAGCGGCCACGGACCGCCCCGCTGCCTGGTGCCTGGCCCCGTCTCCTGCCACATCACGGCCTCGAACGCCCCCTGAGGGGGAAATCAGGTATATGGGGACCTTGTCTGGCGAGCTCGTTCGGGGTGCGCTATGGGCTGCCGCCGGGACCATCGAGGATGTCCGGGGCCGGCGGCGCGTTCACCGGGGCGAGATGCGGGCGCTTGGCGGTGTGGCCGTCGCCGGAGGAGCGGCCGCGGAGGCGGCGGGCGAGCCAGGGGCCCAGGAAGGTGGCGGCCCAACGGAGTTCGGCGGTGGTGGCGCGCCAGCCGACGGGTGTGGGGGTGGCCGGCTGGGGGAGTGGATGGGTCCAGGAGCCGTCGGCGCCAGGCACGTTGAGGGCATGGGCGAGGGCGGCGGCGATGCGTTGGTGGCCGAGGGGGCTGGCGTGGAGGCGGTCGGGGCTCCACAGGCGCGGGTCGGTGACGACGGGGTGGTGACTGGTTTCGGCGACGGTGACGCCGTGGCGTCGGGCGGCCTCGCGGATACGGTGGTTGAGGGCGGTGACGCGCGGGGTGAGCGGGCGGGCCAGCGGGGTGATGCGGGCGAGGTCGGGGAAGGTGAGGGTGGCGACATGGGCGCCCTGGGCCGTGAGGGCGGCGAACATCGCCTCCAGGTGACTGGCGACATCGTCGGCGTCGAAGCGGGGGCGGAGCAGGTCGTTGACGCCGGCGACCACGGTGGCCACGTCGGGGCGGAGGGCGAGCTGCTCGGCGCGGACCTGCGCCGCCAGGCGCCCCCGCACGGCGAGATTGGCGTAGCCGAGGCCGGAGTTGGCGCGTGCGAGGTGCTCGGCGAGGCGGTCGGCGAAGCCGCGCAGACCGGTGGCGTCGTCGCCGTCGCCCAGGCCCTCGGTCTGGCTGTCCCCCAGTGCGACGTAACGGCGGTACGCCGGGTCAGTGCCGGTCATGGGCCCGCTGCCGTTCCCGCAGGACCGCGATCGTGCGCTCGCACCAGTCGCGGTTGCCCTGCTCGAAGGCCAGTCCGCGCAGACAGGTCAAGTACGGGCCGATGCGGTCGCCCTCGCGCAGGAACTCCTCCTCCGTACGGTCTTTGCGCATCGTGCGCAGCACCTTGTCGAAGAGGTCGATCTTCGCCTGGGCGAAGGTGACACGTTCGGAGAGCTGGGGGATCAGGGACTCGGCGTCGACGTGGTCGGCGGCCTGGACCATCACCAGCAAGTCGTCGCGGATCGACGAGGGTTTGGTGGCGGCGGCCGTGAACTCCTCCAACTCCGCCAGCCCGGCATCGGTGACGTGGAACAACCGCTTGGTCGGCCGCGTCTCCTGGACCACCTCCCGGCCCGCGATCAACCCGTCCTTCTCCAGGCGGGTCAGCTCGGCGTAGAGCTGCTGCGGCCGGGCGTGCCAGAAGTTCGCCACACCGAGATCGAACGCCTTGGCCAACTCGTATCCGCTCAACTCCCCGTCGAGCAGCGCCGCCAACACCGCATGCCGTAGCGCCATCGACCGATCGCCTCCTTCGTTGCTCTGAGCCTCTGTCACCGAATGCCCCACCCATGATAGTCATGGATATGAGTAATCACGAAGATGATTATGAAGGGAGCAAGTCATGTCGACCGTTGTGACTGCCGAGCGGTTCCGTGCCGCCGTGGACGCCCGTGAACTCGACGCGCTGGACGGCCTCTTCACGGAGGACATCCGCTTCTACAGCCCCGTGAAGTTCACCCCCTTCGAGGGCAAGCCGATGGTGTTGGGCCTCTTCCGGGTCCTGATGCGCACGTTCGAGGACTTCCGCTACGTCGGCGAGCACGCCGGCACTGCCGAGACCAGTGCTGACGGCACGTCAGCACCCTCGGCCGTGTTGCTCTTCCGCGCCACGGTGGCCGGCAAGGAGATCCACGGCATCGACCTGCTGCACTTCGACGACGACGGCCGGATCAAGGAGTTCACCGTCATGGTCCGCCCCCAGTCCGCCGTCCAGGGCCTGGGCGAAGCGGTCTTCGCCGGCCTGGTTGCGGACGGCCTGGTGCCGGCGCCGCCCGGTCAGTGAGCGACTGTTGCGCGCCCGGCGGCGTGGGGTAAAGCTGCGGTGGTAGTGACGCGTAGCGCGTGTGTGTAGTCCGTATCGCTAAGGAGTGGGTTCGCCCATGGTTGAGCATCGCATGATCGACGTGAAGGGCATCCGGCTGCACATCGCGGAGGAGGGGGAGGGGCCGCTGGTCGTGCTGCTGCACGGCTTCCCCGAGTCCTGGCACTCCTGGCGCCACCAGTTCGGCCCGCTAGCCGCCGCCGGATTCCGGGTGGTCGCCCCCGACCAGCGCGGATACGGCCGCAGCGACCACCCGGAGGCCGTCGAGGCGTACAACATCCTCAACCTCGTCGGGGACGTGGTCGGCCTGATCCACGCCCTGGGCGAGCAGCAGGCGTTCGTCATCGGACATGACTGGGGCGCGCCGGTGGCCTGGCACACCGCCCTGCTGCGGCCCGACGTGGTGCGCGGGGTGGCGGGGCTGAGCGTCCCGCCGCCGTTCCGCGGGGACCGCGCGCCGCTCGGGGCCATGCAGGAGCGGTTCGGCGGGCGGTTCTACTGGAACTACTTCAACCAACCCGGCGTCGCCGACGCCGAGTTCGGCCGGGACGCCCGCACCACCCTGCGCACGTTCTTCTACTCCGCCTCGGGCGACGGCCCGCGCGCCGGCCACCCGGACTCGGCCCTGGTGTCCGACCCGGCACGGGGCTGGCTTGCCGACATGACCGACCCCGAGACGCTCCCGGACTGGCTCACCGAGCAGGACCTCGACGAGGTCACCGCCAGCTATGCCAAGGGCTTCACCGGCGCCCTGAACTGGTACCGCAACCTGGACCGCAACTGGGAGCTGACCGCCGCCTGGGACGGCGCCGTCATCGCCCCGCCCTCGCTGTACATCTACGGCGACCGCGACCTGGTCCCCGCGTTCCCCGGCGCGAGTGAACTCATCGCGAACCTCCCGAAGTTGATGCCCAACCTGCGCCGCGCACCGATCGTGCTGCCGGGCTGCGGCCACTGGACCCAGCAGGAGCGACCCACGGAGGTGAACGCGGCCCTGGTCGAGTTCCTGACGGAGCTGGCGGCTTCTTGACGGGAAGCGAGGGGTGCGGGCGGCTCATCGGAGGTTGCCCGATGGCCCATGTCATCCCGGGGCGGCCCAGCTTTGGGACTCCCCGGGATGATGGGGCCGGCAGATACCGCCGCACGTGCGGCGACCACGACATCCGGCGCGCCTAGGCCCTGTCGTCAAACTCCCGTCGCCCGCCCTTCGGGCGAACGACGGGAGTTTGACGACAGGGCCTGGGGAGCGCTTTGAGGAACTGCCCTTGGCGGGCGTGGACTTCATCGTCCGCCCCGCACCAGACATCGCGCGTGGCCCTGCCGGTCTCGGCCCATCGGCCAGGTCCTAACGAAGACCGCGCGCCTGGCAGGCACGGGTGCGACCCTCCTCGGCCGGGGGCCTGGGCGCCACGAAGAAGCGGCGGGCGTGGAGCGCGACGTAGACGAGGCCGATCAGCACCGGCACCTCGATGAGGGGACCGACCACGCCGGCGAGCGCCTGTCCCGAGGTGGCGCCGAAGGTGGCGATGGCCACGGCGATGGCCAGCTCGAAGTTGTTGCCCGCGGCCGTGAACGCGAGCGTCGTCGTCCGCGGGTAGTCGAGTCCGACCGCGCGGCCGAGCGCCATGGAGCCGGCCCACATGAGGGCGAAGTACACCAGCAGCGGCAGCGCGATGCGTGCGACGTCGAGCGGGCGCGCGGTGATCGCGTCGCCTTGCAGTGCGAACAGCACAACGATGGTGAACAGCAGCCCGTAGAGGGCGAACGGCCCGATCCGCGGAATCAGTTGCGCCTCGTACCACGCGCGCCCCTTGACCTGCTCGCCGAACCGGCGCGTGAGGTATCCCGCGGCGAGCGGGATTCCCAGGAAGATCAGCACGCTGCGGGCGATCTCCCACACGGACACATCGAGGCCGGCCTGCTGAAGGCCGAGCCAGCCAGGCAGCGCGGAAAGGTAGAACCAGCCCAGGGCCGAGAACGCGATCACCTGGAACACCGAGTTCAACGCGACCAGGACGGCGGCGGCCTCGCGATCGCCACAGGCCAGGTCGTTCCAGATGACGACCATCGCGATGCAGCGGGCCAACCCCACGATGATCAGGCCCGTGCGGTACTCGGGAAGGTCGGGCAGGAAGAGCCAGGCCAACGCGAACATGACTGCCGGGCCGACGATCCAGTTCAGCAGCAAAGAAGGCAGCAGGAGACGGCGGTCGCGGGTGACGGTGTCGAGCCGGTCGTAACGCACCTTGGCGAGTACCGGGTACATCATCACCAGCAGGCCGAGCGCGATGGGCAACGATACGCCGGCCACGGTGACTTGGGCGAGGGCGCCGCCAAGGCCGGGCACGGCGCGGCCCAGGCCGAGGCCGACGGCCATCGCGACGAGAATCCAGACCGCGAGGTACCGGTCGACGAACGACAGGCGGCCGGCGACGGCCGCCTCGGGCGCGACGCTCATGAGGCGGCCCCGGTGGGGTCGGTGGGGGTGGGCAGGGAGTCGCTGGCCGGACGCGTCAGGACGCCCGCGAGGCGGTCGGTCATCTCCGGCAGCAGCCAGTAGTAGACCCAAGTACCGCGCCGCTCGCAGTCGATGAGTCCGGCCTGTCGCAGCAGCTTGAGGTGATGCGAGATCGTCGGCTGCGACAGGTCGAACGCGGGGGTCAGATCGCAGACGCAGACCTCGCCGCCGGCGCGCGAGGCGATCATCGACAGCAGGCGCAGCCGCACCGGGTCGCCCAGTGCCTTGAACACCTTCGCCAGTTCTGCGGCCTGCCCCTCGTCGAGGGGCGCCGCCAGGAGGCCGGGGCGACAGACGTCGCCCTCCCCGGCCTGATCGATCACCACGAACTCTTGTTTCGACATGCCTCTACATTGATACTTTTCGATACAGGGTGCAACTTTAGGGCAGGGTCTGGGTGCACGGCCCAGGCAAGCAGCCGTGGGAGGTCCATGCCGTCAAGACCGATCCCGACACCCTCGGTCACGGCGTCCCGCCCCCCTGGCCCAGGCGCCCGCGGCCGAGCGCCATGTCCGTCTCGTTCCCGTCCCGCCTCGCGGACCAGGCGTGGGGTGTGACGGTCCGCGAGGCGGGCGGGAGTGGTGCCGGCGGCGAGTGCGGGCCAGAGCGCGGAAGTCCCTACCCGCCGCCGGGGTTCTGAGGGTTACGGGTGACCCGTAACCGCGCAGGTGCCTGGGCGGTCAGGCGCGCAGGAACGCCTCCAGGGCGGTGGCGAAGGCCACCGGGAGTTCGTGCATCGGGTAGTGGCCCGAGTTGGCCAGGACCTCCAACTCGGCCTGGGGGTAGTGGGTCAGCCAAGTGGCGCGCATCACCTCGGCGTTGATGGCCAGGTCGTGCTCGCCGACGAAGACCTTCACCGGGAGGGTGCTGCCGGCCACCTTGGCCGCGAAGTCCTGCGTGGTCCAGTCGGTCAGGTAGGCGGCGACGGCCTCCGGCCGGGAGAGGGCGACCGAGCGGTTGGTCATGGTGTCCAACCAACGGTCACAGGCCCGGTGCCCGGTGATCATGTCGATGATCACCCGTCGATTGGCCGGATTCTGCGCCGCACCGTGGAAGAGGTCGTACGCATCCCCCTCCAACGGATACGGACCCGCCGGGACCGGCGCCACCCCGACCAGCTTGCGCACCCGACGCGGGGCCTCGACCAGGACCCGCTGCGCCGCCTTGCCGCCCATCGAGTGACCGACCACGGAGAAGGTCTCCCAACCCAGCTGGTCGGCCAACGTCAACGCGTCCGCGGTGATCTCGGCGAGCGTGAACTCGCCCTCCACATAACGCCGTTCACCGTAGCCGCGGTAGTCGAGGAAGGCGTAGCCGAACTCCTCCGGGTCCAGGTGGTCAAGGAACGTCCCCCAGCCCGCGCTGGTGCCGAACCAGTCGTGCAGGACCATGACCTTGTGTGCGCCCGTGCCAATGGTGCGGTGACTGATCGTCATGCCGAGACCTCCCGTACGAGTGGAGTGACGGCGGTTACTTTGCCCAACCCGCGCCGCGCTACTCCGCCATTCACCCGAGAGTCGGCCACGAGCGGTCAGTGGGCTGACATGGCACTCACCGGAGAACGGTTCCACCGGCGGCGGTTGCTCCGGTCCTGCGTTGGTAGAGGGCGCCGGAGGAGCGGTGCGGTAGGTCAACGGTCCGCACCTTCTCGAACCCCTGGGACTCGTAGTAGCGGCCGAGTCCCGGATTGCTCTTCCAGGCATCGACCCGGAGCCAGCACCTTCCGGCCCGTTCCGCTTCCCGGGAGGCCCAGTCAAGCATCGCGGCCCCCAAGGAGGTACCTCTGGCGGCGGGGCGGGCGATCACCCGGTGCGCGTACAGCGCATCGTCCGGGGCATCCGTCGGTACCCAGAACTCGGGGTCGGCGAACCCGTCGAGGGTGATCGTCCCCAGGTGGGCGGCGGCGCCGTCGAGCACCACATGGGCGGTGCCGCGCGCGATGTCACGGGCGATCTTCTCGACGTTCGCCGGGTACTGCCACTGGTCGATCCCGCGGGAGCGCAGCCAGGCCGACGCCTCGTGCCACATCGTGGCGATGACCTCGGCCTCGTCGGTACGGGCCGGCCGAAGCACGGGGTGGTGGCTGGGCATGTGTCCTCCCTGTCTCCGGCGCACGGCCGCGAAGTTGGTGACGTGGTCAGGGGCGAGGACGCCCCTGACCACCGCGCGTCATACGGGGAGCAGTTGCCACTGCCGGGAGCGGTGGTCGCCGTCCGCCGGGTACTGCCCGATCGCCGCGCGGGCGTTGGTGTCGACTCGCAGGAGCAGGCCGCTGTTCCGGTTCGCGATCTCGTACACCCGCGGGGTGTCGGTCACGGAGCCTACCGGGATCAGCTTCCACTGCTGGTGGTGTGCGTTGCCACCCTCGTAGGGGCGTTGCGCGATCATCGCCCCAGCCGCCAACCCCGCTCCGACGACCTCCAGGACCTTGCCGCTGCGCACGTTCTCGATCGTGTACAGGACCTCGCCGCCGTCCTGGCCCGCCGCGACCAGCCGCCACCGCTGACCGTCCCTGGCGGCGGCGAGGGCCTGGTGAATCTCGGCCCCGTCCTTGGTGGACTCACGCTGCACCGCCATCCGCAGCCTGCTCCGGACGTTGGCCCACGAAACCACTGCGCCCGAATCGGGCAGCCCGGCCAGTCTCGGCGAGGCGATCTTCCGGATCCGGTTGTTGATGTGGTCGGAGATGTAGAGGGTGTCGACGCAGTCCACGGCGACCCCGAAGGGGACGTTCAGCTGGGCTGAGGTGGCGGGGCCGCCGTCGCCGCTGAAGCCCGCCTGGCCGTTGCCGGCGACCGTAGTGATCGTCCCGTCGGCCGAGATCTTCCGCACCCGGCTGTTGCCGTCGTCGGCGATGTAGACGGCGCCTGCGCTGTCCACCGCCACCTCACGCGGGTCATCAACACGTTCTACCCGCGGCTGCCCAACGAGTGGAACGTCCCCTACCACCACGTCTTCACCTGATCCGTGGTCCCCGCAGTGCCAAACCCGTCCCGAGCCAACGCCGTTACCGCCTGGAAGAGGCACCATGATGTCCGTGCCCACGGAAGAACTGAAACTGGAGATCGTCAACGCCGCCACGGGGAAGACCCTCGGCGCCAAGGCCGCGCCGAGCGCGGACGGAGCGCTCGTCGTCCGCGACTTCCCCGATGACGGCCCGAGCCCGGAACAGTGGCAACTCACCCCCGTGCAGGCCGCGAAGGGTGGTCAAGGCGGTCAAGCCCAAGACGACCAGGCATATGTGATCCGCAACGCGGCCAGTGGGAAGGTGCTCGACAACCCCGCCGCCGCAGACCGCGGCGTCCTCCAATGGGGCGCCGCCGCCGGCAAGAAGGGCCAGCAGTGGCGCGTCGTCCCCGTTGAGGGCGAAGCGGGCCTCTACTTCATCGAGGGCGCGGCCGACGGCGCCGTCCTCGACCTCGACGACCCCGGCCCGGACGACACCCGGATCGTCCTGCGCGCGTACGACGACGGCGCCAGGAGCCAGCGGTGGCGGTTCGTCCCGGCCGAGCCCGAGCGCATCAGCGACCCCGTGCTGCGCTGGTCACCGTTGAGCCACTGGAACGGCCGCCAGTCCTGGCGGTTGGCCCGCTCGACCGCGCTGCGGCCGGCACCCGACGCGACGCCCGCCTTCAGCGACATGCTGCTGGTCCTCGAAGAGTTCGGGAGCGACCAGGACGCCGGGGGGTGGAAGAGCGAAAGGGCCCTCAACACTCCCGATGGGCAACCGAGTTGGTGGGCCGGGGTCGGCGCGCGGTTCCTCGCCGACGCCACGGGAGCCGGGCGGGCGGACATCGTGGGTCTTAAACCCGGGAAGGGGGCCGTCACATCGTCCAGCAGGGGCGACGGGACGTTCGACGACGAGCGCGTCCTGCACCCACCCGTGCCCTCGCCAAGTCCCGCGGACCTGTGGACGGTTGTGGACACGACGGGCGACGGCAGGTCCGACGTCGTCGTGCTCGCCGCCGACGGTGTCCGGGTGACCCCTCAAGGCGAGAACGGGGCGTTCGCGCCCGCGGGCGGCCAGCCGGCCCTGAAGGCGTTCGGTCACGGTGCGCAGGCCGGCGGATGGCTGGCCGACAAGCACCCCCGCTTCCTCGCTGACACCACCGGCGACGGCAGGCTCGACGTCGTTGGGTGCCATGACGACGGTGTCTGGATCTCGCTCCAGGACGAGGAAGGAAACTTCGCACCGCTCGCCGAGGCACCGGCCCTGAAGGCGTTCGGCCACGGTGAGGAGGCGGGGGGTTGGCTCGTCGAGAAGCATCCCCGCTTCCTCGTCGACACCACCGGCGACGGCAGGCTCGACGTCGTCGGCTGTCATGACGACGGCGTCTGGGTGTCACTCCAGGACGAGGACGGGGCGTTCGCCGAACCGCTTTACGTCCTCGACGACTTCGGGGTCGAACAGGGGTGGAGCTCGGTCGAGGAGCACCCCCGCTTCCTGCTCAAGACCACCGGTGGCGGAGCGCTGGACATCGTCGGTTTCGGCCCGCAGGGCGTCGTCGTGGCGCGCGGGCGCGGCGACGGCACCTTCGAGCCCGCGAAGCTCGTCCTGAACGACTTCGGGCTCGCCCAGGGATGGACGGGCGGGAAGCACCTTCGACTCCTCGCCGACGTCACCGGCGACGGCAACCCGGATGTCGTGGGCTTCGGCAACGAAGGGGTCTGGGTGGCGCACAGCCGCGGCGACGGCACCTTTGAGCAGGCGCAGTTGGTGTGCCGCGGGTTCGGGTACGACGAGGACGCCGGCGGCTGGCGGGTCGACCGACACCCCCGCTTCCTCGCCGACATCACCGGCGAAGGGCGCGTCGACATCGTCGGCTTCGGAGGGCCTGGGGTGTACGTGGCCCGAAACCTCTACCGCCGCTTCAGGACCCGATAAGCCCCGGCCCCGAGGTGCGGCCTGGCACGTCCTCGCCTGCCAGGCCGCACGAGGGTGAACCCTACGACGGGTTGAACGGCGGCTGGAGCGACGGGAGTTTGCCGCGATGCGGAGGCCCCTGTGGTCACGGGCCCGACGATGACGGCTGCCGGACGGTGGTGTTCACTCAACGGTGGTGTTCACTCAACGGTGGTGTTCACTCGACGGTGAGCGACAGGAAGTGGAGGGGTGCCCATGCCCACCGCCAGTTCGATGCAGGAGATCCCCTTGACCGGTGGCCCGGTTGAGTTCCGTGGGGCGTTGGAGTGGGAGACCGTGGGGGCGGGGGTGTTGCCGTTGCGGTTGCCCGCGTGGACCAGGGCGCAGTATCCGGACGCGTTCACGCGGGGCGTGGCCGAGATGCCCACGGGTGTCCGCCTGGCGTTCCGCACCGAGGCGAGACGGCTGGAACTCCAAGTCCTCACCACGGTATGGCACTTCGACGACAGCCCGGACCCGATGGGCCCGGGGGCTGTGGAGCTGGTGGTGGACGGGGAGGTGGCAGGCCGGGCCGAGGTGCCGGTCGGCAACGTGGTGCGCCTGGCCGTCGCAAAGGCGGAACAGCGGCTCGAACCGGGCGCCCCCGGGGCCGCGCGGTTCGCGGACCTGCCGGCCGGGCCGAAGGAGGTCGAGCTGTGGCTGCCGCAGCAGACCCGCACCGAACTGATCGCCCTGCGCGCCGACGCCGGGGTCGTGCCGCCCGCACCGAGCGACCGCCGCCGTTGGGTACACCACGGCAGCTCGATCAGCCACTGCATTGAGGCGGACGCCCCCACCGGCACCTGGCCCGCGGTGGCCGCCACGCTCGCCGGGGTGGACCTGCTCAACCTCAGCCAGGCCGGCAACGCGATGCTCGACCCCTACGTCGCGCGCACCATCCGGGACACCCCGGCCGACCTGATCAGCCTCAAGGTGGGCATCAACATCGTCGGCAGCGCGTCGTTCCGGCAGCGCACCTTCGTCCCGGCGGTGCACGGCTTCCTGGACACGGTCCGCGAGGGGCACCCCGACACCCCGTTGCTGCTGATCTCGCCGATTCTCTGCCCGTCGTTGGAGGACACCCCGGGCCCGCGGGTCGAGACCCCCGAGGGCCCGAAGGCCACCGGCGACCCCGCCGACGTGGCCCGGGGCGCCCTGACGCTGAACGTCGTGCGCGACACACTCGCCCGGATCGTCGCGGAACGCGGCGAGCGCGACCGGAACCTGCACTATCTGGACGGGCGCGAGCTCTTCGCCGCTGCCGACGTCGACGACCTGCCGGACGGCGTGCACCCGAACGCGGCCGGCTACCGACGGATCGGCAGGCGGTTCGCGGAGGTTGGCTTCGGGGCGGGTGGGGCGTTCGGCCGGTAGGTCGCCCTGCCTTGTTGGACAGCGTGTGGCGAGCCGCGCCACACGCTCCTCGCCCTCGCCCTCGCCGTCGGCGTGGGAATACGGATCAGCGCTTGGCCTTTGAAGACGGTGGCACGGTCGACGTCGCCCCCTCCGGCGCGCGGCTGTCCACGCCTTGTCCGAACGAGGAAGTGCGGTGGTCACGCAATGCAGGCGGTGCGGTTTCACGAGTACGGCGGGATCGATGTGCTGCGGGTGGAGGAGGTGGAGCGGCCGGTGCCCGGCCCCGGGCAGGCGCTGGTGGAGGTCCGCGCGGCCGGGATTCAGCCCGGTGAGGCACACATCCGCACGGGTGGGCTGCACGAACGCTGGCCGGCGTCCTTTCCCTCGGGGCAGGGCAGCGATCTGGCTGGCGTCGTGGTGGAGGCCGGCCCGCACGTCCGGGGCTTCGCGGTGGGCGACGAGGTCCTGGGCTTCACCCACAAGCGGGCCAGCCATGCGCAGTTCGTCGTGGTCGACGACGTGAATCTGGTCTCCCGCCCGGCGGGATTGCCTTGGGACGTGGCCGGGTCGTTGTACGTGGCCGGCACGACCGCGTACGCCACCGTGTTCGCGGTGGACCCCGGGCCGGACGACACGGTCGTCGTCTCCGGTGCGGCGGGCGGAGTCGGATCGCTTGCCGTGCAGCTCGCGCGGCGACGCGGCGCCACGGTGATCGGACTGGCGAGTGAGCCGAACCATGCCTGGTTGAAGGAGCACGGTGTCCTCCCGGTCGAGTACGGGGAGGGGGTGGCCGAGCGAATCCGGCAGGCGTCCGACGGCAGAGTCGACGCGTTCATCGACACCTTCGGCGACGGCTACGTGGCGCTGGCAGTGGAGCTGGGCGTGCGGCCCGAGCGCATCAACACGATCCGCGACTGGCAGGCCGCGGCCAGGGTCGGTGCGCGAACCCACGGGGAAGGCGCGGCGGCGTGTGCGGTCGTGCTCGGCGAGCTGGCTCGGCTTGCCGCGCGCGGGCAGTTGGAGGTGCCGATCGCCCGCACCTACCCGCTGGGACAGGTGCGAGACGCCTTCCGCGAGTTGGAACAGCAGCACACCCACGGCAAGATCGTGCTCCGGCCTTGACCCCGGCTGGGGCGTGATGGGGTGGCGCATGGCCAGGAGTCCGCGTTCTCCGCACGTTGCGTGCCGAGGTAGGCAGACGCGTCGGGGTCGGCGGGACTCCGGCGCGCTGCCGACGCGAGCAGTACCAGCGAGGAACGGCGGCGAGCGTCACGGCTGGAGATTGACGCAACTCGCCTTCCAGGCAGGCGAGTTGGCGGAGCACGTGCTCACGCCCTGTCAGCGCCGGCCGCTGCCGCGGTGGGGGGATCCGCAGGATCCGATCGAAGCCGGACCCCGGTCATTGCGAACCCCGGTCATTGCGAACCCTGGTCCTCGCCGCGCGGAAGACCGTCGTCCAAGATGATGCGGATGGCCTGGCCCTGCCCCTCGACCTTGGTGAGTTGGGCGGCGATGCGGTCGTAGGCGGTCGTCGCCATCGCCCAGTCGATGTCGAGCGGCGCGGCGTGATGGCGGGTGTTCCACAGCTCGATGAGAAGCGCGATGAGCGAGCGCCCGGACAGGACCGTCTCGATGCGGCCTTCGTCCCTGTCCTGGATGGCGGGCGGGGTGCGGAAGTGACAGTGGTCGACGACCTGGACGGAGAGCCACTCCCAGGTGTCCCGGTGTGCGATGAGCTCCGCGGAGGCAACACCGGCGGCCTTGAGCAGCAGTACGCCGTGGGCCACCTTCGGGTCCTCGGGGCGGGCTTCGGGGGCTTGCGCGGGGGTGGTGGGGGCGCCGCGGTAGGCGTCCTCGATCGCCTTCTTGAGGGCGTGGTCCTGCTCCCGGTCTTGGCTGTTGTCCCCGGACTCGGGCTGCGGCTCGATGTTGTCCATGGTCTCCGCCTGCTGGTTGGTGTTGGGCTCGGCGTGCGGGCTTGGTGCGGTGGTGGTGGGGCCGGGGTCAGGCTCGCTGGCGGCCGGTTCCGGCGCCTCCACGGGGGGCTCGTCGCGCGGGGCCGCTCGGGAGTCTTCCGGCACGCCGTCCTGGGGCGGGGGGTGGGCCGCGGCGGCGCGCAGCACGTCGGCGAGTTCCAAAAGCTGCCGCAACTCGCCCCGGGTTTCGTGCAGTTCGCTGGTCAACCGGTCCTGGCGGCAACGCAGTTCCCGGTTGTCGTCACGCAGCTCGGTGGTGCCCTGCCGAATGGCCTCCTGGAGCTGCGGACGGCTCTGCGTGAGTTCCCCGTGCAGTGAGGAGAGGCCATACGTTGGATCCTCAAGGCGATCCAACAACCCGAGCACTTTGTCGAGTTTGCCCTTCACGGCTTCGAATTCCTGTGCCCACTTCACGTAACTCCCCGATTACTCTGCGGTGTTGATCGCGTTCGTACCTCCCCATGAGGGCCTCGTGTGACGCGGCATTTTCCGGCCGATTGCTGACCGGTTCGCCGTCAGCCGATGAATCGTTCGGTCGTGCGGATTTGGCCGGGTTGCTGCAGTGTGGTCCGCGCGGCAAGTGTGGGCGCGCCCGTCGGTGATGACGTTGACGGGGCATGGCGACTTGGGGTGACTGGCTGGCCGTCCCGCCAGAATGCCGCCGTGCCGACCCTCAGAGCAGCGAACCCACCCCGTTGACCACTACCGTGAGGCCGAACTCGAAGAGGCGGTCCCGTTCCGCCCGGCTCTGGTCCTGCTTGCGGGCCTGTTCCTCGACGGTGAAGCCGTTGACGTAGCTGGTGAGCGCGTCGGTGGCGGCCGCCGCGTCATCCGCGGTGAGGCCCTCCTGTTGGAGGGTGGCGATGGGGAGCGCGATGAATGCCCTGGCCGCGGGGCCGGGGTGGCTCATGCCGGCGATCACCCGGGCCCCGTCGGTGCGCGCCAGCATGGCCCCGCGCAAGGCCCGGCCGATGGCGCGCAGTTGCCTGGCCCAGTCTCCAGGCGGCAGGGGCAGGGCGTCTGCCGCCTCGGTGGCGATGCGCTCCGCGATGGCGTCCAGCAGTGCCTGTTTGGACTCGAAGTGCCAGTAGAGGGCGCCGACCCGGACTCCGAGGCGGGTGGCCAGTTTGCGGATGGAGAACCCGTCCAGCCCCTCCTCGTCCAGGTGTTGCAGCGCGGCTTCCAGTACCACGCTCTGGTTCAACGGCATTTCCGACCCCTCACGCCAGGCTGCTGGTGCCCATCATGCCTTGCCTTCCGGGCCCGCGGCTGCATAACTTGAGCGCCGTCCAATTGAACACTGTCCAAGGGGGTAGGGCATGCGAGTAGTCATCGTCGGCGCCGGGTTGGGTGGGCTCTGTCTGGCCCAAGGGTTGCGGCGAGCCGGCGTCGATGTGGACGTCTATGAGAAGGACCCAGGCATCACCGCCCGGTTCCAGGGCTATCGGATCGGGCTGAGCGAGGTCGGGCAAGCGGCCCTGAACGGATGCCTGCCGAAGCGTTGGCAACCGCTGCTCGACGCGGTGCTCGGCGACGCCTCCGGCCCCCGGCTCATCCTCGACCCGTCGCTCAACCCGATGGGCGAGATCCCGTCGCCCACGGGCGAGGAGCTGCGGGTCACCATGGCCGACCGGCACGTGCTGCGCCAACTGCTGCTGGCCGGTCTGGACGGCCACGTCCACACCGGAAAGCGACTGACGGACTTTCAGATCCTGGCGGACGGCGGAGTGCGGGCCGAGTTCGCGGACGGCACCGATACGACAGGTGAGGTGTTGGTCGGCGCCGATGGCATCAACTCGGCAGTCCGCGCCCGCCTGGTAGACGTCGCGCCGACCGACACCGGCGTGCGCTGCGTCATCGGCCGGACCGCGCTGGACGAGCGGTTCGCTCGACTCGTCCCGGGTCTGGGCACCATCGTGTCCGGCGGCGGAGCCTCCCTGATGCTCGGCCTGATGCAGTTTCGGCGTCAACCACACGAAGCTGCCGCCGAGTTGGCGCCCGAGGTCAGCCTGCCGGACGACGGCGACTACCTGCGCTGGGTCTTCTTTCCGCCGCCGGGGGCCACGTTGGACACTGCGCCGGGCGCTTCGCACCACATCGTGCGTCGGTACCTCGACGGCTGGCACGAGGACCTGCGCGCGCTCGTCGACGCGGCGGATCCGGAGAACAGCACGCCGCTGGCGATCCGCGTGGTCCAACTCGGCGAGGCCCGTTGGCCGAGCGGCCCGGTGACCCTGCTCGGCGACGCCGCCCACGCCACCTCACCCAGCGGCGGCAACGGCGCCAACACCGCCCTGCGGGACGCACAGTTGCTCAGCAGCCGGCTGCGCGACGTGGCCCAGGGCCGCCGCTCACTGCGCGATGCCGTGGACGACTACGAACGGCAGATGCTGGGCTACGGCGCCGAGGCGGTCGCCGAAAGCCTGGCCGCGCTCTCGAAGTTCGGCGCGGCGGTGGCGGGCTCGGTGGGTGCGCCCGCGGGTTCGTAGGCGTGGTCGGAGTCGGGGCCCCGGCGGTCCCGTAGGCGGCGGTGGGTTGGCTGTGGTCGTGGCGCAGGATGTCTGTCGGCGCTCAATCGACCGGGCGCGGCACGGCCTTGCTGCTCGGGCCTCGGCCACGGCCGGCGCCGACTATCGACAGCCGGCGCCGGCAACCGGGGCCCCAGACGCCTACCAGGGCAGCCGCCCCGCCGCATCGAAGTAGCCACCGGTGGGACCGTCCGGGCCCAACTGCGCCATGCGGACGATGATTTCGGCGCCCTTCTCGACCGTCTGCACGCCGGTGTTCCCGTTCAGGTCGGTCTTGGTGAAGCCGGGCTCCACCGCGTTGATCCGCATCCGCGGAAACGCCTTCGCGTACTGCACGGTGACCATGTTGACCGCGGTCTTCGACGCCGGATACGCGACGCCGGGGTAGGCCGCGGCCGGGTGGCCCGGGGTGGTCACGTGCGTGATCGAGGCCAGGCCGCTGCTGACGTTGACCACCACTGGGGCGGCGGAGCGCTGCAACAACGGAAGGACCGCGTGTGTGACGCGTACCGTACCGAAGACGTTGGTCTCGAAGACCTCCCGCATCGCGTCGGCCGTGACCTCCGCGGCCCCGGCCACCTCGTTGTTCTCGCCCCGCAACTCGATGCCGGCATTGTTGACCAACACGTCCAGGCCGCCGTCGGCCTCGATCGTCTGGATCGCGGCCGCGACGGACGCGTCGTCGGTGACGTCGAGCTGCACGAACCGTGCCTGGGAACCCAGTTTCTCGGCTGCCTGGCGGCCTCGGGCGGCGTCCCGGCTGCCGATGTAGACGGTGTGACCTGCGGCGACGAGGCGGCGTGCGGTCTCGAAGCCGAGGCCCTTGTTCGCTCCGGTGATCAGTGTTGTCGTCATGACCCCATCGTCCGGCCGGCCCGCTCCGACAGCCAGGAGACCCGTCTTCCTGGGACTGGCAGTACCAGGAAGACCGGACGGTCCGCGAGGCACACTGGTCGCATGGCGACGACGGAGTTCGGCAAGGCGGTGCGCCGCTGGCGCGACCGCGTCCCACCCGAGGCGGCCGGGCTGCCGACCGGCGGACGGCGGCGCGCGGCCGGTCTGCGCCGGGAGGAGCTGGCCATGCTCGCCGGGATCTCCGTCGACTACGTCACCCGGCTCGAACAGGGGCGGGCCACCAACCCCTCGTCCCAGATCGTCGAGGCCCTGGCCCGGGCGTTGCGGTTGTCGATGGAGGAGCGCGCGCACCTCTTCCAGCTGGCCGGGCTCGCACCGCCGGGACCGGAGACGGTGCCTGCGTACCTCACCCCGAGCATTCAACGGCTGCTGGACCGACTGACCGGGACGCCCGTGGCGGTCTTCAACGCCGCCTGGACCCTGCTCGTGGCCAACGCCCCGTACGAGGCCCTGATGGGCGAGCTGCCCGCCCAGGGCAGCAACGAACGCAACGGCGTGTGGCGCCACTTCCTCGGTGCCGGCGCCAGCAGGGCCCGCCGCACGCCGCAGGCGCAACGCGAACACGAGGCCACGCTCGTGGCCGACCTGCGCGCCGTCGCCGAGCGCTACCCCGCCGACCGCGGGCTGCAACGGCTGATCACGGAACTGCGCACGGGCAGCGAACGGTTCGCCGAGCTCTGGGAGGCCGGCACCCCCGGCCACCGCAGAGCCCCGCGCAAGACGATCGACCACCCGCAGGTCGGACCCGTGACGCTGGACTGCGACCTCCTCACCGTGGCGGGCAGCGACCTACGGATCATGGTCTACACCGCAGAACCCGGCACCGGGGACGCCCAACGCCTCGCCCTCCTGACCGTCATCGGCTCCCAGGACCTGGTCACGCCGGGCGCCTGAGGGCGCGCCCCTTGCCATGCGTACGGCCTGTCGCCCGCGCCTCACCCATCGGGCGGTTCGGCCGGTTCGGACGCGGGACTTGGCGGTGCGGTGACCACGGCGGGGCAAGCCGTTGCCGAGGCGAGACCGTGGTGGCAGCGGCGAGCCGTGGTTCCCTACGCGCCCGGCCTCGCGCCCGTCCCCGCCCCCGGGTCCGCGTCGAGCCCGTCGACCAACCGGTCCAAGAGCCGTGCGAACGTCGCGTCGGGCGTGAGCGGACGGCCGGGTGTCGCCAACGCCGCGGCGAGTTCCGGATGGCGGCCGTCGGCGGCGACAGTGGCGAGATAGCGGGCCTCGGCCGCGGCGCGGTCCGGGGCGTCCGCGGCGGCGGAGCGGGTGAGTTCGTGGGTGACATGGGAGGCGACGAAGCCGGTCAGGAGGCTGAAGACCTCCAGCTTGGAGGCGCCGTCCAGCCGGGTGGGGCGCAGCGCCGCGAGGGCGTGCTCCAGGAACGCCAACGCGTGCGGGCCAAGCGTCTGGCGAGCGAACAGGACCGCGGGCAACCAGGGATGACGCAACATCAGGGAACGCTGAAGATGTCCGATGGCCTTGAGGTCAGCCCGCCAGTCGCCCGACAGGGGGCCGGTCACGGGGAGTTCGCCATTGACATGGTCGACCATCAGGTCCACCAACGTCTCCTTGTCGGGAGCGTAGCTGTAGAGCGACATCGCGCCGGCACCGACCTGCGCGGCCACCCGCCGCATGGTGACGGCCTCCAACCCCTCGGCGTCGGCGAGTTCGACCGCAGCCTCGGTAATCGCCTCGCGGCTGAAGGCCGGACGGCGTCCACGCCGGGGGCGGTCGGGGGTCAGCCAGAGCTGTTGGGGGTCCATGGGGTCATCCAAGCATTCGCTATTCTCGTGCTGTGTACGAGAATACGTGATGGAGGGGGAGAGCGATGACGGCATCGAGCATGCCTGGCGTCGGAGGGAGCGTGACGGGTGGGGGCGCTCCGCATCGGAGGCCACCGCTGTCGGCGCGTTGGATGCGGGCGACCTGGCGGAAACTGCCGGTCGGCCCGTACGAGGTGGGGTGGGAACCGGCGCTCGTGGCCCCCGCGGCCGACGGCAGTCCACTGCTGACCGACCATTACTTTCCGTGCGGAGGGACGGAGTTCCCGACACTGCTGGTGCGTTCGCCCTATGGGCGGGGAAACCCGTGGGCTGCGCTCTACGGAATCCTCTTCGCCGAGCAGGGTTTCCATGTGGTGGTGCAGAGCTGTCGCGGCACGGGTGGGTCGGGCGGCGTGTTCCAACCGTGGCGCAACGAGGCGGCGGACGGGCGGGCCGCGGTGGCGTGGCTGCGCCAACAGCCCTGGTTCAACGGGGTGTTGGGGACGATCGGCCCCAGCTACCTGGGGTATGTGCAGTGGGCGCTGGCCCTGGAGCCGCCGCCGGAGCTGCGGGCGATGGTGGTGCAGGTCGGCATGCACGACCCGTATGCGTTCATCCACGGTGGCGGCGCGCTTCATCTGGAGAACGCGCTGGTGTCGGGCGTCGGTATCGAGTACCTGCACCGGGGAGCGGTGCCGTTCCTGCGGGCGGCGCTGGGGGCCCGACGATGGCTGCGCGGCGCGCACCGGCTGCGGATACCGGACGCGTCCGGCCCTTTGCGTGAACTCACCTGGCTGACCGAGGCGTTGATGCGGACTGACGGTGACGATCCGTACTGGCGCGGGGCGTTGACAGGGGCGGCCGCGGAGAAGCCGACGGTCCCCACGTGCGTGATCGGTGGGTGGCAGGACGTGTTCCTCGACCAGAACATCGAGCAGTACCGGCGGCTGCGACAGGCAGGAGGCGAGACCGCGCTGCTGATCGGGCCCTGGACACACACCTCGGCGTTCCAGCAGGGCTGGCCGGAGGTGTTCGCGGGAAGCCTGGCCTGGCTGCGGGCGCAGCTCCGGGGCGAGCGGGAGGGCTTGCGCTCCACGGGCGTGCGGGTGCACGTAGGCGGGGACGGAGGGGGACAGTGGCGGGATCTCGCTGACTGGCCGCCGGTGGCACCGTCCCCGGACGGGCCCTGGTACCTGGCCGCGGGCGGCCGCCTCGGGCGCCAGGCGCCGGAGGGCGGGGCGGGCCCGGTGGCGGAGTTCCACTACGACCCTGCGGATCCAACGCCGGCCGTCGGCGGTCCGGTGCTCTCGCAGGGTGCGGGGCGCCGGAACAACCGGGCGCTGGAGGCCCGGGCGGACGTGCTGACGTTCACCGGCCCGGTGCTGGACGAGCCGCTGGAGGTGCTGGGGTCGGTCGCGGCGCGGTTGCGGGTGACGGGGGAGTGGGCGCGGCGTACCGGTGACGGCGCCTCCGACGGCATCGCCATCGGCCGTGCCTTCGATATCTTCGCGCGACTGTGTGATGTGGACGAGCGGGGGCGGTCGGTCAACGTCTGCGACGGGTTGGTGCGCGTGCGGGCCCGGGACGGGGCGGAGCCGCTGGAGGTCGTGGTACCGATGAGCGCCACGGCGTACCGCTTCGCGGCCGGGCATCGGGTGCGGCTGCAGGTCAGCGGCGGCGCGTACCCGCGGTTCGCCCCACCGGGCGGCGCGGGCGAGGGTGGCGCGCTGCGCGTCGCCCTCTACCCGGCGTCCGTGCTGACGCTGTCGTAAGCGCGAGCCCTCGGCCGCACGGCGCGGAGCGGACCACCGCTCCGCCGGAGTCAACAACACGAGTGGGAAGCGCACCGCGCCGACCTTGATGCATGGGGCACGCACCTGAACGCCCGTGATGCACAACTACACGGCAGTGCAGTGGAGTTGGATAAACAGAGCATCGGTGCGCCACCGCGGCGAGGTCGCCGCGCGGTGCGGTGGCGCGAAACCGACGTGTCCCCACATATGCCTGCAGAGCAGGCCGCTAGCATCGCGCGCATGGCCGACCACATCCCCGACCGGCTAGGGGCCACAAGAAAGTCATCCGCCGAGCCTTCTGCACGGCTGATGCTCCAGGTCATAGACGCGTTCGACCAGTACGCGCGCGAACGCCGGGCCGCGACCCCCGGAGCCGGTGACGGCGCCGACGAGAGCGACGACCCACTGCATCACGTGCGGTGGATCGCCGACAACTACGAAAGCCGGTGTGGCGATCCCGAGCACCTACAGGCGCACCTGGAGCAGCTCGCCAACGAACTCGACCTCCGCGACGTGTGTGCGCTGCGCATTGCCGGCGAGGCCGTCGTCGCCGCCACCCCCGCCGTGATCCTGCACGCGGCGCAGCGCGGCATGCGGGCACCGGCCATCGCCGAGGCGATCGGCCTTGCGCCCGCGCGCGTGTACGACGTCCTCAGCCGCTATGTCCGGTACACCTGGCGCCTCGACGTGAAGGACGCTCCCGACCAGTGGTGGCCCGTCGACGAGGGTGAGCAGGTCGCCGAGCGCCGCTTCGTGAAGGAGTCGGACGTGGCTCATCGAGCGGCGCGCTTCGGTGCCGTCAAGGCCAACGGCCGCCCGCTGCGGGTACTGGTCTGGCAAGGCCCGCAAGGCGATGACGCCGACGCGTCGTATACCCACACGGTGAACAGCGGGTAGTGCCACCGAACTTGTGGCCGCGGTGAGGGTGCTGGCGTTTCCTGACGGCTGCGGCGCCGTGCGGATGACGGCACGCCACAAACGTGTGCACCACGCCCCCAACGTGCCTTCCCCTGCCTGCCGGCCCAACTGGCCACCCAACACACCTGGTTGAAACGGGCCCGGCACTCACTCTCAAGGATGTGAATCGAAAGAAATCGCTACCGGCGAGAGAGTGACGCCCCTGTCAGTGCCGTCGTTGGTCCGGACGTGCTGGGCCCCTCGGGCTCGTTTGAACAAACGGCGGCAAAGGGAGGGACCGGATGAAGAGCCTGCTCGCGACGCTTGATCTCACGAAGAAGACTCCTGTAGTAAGATGGTGGTCATTGCGGGAGCCGAAGCTGACGAGCTTGTCATGAATGCGGACGGGGTTCGTCCCGTGACGGCCGCAACCGGAAACCGTCGGAAGTCGAACGCCTCCTATGCCGCGGCCGTAACCGGCATCGGCATGCTGACTGCGGCAGGCATCGGAGCCGCAGCGAACTGGGAGGAGGTGACCCACAAGAACAAGCCTTCGGGTGTTCGTCAGCCCGAGGAACTGCAGGGCCTCCAGAACGACTTCATGTATCTGGTCGACGGAGCCGACATCGCCGCCGAGCTGGACGTGCACAGCCGACGACTGATGGATCGCTTTTCGCAGTTGGCCGTGTTGGCGGCCCGAGAAGCCGTGGCTGACGCCGCTCTTACCCCTTCCCAGTGGGAGCCGGCGCGGGTAGCGGTGATCATCGGCAATGCCAACGGCGGACTCCCCAACTACGAGGCGCAGCACGCGACTTTGCTGCAACGCGGCCATCGCCGCGTGTCCCCCATGCTGGCCGCTCTCTTCACGAGCAACAGCGCCGCATCAAGTGTCTGCCGAGACCTGGGGGCCTGCGGACCGAGCATGGCCGTCAACTCAACCTGCGCGTCGGGAACGGACAGCGTCGGCTACGCGCGCCAACTCTTGCAGGCGGGAATGTGCGACATCGCCATCGCAGGTGGAACCGAGTCAGTGTGTTCGCGACTGACTGTGGCGAGTCTGTGCAAGACGCGAGGTCTCTCTACGCAACGGGACGACCCGGCAGGCGCCTGCCGCCCTTTCGACGCCGGTCGGCACGGGTTCGTCTTGGGGGAAGGCTCCGGAATTCTTGTCTTGGAGCGCCCTGAGCACGCCCGGTCTCGGGGCGCACGCATCAGGGCCCACGTCGTCGGATACGGCTCGTCCAATGACGCCTACTCTCCGGTCGCTCCGCACCCCGAAGGGGCGGGCGCCGAACGCGCCCTGCGCGCCGCCTTGGCCAATGCGGACGTGAGTCCCGCGGACATCGGCCACGTCAACGCGCACGGCACGTCCACCGTGCTGAACGACCTGATCGAAGGGGCAATGCTGCATCGCGTCCTGGGGCAACACCCTCTGGTGACATCAACGAAAGGGATGACCGGGCACACCCTTGGCGCGGCCGGTGCCATCGAGACGGCGTTTGCTGTGTTGGCACTCCAGCATCAACTGGTGCCGCCGACTGCGAACTTCGAAACCCCGGACCCTGAAATCCCCGTTGAGGTAGTGGCTAAAGACGCCAGGCCTGCACGCTTCGAGTTCGCCGTGAAATCCTCTCTCGGGTTCGGCGGACACAACTCCGCCCTGGTGATCAGCCGTCATTGAGCTCATGCTGCCACGAAGTTGAGGATATACCTTCAAAATGGAATCGAGTGCGGAGACCGTCAAGGCCCTCACTGTGGAGGGGCTAACGTATTACTACCGGCTCCTGCGGCAACCGAATCCGCAAACCGAACCGATTCTCGTGCTAGGCGGCGCCCTACAGGACAAACACGGATGGGGCCATCTCGATGGCCCGGTAGGCCCGTTGGCCAACCTATTGACGCTCGATTTGCCCGGCGCAGGTGAAGCTGACCCGCTACGGATGGACCAAGGCATGGACACCATGTGCCGTGCGCTGGAGAACGTCCTCGACGACCTCGGCTACGATCGAGTCAATCTGTTCGGATACTCCTTTGGATCTGCCGTCGCGTTCTCCTTCGCTCGACGCCATCCCCAAAGAATCTCCCGTCTTCTTCTCGGCGGCGTGCCCGCATACGTCACCGAACGGCAGCTCTCCCAATGGCGCGCAGCCGCGCGCTACATGAGTTGCGGTGAGCCCGAGGAGTTCATTCGCCGGGTGCTGCAGTTGTGGCTTTG
This sequence comes from Streptomyces sp. NPDC057743, assembly GCF_042798755.1. Classification (NCBI taxonomy): domain Bacteria; kingdom Bacillati; phylum Actinomycetota; class Actinomycetes; order Kitasatosporales; family Streptomycetaceae; genus Streptomyces; species Streptomyces sp. NPDC057743. Next base: position 365,826 of record NZ_JBHVJX010000001.1, read on the forward strand.
CCAGGATGAGAGTCGCGTGGTCCAAAACCGAAAACTGGCCCATCGCTACGTGAAGCGACTGGTTACCCATGCGATTTCCTCAAGCCCGCAGAACTTCACTCACCTCAACCGCTCGGCCACCGAGGAACTCAACCCCACCGGTGGCCTCCAAGGCGTACCTACCCTGGTTTTCTGTGGAGAACACGACACCGTATCCGCCCCAAAGTACCAACGGGCCTTCGCGGAAACCATTTCGGAGGGGAAGTTTTTCACCATCCCCGAGTCGGACCACTGGGTGTGCTTTGAGCGCCCCCAAGAGGTGATCAATATCATCGTCGACTACTTCACCGACCGACCGGTCAGGGCGAGTCTCCCTGCCCAGGTAAGCAATCAGTGAGCCGTACCCGCCCCGCGGCAGACGAGTCAAAGCCCAACGCTACGCGGGTACTTGCCACGGGCGGGCTGCGCAAGCATGCAAGCATCAGGCTTGAGGCAGGTGGAGATGCAGGTCGCGCAGCAACGCGATCTCGGCTCCGTGATGAATCACCTCGCGATTGATGTGGAGCACGACTGCCGCCAGCGGGCGGTCGGCGAACGGGCCAGCGCTCGGCCCGAGTAGGCGGCCGAGCTCTGCCGTCGTTGCCTGGCGGATACCGGACGACCAGTCGTCGTAAGACCGGTCGAGCTGAGCCAGTGCGGCGGCGGCAGTGCCGGCGTAGACGTAGCCGTCGTAGTCGATCGGTGGCCCGCCGAAATACATTTCGGCGCGCTTGGCCAGGACATGGACGGTGAGGTGCGCCAGCCGCCAGGCGACGGTGGTGAAGGGTGCGGTGGCAGGGGTGGGAAAGGCGTAGTCGACGGTGAACTGTCCGCCGCCCCTCTCGCTTTCGCTGCGGCGCGGGCGCACTGTCCAGCAGTCGGAAACCGGCTCCCAGAAGTACTCCTCGTCGGTCAGCCCCACCAGCCGGGGGCGGAGCCGATTCCGCCAGTGCCAGTCGAGATGGTCGCTGAGTTCGTGGGCCCAGTCAGTCCTCGGGTGTGGGGCGAGTCCGTCCATATCAGTCGACGGGCGGCGGGTCGTGGGGCCGGTTGGGGTCGTTGCGCATAGGGTCCTCCCTTTTCGGGTGGCACACGACTCCGCACCAGTCTTCGTGATCAAAGTGGGCGGTAAGGGAGGAATGCCGTAGTCCCTTTGAGGGGAAAGCATGACCGCGGAGTGCTCGGGTGAGCCAGGCCCGGTACTCAACACCTGGCCCTGGCAGTGCGGTTCGGGCAGCGCGATCAGGTGAGGCTCGACAGCAGCAGGGTCATGGCGAGCCCGCAGACACTGACGAGGGTCTGGATGGCGGTGTGGGACTTCGTGGCCTGCCCCAGCGTCATGCCGAAGGATTCCTTGACCAGCCAGAATCCCGCGTGATTGACGTAGTTGAGGCCGATGGAGCCGGCGCCGATGGCGATGACGAGCAGTGCGGTGTGCAGGCTCCCTCCCGTTGCGGTGAGGGGCGCGAGGATGCCGGTCGCGGCCACGATGCCCACCGTCGCCGATCCGGTCGAGAACGAGAGCAGCAGCGCCACGAGCCAGCCGAGGACAAGTACGTTGAGGTGCGCGCCGGTTGCTGCGGATTGAACGGCCTTGCCGATGCCGGAGTCCACGAGTACCTGGTTGAACGCCCCGCCGCCCGCGATGATCAACAGGATTCCGGCGACGGACTTGAGGCTGTCGGCCAAGGACGTACGGATCGCCTCGGAGGGCATGCCGCTGCGGTATCCGAGGACGAAGAGCGCGACCAGGAAGCCGGCGAACATGGCGATCACCGGCTCACCGATGAAGGCAAGCGCCGGCCGTAGGGGGCTGGTCTTCGCGAGGGCGAGCTCGGCCAGGGTGTTGAGCAGCATCAGGGCCACGGGAACGAGGACCGCGGTGACCGCGAACCCGGTGGGGACGGGCTTTCTGGCCGGCGCCACCACATCGTCGCCGGATGTCGTGCGGCCGCCGGTGAACTGGGCCACCAGTTCGCTGTCGGGGTACACCGCGAGTCGCGGCGCGATCCATCGGCCGTAGACCGGCCCGGCGAGGATGACGGTCGGGATGGCACAGACGAGGCCGACCAGCGTGGTGAGGCCCAGGTTTGCGTGCAGGCCCTGCACCGCGATCAGCGGCCCGGGGTGTGGGGGCACCATGCCGTGCAGCGTCGACAGCGCCGCGATCGCGGGAGCGGCCAGGTAGAGGTAGGGCGAACCCTTGACTTTGTCGGTGTGGCGCAGGCGTTGGGCCACGCTGAAGATCAGCGGGAGGAGCACGATCAGCCCGATCTCGAAGAACATCGGGATCCCGATGACGAACGCGGCGGCCGCCATGTACCACGGAAGCCGTCGGCCCTCGGCGCGGTCGACGACCAGCCGTGCGATCTTGTCGGTGGCTCCCGAGTCCGACAGCACCCGGCCCAACATGGCGCCGAAGGCCAAGGTGACACCCACGTTGCCGAGAATCTTGCCGGCACCCTGCTCCAGGGACGTGGAGATGGTGCCGGGGGATTCACCGGCGGCCAGGCCGACGCCGATCGAGACGAGCACCAACGCCGCGAACGGATGGAACCGCAACCGCGAGTTGATCAACACGATCAGCGCCCCGATGGCGGCCGCCAGGGTGATCAGCAGCGTCCAGGTGTGCGGCGTCACCGCCGGCCTCCGCTCGTGCGGTGCGTTCCGCCCACCGGCTCGATGAATGGCGCCATGTGAACTCCCCGGTCGGTTCGGCTTGTTGGGGCGGTCGGCCCTCCGTCCCAGCCGGGCAAGCTATCCGACGTTGGTCGCGCCGCTCCAGGTTGTGCGCGCGCATCCCGTTATCGGCGTTCTGCGCGTTGTGCGCACGGGCCAGAGTGCGGTTACCGGCCCGCAGGCGAAGCGTCGACCAGCGCCTGCGGCCGATCGTCGCCAAGGTGAAGAGGGCCGACCTCAGGAGGTCGGCGCCTGGTCCGCCCGACGCGTGGCGAGCAGATGCAGCAGAGCGCCCACGTGGCGATACGGATCGGTGCGTCCGGCCCGTTCCTCGCACGCCAACAGCCGGTCGAGCTCCCCAGGTTCGGGCAACGCGGCATCAGAAGCGGCGGCGTCGGTGAAGACGCGAACGCCGTACCACTCGCGCAGCGGCATGCCCCGCTCGGCGAGCGCAGCCGTCAAGTCGTCCAGGCGGTCGGCGCGGGCCCTGACCCCGATGCGGTTGAGGTAGGAGGTGCCCTCGAAAGCCTGCTCAACGCCGTCCCAGTCACCGAGGAGACCCGGCCGCATCGCCAGGGCATCGCCGTTACGCACCAGGAGCGAGACGATCCCGCCGGGAGCCGTCACCTGCGCGATGGACGTCAGGAGCGGGCGCGGGTCGTCGACATACATCAGAACGCCGTGGCACAGCACGGCATCGAAGCTGGCCGGCGCGAACAGCTCCGTGAGCCGCTCGGCATCTGCCTGGAGCAGGCTCACGCGCTCCCGGACCTCGGGCCCCTCCGCTTCCAGGGCCGTACGCAGGTCATCAAGGAGCTGGGCGGAGGAGTCCAGCCCCACCACGTGGTGGCCGCGGCGGGCGAGGAGCAGGGCCTGCGTGCCCTGCCCGCAGCCCACGTCCAGAACCCGCCGGGCCGGCACGTCCGGAAGGTGAACCGCGAGTTGCCTGGCCACCATCTGTTGACGGACGACCTGGCGAAGCGTCCCCAGGCGAGCCCGCCACTGCTCCGCACCCGATGCGAACCCCGTGCCCACGGCTGCTCCTCACCCGCGCCCAGTATCCTCTCCCGTGCCCCGTACTCCCGAGGAGCCTACGCGGCCGGGGGTTCTCGCTCGAACTCACCTGATACCACGGCGTGTTGATGCGGAGTCAGGAAGGCGGGGCGGTTCAGACGCCCCGCTCAGCGGCGCTTGACGACCGCGGTGTTGGCGGCCTTGTCGTGCATGCACTGCCGGAACGGCTCGTTCCAAATGCACGACAGCACGTTGATGAGGCCCAGGACCGGCACCATGCCGATGCCGAGATAGGCCAGCCAGCGTCCCAGGGCGTGACCGAAGCCCAGCTTCTCACCGGTTTCGAGCTTGACGACGCGCAGGCCGCAGATGGCCTTGCCGATGGTGCCGCCCATCGCCATCGTCAGCGGTTCGAAGAAGAGGCCGATGAGCAGCGTCCAGGCAAAGAGGCCGAGAACGATGGGCGCCCCGCGGTCGTCTCCGGCCTTGAACGTGCTCGTCATCCAGATACTCGTCGGCACCCAGGCACCCCCGATCAACACGGCGGCGATCAGGTAGTCGATGAAGCGGGCGAGCAGGCGCATGCCGGGGGTCGCGAGCAGGTGCGGGGGCGGGCCCTGCCGCATGCCCATCTGCGGCTGCAACGGCTGCGGCGCCCCGTGAGGCGGTACTGGTCCCTGCGGTGCTGGGGCCTGCGGGGGATACGGCTGAGGCGGTACGCCCTGCGGTTGACCGTAGTGCGGTTGCGGGGGGCCGAAGCCGGGGCCGGGCTGGGGCTGGTGGGGAGGCGGTGGCGGCTGGAAGTTACTCACAGAAGGCGATCCAAGCGGATACCCCGGCATCGCGACAACCCGGGGATGCGCGAACCGGGACACGTCGGCACCGATCGTCCGAAGTCCCCCTGACCGACTGGGGAGTTGGCCGGAGCGGTGAGCTGCGCCGCTACCGACCGGTGGCCCTGCCCGCGCTCGCACGAGCCCCGCATCTGCCCGCGGAGTGCGCGCTGAGAGCGCGCCAGTACTCCCAACCACCCATCCACGGCGGGCCGTTGACCACCGCCCCGTGAGTGTCAGTGGGCCGCGACATACTCGGCACCATGAGCCTCGTATCTCCCGAAACACAGGTGGACCCGCGTCACAGCGGACACGCGCATCTGGTCATCATCCATCCGCCCTTCGGCGCCCCACTCCTGCCCCACGAACGGCCGCCCGCCACTGCCCACGACCCGGGGGCGGCCAGGGCCGCGGTGCTGTCCCTCTCAACCGTCTCCGCCATCCGCCACGAGTGCACCCCGTCCCGACTCGCGCATCCACCAAGCCCGGCCAGTCGGGAAGAACTGGACGGAGTGCGCGCGTCCGTGTGGGGCTCCACGGTCAAGATCAGTGACCCGGCGCTCGTCGAGGACGGAGTGCTGGCCGGCGCCCTGGAGGACGAGTTCCAGGCACAGAAGGACAGGCATCCGAACGCCTGGATCGTCGCCGTCTGCGAACGGGACTTCGGCGCCTCCTACACGAAGGTTCTCGTTGCCGCGCCCAGCACCCCAGTCACTCCAGACGCCCCGCACGCCCCGGACTTGACGATCGAGGGCTTCGGCGAGTGGGAGGTCACCGGCGATCCGCGTGCCACTCTGGCCGCTGCCGGCATCGCCCCCGATGTGCTGAGCGGCGCATCCGACGCCGACGGCGATGAGGCCGTCGACCACGACGCCCTCCTCCACATGCTGACCGGCGGCGCCCTGTCCGTTTATGCGGACGAGGAACGCTTCGAGTCGACGTTCCTCGTCGAACGGAGCGAGGAGGGCGAGGACACCATCCGCGAGGTGTGGTTTCCGTAAGGGACATCCCAGGCACATGGCAGAGCACATGACGGAGCACATGACGGAGCACATGACGGAGCACATGACGGAGCCTTCCCAGGTTGGCCCTACGCTCGGATGTCATGAATCCTTCCCTGACGTGGTTGGACGTCGCTCGTGTCAGTGTTGGCTACGCACTCGCCCTGGTTGCCCTGTTCACGTTGGTCGTCATCGGTGCTCTGCTCGTGGCACGGGACGCCCTGCTTTCCGACTACCCGCCCGCGATCAGAGAGCGCTACGGGGGGCAGAGCGCGCGCGGTAGACAGACCGCCGCGGTGGCCGGCCTGCTCAACCTCCTGCTCTTCGTGGCCGTTCCGGTGGCCGGTGTGCTCGACCTCCACGGACGGGTGGACGGTCGGCTGGGATTCCTGCCGCCGTTTGCCTTGGGCGCCACCGGCTTCCTGGCCCTCACCCTCTTCGACCTGTTGGTCATCGACTGGCTGCTGTTCTGCACGGTACGGCCGCGCTTCATGACACTGCCTGGCACCGAGGGCATGCCCGAGTACCGTGACCTCGCCTTCCACGCCAAGGTGTTGGTCCCGCGCCCCGTTCCCTGGCCGCTGCTCGCGATTCCCGGGTACGGGGTGGCGGTGGGCGGCATTGCCTGGTTGGCGGAGACGTTGACTGGCTGAGGGGCTGTGGTGGGGCCCACGGTGTGCTTCCCCGCGGGGTCAGCGGCCGTGATGGCCGTCCCGAGGGCGGGGCACCGAGGCGGGGGTGCTTGGTCCTCGGGCGATGGCGCGGGCGATGGCCCGGGCCTCGACGCCCACCTGGTGCAACGCGCCGCTCAGGGGGTTGGTGAAGCCGGCGAAGTACAGGTGGGGAGCGGTGGGGTGGGTCCGGCGGCCGTGGACGGTGGGGTAGCCGGCCTCGTCGAGGACGTCGAGGTCGGGGAGGAGGGCGTGCAGATGGGGACGGTAGCCGGTGGCGGCGATGACCACGTCGGGGGTCAGGTGCGTGCCGTCGGCGAGCAGCACGCGGGGGCCGTCGAAGGCGGCGACCGCGGCGACCGGCTCCACCAGCCCCGACCGCACCGCCGCCACAAAACCGTGGTCCAGCACGGGATTTACGCCCTCGCGTACATTGCGGACGAAAGGCCCGGTGCGGGGCCGGGGAATGCCGAACGAGGTCATGTCCGGCAGTGTGCAGCGCTGCGTCAGGAGGGATGAGCGGTCGCGCCAGGCAAGGGGGAGTGGCTCCGTCACCCGCCCGAGCAGATGCCAGCGACTGGAGCTGCGCGGGAGGATGTTGGGGGGAGTGCGTACCGCGATCCACACCCACTCGGCCTCGTGCCGGGCCAGCAGGGTGGCGATCTCCGTTCCGCTGTTGCCGGCGCCCACCACCAGGACGGATCTCCCGCGGTAGGGGGCGGGGTTGCGGTACTCGGCGGAGTGCAGGAAGGTGCCGGTGAATCCGTCGCGTCCGGGCCAGTTGGGGAGGTGGGGCGTGTGACTGCGTCCGGTCGCCACGACCACGGCCCGGGCCGCGAGGGAACCGGAGGACGTGTGGACCCGCCACCGTGCGCCAAGGGACGAGGAGCGCTCGACGCGATGCACGGCGGTCCCGGTACGCGCGTCCAGGTGGTGCAGGGCACGGTACCGCTCCAGATACTTCACGTACTCGTCCCGACCCGTCCAAGTGCCGCCTTGCTTGGGCAACTTGAGGCCCGGGAGCCCCGACGCGCCCCGGGTGGTGTGCAGCCGCAGGTGGTCGTAGCGCTCGGCCCAACTCGCGCCGGCGTGGTCGCCGCGTTCCAGGACGACTACCGGTACGCGGAGGCGGGCGAGCATGGCGGCGGTGGCCAGGCCGCTGGGGCCGGCACCAATGACCGCAACGGGGAGACCTTCGGCAGGCAGGCGCTCAGACATCACAGGTGCTAACGACGACCGGCGCAGCCGAGTCACGCGCGCCCGGTACGCCGGGGAGGCATCGGTCCGCACGGACCCGGGAGCCCCGCCGGTACACGGACGGCCCGTCGCACGGTGATCGTCACTCGTGGTGGGCGTGAGAAGGCCCGGAGCCCACCACCGAGACGCTCGGGAGACGAGCGCGGCGTGGCCCCGGGCCGTTGGGGGAGCTGGTTCAGCGCGTGGCGAGTCCCGTGCGGGCCAACTCGCGGGCCTCCTCCACGGATTCCACCGCGGGGGCGGAGCCGGGCAGTGGGCGGCGGGCGGACTCCACCGCGAAGTAGCAGGCGACGGCGCCTATCGCGCCGGCGGCCATCAGGTAGTAGCCGGGCACGTTGACGTCTCCGGTAGCCTCCACCAGGAGGGCGTTGATGACGGCGGTGGTGCCGCCGAACAACGAAACGGAGAGGTTGAAGCCGATCGACAGGCCGCCGTACCGGATCTCGGTCGGGAACAGCGCGGGCAGTGCGGAGGGGACGGTGCTGTTGAAGCAGAGCAGCATCAACGACATCAGGACCAGGCCGAGGAAGACGGTCGTCAGCGTGTTCTGTTGGATCAGGAGCACCGAGGGCACGCCGAGCAGGACCAGCATGCCGCAGCCGAAGTACATCACCGGCTTGCGGCCGATGCGGTCGGAGAGCCGGCCGACGAAGGTGATGAGTATCATCCCCAAGGCCAGGACGGAGATCTCCAGGAGCTGCGCCCAGGTGGAGCTCACCGAGGGGGCGAACTTGCCGATGTACTCCAACATGTACGTGGTGAGCATGTAGTTGACCACGTTGAAGACCAGCACCAGGCCCATACAGACCAGCATCGGTCGCCAGTAGTTGGCGAAGATCCGGCGGATCTCCTTGAGGGTCTGGTTGCCCTCGCGGCCCTTGGTCTCCGCGACCACTGCCTGGAAGGCCGGGGTGTCCTCCAATTTCAGGCGGAGATAGAGGCCGATGATGCCGATGGGGCCGGAGATGAGGAACGGTATACGCCAGCCCCAGGAGAGCAGCGCCTCGTGGGACATGACGCCGGGCAGTTGGATGACGAGGCCGGCTACTCCGCCGAACAGATAGCCGGTCAGGGTGCCGAACTCCAGCCAACTGCCAAGGAATCCGCGCTTCTTGTCGGGGGCGTATTCGGCGATGAAGGTCATTGCCCCGCCGTACTCGCCACCGGTGGAGAATCCCTGGATCAGCCGCGCGAGCAGCATCAGCAGGGGCGCGGCCGGGCCCATGGTCTCGTAACCGGGGATGAAGGCGATGGCGAAGGTGCCGATGGCCATCATGATGACGGTGATGGAGAGGACCTTGGTGCGGCCGATGCGGTCGCCGAGCGGGCCGAAGAACATGCCGCCGATCGGGCGCACCAGGAAGGCGACGGCGAACAGGCCGAGGGTGCCGATCGTGCCGATGGTCTCACCTGCGCCGGTGAAGAACACCGCGGTGAGCACGGGCGTCAGATTGGCGAAGACGCCGAAGTCGAACCACTCCGTGACATTTCCGATCGCCGCCGCGCCAATCGCCCTTCTCGTCACATCAGGGTTGGTGACGGTTATTTCTTCCACTTTCAGCGAGTCTCGGCTCGCGGCTTCGGCATCGGCATTCTCGGCGTGTTCAGCCGGCACAAATAACTCCTCAAACATCGCTTGCGGGAGCGCCGTTGGGACGCTTCAACTCGGCGTGTACGGCCCGGCACGGTGTGTGCAGCAGGGCGCAAGATGGCGCTCCGTACCATTCTCGGAAAGTCGCCGGAGGGTTGTCCTGCTTTTTGCTTTGTTGTGATGTGCACGGGCCCGGTCTTGCGGTATGTGTCAGAACGGCGAGAAGAAATGGTTAAGTTGACGCGTTGCGGGTATCCGCATTGCCTTATCGCGTTCCTACTGGCCGGCCACAGAAGGAGGTTGGGGCGACGTCACGCCATGCGGTCTGCGGCTCGGCCCCAAGTGAGCGTCCTTCAGGTGTGGTTGGGCGGCCAGGATCGGGAGCGTTGCGCTGGTCGGACGTTCGGGTTCTGCTACGGGAAGGCCCCTCGGACGTTCACTCCGAGCTGGAGTGGACCTGAGGGGTCTTCGGGCTGTTATGCCGGCACGGCTTCCTTGCGTTCGCGGGGGAAGCTCATGACGGCTGTAGGCGGTCCGCGCCGCTTGTCCGGCGGGCTACTCGGTTTCGCTCTCTTCGTCGTCGGGGTCGTTCTCCTCGCCGGTGGGGTCGATGTCCTGGGAGGCCAGGATGAGTCCATCGGTGAGCTCGCCGTAGGAGCGGGGGTAGTACAGGGCGTTGATCCCGCCGGTGGCGTCGTTGGCGACGTCGCCGCGCCGGTGGGCTATCAGGCGGCCCCAGAGCTTTTCGTCGTCGCGCATGCGGATGCTGCCGAGGTGCTCGTCCCGCGATAACCACGAGTCGCCCTTGCCTTCGATGTCCATGCGCAGGGCGAAACGGATCCGGTCTCCCTCGTAGACCACGGCCCGTTTGATGCTGCGCATGCGGTTCTCGCCCGAGTTGCTGCCGGCGATGTAGTAGTAGTCGCCCTTGCGCTGGTACGGCCGAATCCATGAGCCCGTGCGTCCGTTGCGGTACTGGAGCGGCTTGCCGGCCAGGCTTTCCGGGGTGAGGTGCTCCTCCGCGGTGTCGAAGCGGAGCTGGAGGACGGCGGAGGCGGGAATGCCCTTCCCCTCCTGCCCCTTCGTGTAGTAGGCGAAGTCCTCCCCTGCGCTGCCGCCGCCCCCGTAGAACGTCACGGGGTAGAAGATGCCCTGGTCCCCCTTGTCCCAGTACAGGACGAAGGGGGTTCCTCCGGTGAGCGGGACCTTGTAGCGGGCGAAGCCGTCGTCCTTGATGAAGTGGAGCCGTGCCATTTTTCCTCCCTGACAGGACCGGGCGTTGCGGGAAACGGAACTCAAGGGGGCGCCCCTGAGTGACCGTCACCGCCGAACAGTCCCCAGTTCCAATCGGCGGAACACGCCGGGGAGTTGGCAGAGTGAGGCATATGCCAAGGGGAAGCGCAATGGGATAATCGTATGTACGCCGGCTGGTGTGCCCTGCGCCACCGACGGGTCGCTGCGCCTGGGCGTGCCCGTCCAATTCGGCGCCGTCGTCGGCGCGTTGGCGATCGACGCTCGGACGCCTGAAGCGGTGAACGGCAACGATGCGGATGGAGCCGTCGGGTAGCGCGGTAACTCCGCGGCGCACTTGGGGCATTGGGGTGGTGAGCACCGGCGCGCAGCATTGCCGGCAACGGTGCGCGCGCTCAGCAGGTCCACGTCGTCTACGAGGAGCACCTGGGAACGTCCGGTGTTGCCCGGCCGAGCGGTACGTCGTGAGGGTCAGGGGTGGGCCGGGCTGACGAAGTTGCCCGGGTGCGTGGCCGATTCGTGCCTGAGCACGGGGCCCCACCGCCACTTCAGTTCCCTGGACTTGGTGTTGCCTGGTGGGGTGATGTCGACGACCGCGGGGACGAGGGCGTTCTCGTTGCTCGCCTTCTCCGAGAGGAAGGTGAGGGTGAACCGTGCGGATGCGCCCGGCTTGAGGGTCACCGTCTTCGGTTTCACCGATACCTGGTCGTGGAGCGTCTCCGTTGGTGCTCCGGACCGTGCCGTGCCCGCCTTCAGGGTCACCTTGGGATAGCCATGCAGGGTGCATGCCTGGGAACCGGTGTTCTTCACCGCCACCACGGCGGTCAGCTGTTCGTCCGGCACGCCCCCGGGCTTGGCCGATCCGCCGGGTGCCCAGGAGGGCGTCAGGTCGGAAGTGCGGCAGGGAGCTGACTGTTCGGCCGCGGCTTGGTTGGCGGCCAGGGACAAGGTGGTGGTCGTGATCAGCATGCCGAGGGTTGCAGCGGCTGCTGTGCGTAGGTGGAGCCGTGCCATGCTCGACCTCCAGGCGTAGGAACTCTGAGCGTCCGCGTCCGCCCGCCAGGGGCGTAACGGGGGCTTGCGCCCGTCGTCCGCCTGCTCGCAGGCGCAGCACTCCCGAGTGTCCAACCACCACGCAGGCTCCGCACGTCTGCACGGAGTGCTTGAAGTGTCAGGCTTCCCGGATCGCAAGGATCAGCCGTACAACAGCACGTACACCAGCGCCACCGCGGCGCAGTAGACGGGGAACCCGATGCGTGCGATGAGGGTCAGTCTGCGCCAGGCCGCGATCCGTCGGTGTTCCATCAGCCAGGCACCGGCCAGTACCACGAAGACGCAGGCGACCGTCAGCGCGAAGTACGCGTAGAAGGCCCAGCCCACTGCGACCGTGTAGCCGACGTCCGGCAGCGCGTTGAGCATGGTGGTGCGCAGGACGACGGCGGTGAGGATGGCGGTGACTTGGATGCTGACCCGCGTGGGGGCGTGGTTGGGGTCGCGGGGGAACAGGAGGGTGGCGTAGGTGACGATGACCAGCAGCATGAGCGGCAGCAGGCTCGTCACCAGGAAGCTGCCGACGTCCCGGGCGATGGTGAAGTTGGCGGTGTACTGGTTGTAGTGGACTCCGGCTTCGGCCTGGCTGACGCCCGGGTCGCCCAGGCTGGCCGTGCTGCCCACGCGGTCCTTGTGGAGCGCCAGTTCCTGGATGTGCCAGTTCAGCAGGTCGTTGACCGAGGTGCCGGGGTCCCGGCCGCTCTGCAGCAGTTCGGACTGGCTCTGGCTGAGCATGGCGCGGTCGCCGACGTACAGCACGCGCGAGGCGGCGTGCGTCCGGTTCTGGAGCAGGACGATCAGGTGCTGGCGGTCGAAGGGGTAGTCGTGGAAGTCGAGGTCCGCGGTGAAGGTGGTAACCACCCGGTACAGGCGGTACTTCACGCCTCCCTCGGTTCTGCTGCGGATCGGTGCGGGCAGCCGGTACCGCGGATCCGACTGGTTGGCGAACTCCACATCCGTCACCCCGTCATCGCCCGAGTAACGGAACCACAGGAAGAAGTCGGCCTTGAACTTCCGCGCACGGGTGTCCAGATCGCTGATCCGGTTGAAGTTGAAGCCGGTGCGCACCACCTGCTGGAGGGAGAGGACCCGGCCGTCGAAGTCGACGACCTGGCCCGCGGCGCGCTCCTGGGCCAACTCGCCCTCGTCTCCGCGGTATTCGACGAGCTGCAGGGGAGCGGAGACGAACTGGCCGCGCTCGATGACGCCGACGTTGGCCGGCACCCGCAAGGAGCGGGTCCGGTCGAAGTAGACCCGACCGTAGAGACCGGAGAAGCCCCGCCCGGGGCTGTCCATGGCCGCCAGTGCGTCCCGGACGGCCCGCCGGTCGCGGGCCGAGGCCGTACTGGCGCCGACGCCGGCCCGATCCAGCGCGTGGACGGCCGCATCGGCCGCTGTCTGCGCGGCGATGGCCGCCCAGGAGGGCGTGGTACCGAAGCGGCGGCGGAAGGAGTAGGCCCACTGCGCCCCCGCCCCGGTCAGACTGTCGCTGAGCTGGGGGGACACCACATAGAGCTGCTGGGTGACGGACGGCCCCCGTGGCAGCCGCTCCTGCAATGCGGCCAGGGTGCGGGAGAGCGTGTCCGGACGGAGGTCTGCGCCGCCGATGACGGGGTTGTGGACGCCGTGCGTGCGCAGCGCGAGGACGAGGGGCGGGACGGGGGTGTACTCCGTGGCCAGCACGATCGTCCCCGCGTCCGGGTCGGCCCGCACGGCACGCACGATGGCGTCGATGTGTCGGCTCCGCTCCGTGGCGCTCTCGGACCGTGGGCCGATCGAGAGGTCCCGGCGCACCCGTCCCAGTTTGGCGAACGCCCGGGTGAATCCGGACGCCATGTCCCGGCCGTATGTGCTGTCGTCGTGGATGACGGTGGCCGTCTGGGACTTGAGGACATGGCGGAGGTAGGCCGCGATGAACCGCCCTTGGTAGCTGTCGTCGAAAATGGCGCGGAACACCCAGGGCTCGGCCGTGGCCGCATCCACCGCGGCGGTGGGGGTGATCAGCGGAACGCCGGCGGCGGCGTACACCGGGCCGGCGGCCAGCGCACTGTCGCTGTAGAAGTGGCCGATGGCCAACATCACCCGGCCGTTGGCGACCACTCGCCGGGCGGTGGCACGCGCCGTCGCCGGGTCAGTCGCGGCCTTGTCGTCGTAGCGCAACAGCCGCACGGGGTGGCCATGCACGCCGCCCTTCTCGTTGACGTGGTCGAGATGTGACTGGACGGCCTTGACCACCTTCTCGCCCCGCAGTGCCCCGTTGCGGGAACCCGCCACCAGCGCCACGTACAGTGGCTCCTTCTCCTCCCCGCGGACGAGTTGCAGCACGCCGAGCACCAACGCCAGGACCACCACGACGGCCGCACCCACCAGCCACCACCGGCTCCGGCCGCCGAACCGCTCCGCACGACCGGGCACCGCCTCCGGCGGCGGGGGCGGACCTGCCAGATGAGCCACCTCAGGCGGCGGGCACGCCTCCACCCGACGCAACCGCCGCAGATCACGGTGCGCAACGCTGTCGGGGCACGCCTTCGCCGCCTGTTCCAGGCAGAACCGGCGCTCGGAGTCGTCGCGCGCCACCGCCGCCAGCCACAACCACGCCGGCTCGTACCCGGGATCCCGCGTCAACGCCCGCGCCAACAAGCGCCGGGCCGCGCGCCGAAGCCCCCTGCTCGCTGCCTTGGCGGCCAGTCGCGTCAACGCAGGGGAGGACGGTTGTTCCTCGCCCTCCGCCGGCATCCCGGCCTCCTCTCGCCGGACCCATCGGCCCAACCCGGCAGGATGCAGGCGGCCCGAGAGGCGCCCCCGGACGACTGCGGAAACGCGATGCCGGAGCGCCTTGCGCCTTGCCTCATATGTCCGTTGAACCGGTCGGTTCACCATGGCATGGGGCGGACGGACGCGCGACCGTAGGGGCGGAGGCGAGCCCGGCGGCGACGCAGAGAGCCGCGATGCGGGCTCGCGCAGTCAGGGGCTATTGGGCTGTCGGAGTGAGGGTGGCAGTCAAGGCCGCGCCGGAGTCGAGGCGGGCGGCGATGTCGTGGCCAACGCGGCGCGCACGTCGAGGGCGGTCAACGGCCGCCTCGTCAAAGGGCGTTGCGAATCGCCCGTTCGAAACCCTCGACGTGGTCGCGGGCGAGCCCTGCCGCCTGCTCCGGGTTGCCGGCGACGATCGCCTCGATCAGTGGCCCGTGTTCCTCGACGTGGCCGGCCATGTCGGAGAGGCGGTCGATGAACAGGCACCAGATGCGGGTGGCCAGGTTGTCGTGCCGGACGAGGGTGTCCTCCAGGTACGGATTGTGGGTTGTGGCGTAGATGGCGCGGTGGACCTGGAGGTCCAGGTGCATGAGGGCGACGGCGTCGAGGGGGCGGGTGGCCGCAGTCGTGAGTTCCTGTCGCAGGGCCGTGAGGTGGGTGCGGTCGGTGGCCGTGGCGCGTCGCGCTGCCTGGGCGGCGGCCAGCGGCTCCAACTCCTGGCGGACCTCGGAGATATGGGCGAGGTCGGTGATGTTGACGTCGGTGGCGAAGGTGCCGCGTCGGGGATAGGTCGTGATCAGGCGCTCGTACTGGAGCCGCTTGAGGGCCTCGCGCACGGGGGTGCGTCCGACGCCGAGGGACTGCGCCAGTTGCTCTTCGTGGATCGGTGCGCCCGGGCGGATCTCCAGCATGACCAGCAGGTCGCGGATGGCGCGGTAGGCCCGTTCGGCGAGGGAGAGTTCCTCGTCGTCGGATGCGGTCGCCGCCTGCTGCATGATGCCCCCTTGACCTGTTCGCCGAGCTCCCATACGTTACCGCAGCAACTGATATATCAGTTGCCCATTAGTTGGCTCCCAGGATGGTGCACAGATGGCAACGGACCCGTCCAACGGCACATTCGCCCCCTCCTCCCTCTCCCGCCCGCTCAACGAGCTCGACCCGGACATCGCCGCCGCGGTCGACGCCGAACTGCACCGCCAGCAGTCCACCCTCGAAATGATCGCCTCGGAGAACTTCACCCCGGCCGCCGTCATGGAGGCCCAGGGCTCGGTCCTCACCAACAAGTACGCCGAGGGCTACCCGGGCCGCCGCTACTACGGCGGCTGCGAACACATCGATACCGTCGAGCAGTTGGCCATCGACCGGGTGAAGGAGCTGTTCGGCGCGGAGGCCGCGAACGTGCAGCCGCACTCCGGCGCCCAGGCCAACGCCGCCGCGATGTCCGCACTGCTCGACCCCGGCGACACGATCCTCGGCCTGGACCTGGCACACGGCGGGCACCTCACCCACGGCATGCGCCTCAACTACTCCGGCAAGCTCTACCACGTCGTGCCGTACCACGTGCGCGAAACCGACCTGCGCATCGACATGGACGAGGTCGAGCAACTCGCCCTCGCCCACCGGCCCAAGATGATCGTCGCGGGGTGGTCCGCCTACCCCCGCCGGCTGGACTTCGCCGCCTTCCGCCGCATCGCCGACGCGGTGGGTGCGTACCTGATGGTCGACATGGCGCACTTCGCCGGGCTGGTGGCCGCGGGCCTGCACCCCAACCCGGTGCCGTACGCGGATGTC
This sequence comes from Streptomyces sp. NPDC057743, assembly GCF_042798755.1. Taxonomy (NCBI): domain Bacteria; kingdom Bacillati; phylum Actinomycetota; class Actinomycetes; order Kitasatosporales; family Streptomycetaceae; genus Streptomyces; species Streptomyces sp. NPDC057743. The sequence continues at coordinate 381,736 of NZ_JBHVJX010000001.1, forward strand.
GTGACGACCACGACGCACAAGACCCTCGGAGGGCCGCGCGGCGGAGTGATCCTCAGCAGGGCCGGGCTGGCCAGGAAGCTCAACTCGGCGGTCTTTCCGGGCCAGCAGGGCGGGCCGTTGGAACACGTCATCGCGGCGAAGGCGGTGGCGTTCAAAGTGGCGGCGGGGGAGGAGTTCGCCGAGCGCCAGCAACGCACCCTCAACGGCGCCCGCATCCTCGCCGGCCGGCTGCTGGCCGATGACGTGGCCGAGGCCGGGATCACCGTGCTGACCGGTGGCACCGAAGTCCACCTGGTGCTGGTCGATCTGCGCAACTCCGCGCTCGACGGGCGGCAGGCCGAGGACCGGCTGCACCGCATCGGCATCACCGTCAACCGCAACGCGGTGCCGTTCGACCCGCGTCCGCCGATGGTCTCCTCCGGACTGCGGATCGGGACTCCGGCCCTGGCCACCCGCGGCTTCGGCGACACCGAGTTCCGGGAGGTCGCCGACATCATCGCCCAGGCACTGAAGGACGAGCGGCTCGGCGACGAGCGCGCGGGCCTGTTGCGCGACCGGGTGGAGAAGCTGGCCGGTGCGTTCCCGCTCTACTCCCACCCGACCGACCTGAAGGGACGCGCCACATGACGGCCGAACCGCTGCCGGAGCACCCGGACTTCCTCTGGCGCAACCCCGAGCCGCGCCCCTCCTACGACGTCATCATCGTCGGCGCGGGCGGCCACGGTCTGGCCACCGCCTACTACCTCGCCAAGAACCACGGCATCACCAACGTCGCCGTCCTGGAAAAGGGTTGGCTGGCCGGCGGCAACATGGCCCGCAACACCACCATCATCCGCTCCAACTACCTCTGGGACGAGAGCGCCGCGATCTACGAGCACGCGCTCAAGCTGTGGGAACGGCTCCCGGAAGAGCTGGACTACGACTTCCTCTTCAGTCAGCGCGGCGTCCTCAACCTCGCGCACACCCTCCAGGACGTCCGCGAGGGCGTGCGCCGCGCGAGCGCCAACCACCTCAACGGGGTCGACGCCCAATGGCTCGAACCGGACGAGGTCGCCAAGGTCTGCCCCATCCTCAACGTCTCGCCCCGCACCCGCTATCCGGTCCTCGGCGCCACCTACCAACCACGGGCCGGCATCGCCAAACACGACCATGTTGCCTGGGCGTTGGCCCGCCGCGCCGACCAACTGGGCGTGGACCTCATCCAGGGCTGCGAGGTCACCGGCTTCCTCAGGGACGGCGAACGCGTCGTGGGCGTCGAGACCAGTCGCGGCCGCATCCACGCCGGCCGGGTCGGCCTCGCGGCCGCAGGCCACAGCAGCGTACTGGCCGAACGCGCCGGCGTCCGACTGCCGGTGCAGTCCCACCCCCTCCAGGCACTCGTCTCCGAACTGCACGAACCGGTCCACCCGACCGTCGTCATGTCCAACCACGTGCACGTCTACGTCTCCCAGGCACACAAGGGCGAACTGGTGATGGGCGCGGGCGTCGACGCCTACAACGGCTACGGGCAGCGCGGCTCCTTCCACGTCATCGAGCAACAGATGGCCGCCGCCGTCGAGTTGTTCCCGATCTTCGCCCGGGCGCATGTGCTGCGGACCTGGGGCGGCATCGTCGACGTCACCCCCGACGCCTCCCCGATCATCGGCACCACCCCCGTCGAGAACCTCTACGTCAACTGCGGCTGGGGCACCGGCGGATTCAAGGCCACCCCGGCCGCCGGCTGGACCTTCGCCCACACCCTCGCCACCGGCGAACCGCACCCACTCAACGCCCCCTTCGCCCTCGAACGCTTCACCACGGGCGCCCTGATCGACGAACACGGCGCCGCAGCCGTCGCCCACTGAGCAGCCCACCGAACCAGCCGAGCCGGCTGAGCCCACCGAGCGCCGCCGAGAGAAGGACACCGTGCTGCTGATCAACTGCCCATGGTGCGGTCCCCGCGACGAGACCGAGTACCACTACGGGGGGCAGGCCCACGTCCCCTACCCCGAGAACCCCACGGACCTCGACGACCGACAGTGGGCCGAGTACCTCTTCTACCGCGACAACCCCAAGGGCCCCTTCGCCGAGCGGTGGATGCACAGCACCGGCTGTCGCCGCTGGTTCAACGTCCTGCGCGACACCGCCACCCACGAGGTACTCGCCGCCTACCGGCTCGACGAGCCCCGCCCCCCACTGCCCCAGGCCGGAGGGAACCGATGACCGACCCACACTTCCGGCTCCCACTCGGCGGCCGCATCGACCGCACGACCGTTCTGCAATTCACCGTTGACGGGCGGGAGTTGACCGGTCACCCCGGCGACACCGTCGCCTCCGCGATGCTGGCGAACGGCCTCGTCGCCCTCGCCCCGTCGCTCTACCGCGGCCGCCCGCGCGGCATCGTCGCCGCGGGCGTCGAGGAACCCAACGCCCTGGTGCAGCTCGACGGCCCCTGCTCGGAGGGCATGCTGCCGGCGACGACCGTGGAGCTGTACGACGGCCTGTCCGCGACGACGCTCTCCGGGATGGGCCGGCTCGACCCGGCCCCCGACCCCGCCGTCTACGACAAGAAGTACGTCCACACCGACGTCCTGGTCGTCGGCGCCGGGCCCGCCGGGCTCGCGGCCGCCGCCGCTGCGGCCGGCTCGGGCGCCCGCGTCATCCTCGTCGACGACCAGCCCGAGCCCGGCGGCTCGCTGCTCTCCGGACACGGCGAACAGGTGGGCTTCCAGGCCGCGTTGGAGTGGGTCGCCGAGCTCCGCGCGGCCCTCGACGCGGCCCCCGAAGTCACCGTCCTGCCCCGCACCACGGCCTTCGGCTCCTACGACGACAACTACGTGCTGGCACTCCAACGCCGCACCGACCACCTCGGAGCCGACGCCCCCCACCCCTCCCAAGGCATCTCCCGCCAACGCCTGTGGCACATCCGGGCCAACCAGGTCGTCCTGGCGACCGGCGCACACGAACGCCCGCTGGTCTTCGCCGGCAACGACCGCCCCGGGGTGATGCTCGCCGGGGCCGTGCGCACCTACCTCAACCGCTATGCCGTGGCGCCCGGTTCGCGGGCAGTGGTGAGTACGACCAACGACAGCGCCTACGCGACGGTGGCCGATCTGCACGCGGCCGGAATTCCCATCGCCGTCGTCGTGGACGCCCGACCGGAACTGTTCCCGCGCGCCGCCGAGGTCGCCGCCGCAACCGGCACCCGGGTCCTCACCGGCAGCACGGTCGTCGCCACCACGGGCCAGGGGCGGCTCGCGTCGGTCACCGTCCAGGCGATCGATGCGGACGGTCAACTCACCGGCCCCACCCAGTCATTCGACTGCGACCTGCTCGCCGTCTCCGGTGGCTGGAGCCCGGTAGTTCACCTGCACAGCCAGCGCCAGGGCCGCCTGCGCTGGGACGAGGACCTGGTCGCCTTCGTGCCCGACGGCACCGTACGCAACCAGCGGATCGCCGGCGCGGCGAACGGGACGTACCCGCTCGACGGTTGCCTGGCCGAGGGCACCCGCGCCGGGGCGCTGGCGGCCACGGACGCCGGCTTCCCGGCGCCGGCCCCCACCGCGGCACACCACCAGCAGGCACGCCCTGCCGCAGTACGCGCCCTATGGCTGGTACCGGGCCCGGACAACGGCAGCCTGGACACCCACTTCGTCGACCTCCAACGCGACGTCACCGCCGCCGACATCCTGCGCTCCACCGGCGCCGGCATGCGCGGCGTCGAACACGTCAAGCGCTACACCTCGCTCGGTACGGCCAACGACCAGGGCAAGACGTCCGGCGTCAACGCGATCGGGGTGATCGCCGAGGCGCTCGGCCAGAGCGCGTCACCCGGCGAGATCGGCACCACGGCGTACCGCGCGCCGTACGCACCGGTGGCGTTCGCCGCCTTGGCCGGCCGGGAGCGCGGCGCACTCTTCGACCCGGAGCGCACCACCTCCCTGCACGGCTGGCACCTCGCCCAAGGCGCGGTCTTCGAGGACGTCGGGCAGTGGAAGCGCCCCCGCTACTACCCACGGCCCGGCGAGGACATGGACGCCGCCGTGGCCCGCGAGTGTCGCGCGGCCCGTGAGGGCGTGGCGTTCATGGACGCCTCCACCCTCGGCAAGATCGAGATCCGGGGCGCGGACGCCGGCGAGTTCCTCAACCGGATCTACACCAACGCCTTCAAGAAGCTCAAGCCAGGCATGGCCCGCTACGGCGTCATGTGCAAGCCGGACGGCATGATCTTCGACGACGGCGTGACGCTCCGCCTCGACGACGACCGCTACTTCATGACCACCACGACCGGCGGCGCCGCCGCGGTCCTGGACTGGCTGGAGGAGTGGCTCCAGACCGAGTGGCCCCAACTCGACGTCCACTGCACCTCGGTGACCGAACAGTGGACGACCATCGCCGTCGTCGGCCCGCACTCGCGCGAGGTCGTCGCCCACCTCGCCCCCGAAGTCGACCTGTCCGCCGAGGCGTTCCCCTTCATGGCCTTCCGCGAGACCACCCTGGCCTCCGGCATCCCGGCCCGCATCTGCCGGATCTCCTTCTCCGGCGAACTCGCCTACGAGATCAACGTCTCCGCGTGGTACGGCCCGGCCGTCTGGGACGAGGTCTACGCGATCGGCCGCCCGCACGACATCACCCCCTACGGCACCGAGACCATGCACGTCCTGCGGGCCGAGAAGGGCTATATCATCGTCGGCCAGGACACCGACGGCACCGTCACCCCGCACGACGCGGGCATGTCCTGGGCGGTCTCCAAGCAGAAGGACTTCCTCGGCAAGCGCTCCTACTCCCGCGCCGACACCGCCCGCACCGACCGCAAACAACTCGTCGGTCTGCTGCCGAGCGACCGCACGACCCGGCTGCCCGAGGGCACCCAACTCATCGCGCCGGACGTGCCGTTGACCCCCGAGGCCGGGCCGGTGCCGATGCTCGGCCACGTCACCTCCAGCTACCACAGCCCGGCCCTCGGCCGCCCCTTCGCCCTCGCCCTCGTCGCCGGCGGACGGGCCAGGATCGGCGAGACCCTGCTCGCCCCGGTGGGCACGGACCTCGTCCCCGTCGAGGTGGCCGACCCCGTCCTCTACGACCCCGAAGGGACCAAGCGAGATGGCTGAGCCGACGACGACCGACGCGGGTACCGGCCCGGTGGCCCTGCGCACCAGCCCCCTGGCCCACCTGACGCAGCGGATGCGCGCCGCCACCGTCACCGGAACCCGCCAAGTCACGCTCACCGAGCGGCCGTTCACCACCATGGTGAACCTGCGCGTCGACCCCGGCTCCGACGCGGCCGACCGCATCGAGAAGACCCTCGGCACGCCCCTCCCACGCCGGTGCGGCGACACCGCCTCGGCACAAGGAGGCCACCACACCGTTGCCTGGCTGGGGCCCGACGAGTGGCTGGTGCTGTCCCAGGCCGAAGAGCACGCCGTCACCGCCGAGTTGCGAGCCGCCCTCGGAACCGACCCTGGCTCGGTGGTCAACGTCTCGGCGAACCGCACCACGGTGGAGCTGCGCGGCCCCGCCGCCCGACAGGTGTTGGAAAAGGGCTGCCCGCTCGACCTCCACCCCCGGGCCTTCGGCCCCGGCCAGGCGGTGTCCACCACGGTGGGCCCCGTCCCCGTACTCCTCTGGCAGCTCGACGCCGAGCCGACGTACCGACTGCTCCCGCGCTCCTCGTTCGCCGACTACCTGGCGCGCTGGCTGATCGACGCGATGCAGGAGTACCGGGGGCCTCAAGTACCCTGAGCGCCGTATTAGTTGGGCGTTAGCGGTGCGGCAGCGCAGCGATAGCGGGCTTGATCAAAGTGGGTGTCGTAGCGAGGAGATACCGACACCGACTTCACCGGGGGGACCCGAAATGAGCTCCACCACCCATGCCCGCATCGCTCGTCGCCGCGCCGTGCGGGTTGCCGCCGCGGCCCTGACCGCGACCGCTGCCCTGTCACTGACCGCCTGCTCCGGCTCGGACGCCAACGCGGCGAAGCTGGCGGGTCAGTCCGGCGCGAGCGCGGGTTCGGTCGGTGCCGAGGGCGGCGCTTCGGGCTCGTCCGAGGCGCAGGGCACCGACAAGCAGGAGGGCAAGACGCAGCCGGGCTCCGGCGAGGCGAAGTCGGGTACCGGCGAGGCCAATTCCTCCCGTGCCCACGCGGGGAACGGTGGGGCGAAGGGTGGCGGCAAGAGCAGGTTCTGCCGCACCTCCGACCTGGTGATAGAGGCCGGCAACTCCTCGCATGACCAGAAGACGGGCGACATCACCATCCAGATGACCAGCAAGGCCGGCAGCACCTGCTCGGTGACCGGCTTCGCCGGCGTCGACTTGAAGGACGCCGATGGCACCTCCGCCCCTGTTCACCGCGGGCGTGAGGTGCCCCGTATCACCAACCTGAAGCCTGGTGACACCGCCACCTTCAGCATCTCGTACCAGGCCGACGTGAGTGGCGACAGCCAGACGAATCCGACCAACATCATCGTGACGCCGCCGAACGAGACCCACAGCGTGTCCCTGAAGTGGCCTGCGGACGCCCTGAAGTTGGGCGGCTCGTACGACGAGAGCATCAAGGTCCACCCGGTCGGCATCGCCAGCTGAACACCGCGCAGCCTCCCCGTGAGTGCCACGGGCGCGGCGTGATCAGCCGAACAGCCGGGAACCGAGCGGATGTTGACCGTCGAAGCCGGGGAGGATCAGAAACGTCGCGCTGGCGGTTGTGGTGGTGAAGGGCAACAGCGCGTCGGAGGTGTCCATGTGGGCGAGGGTGGCGGTGAAGGTCCGCAGGTCGTTCTGGAAGCTGACGAAGAGCAGGCCGGGGGTGGGCTCGTCGATGCTGTAGGAGCGGCGGAGCATGAGGCCGACCCCCACCACGGTGGCGTGCGCCCTGCGCGCATGGGCGTCCGCGGGGACGAGGTAGCGCCCGTCCGGTGTCTTGGCGCCGAGCTCCGGGCCCGAGTCGACGGTGCCACCGGAGAGCGGGACACCGCTGGCCCGGCGCCGTCCGAAGACCGCTTCCTGCTCGGCTACGGACAGCGCGGCGAACCGCGGCAGGTCGAGTTCCATGCGCCGCAGCACGGCAAGGGTGCCGCCGGCGACCGCGGGGGGACCGGCAAGCCACAGGTCGCGTCGCTGTTCGGCGGTCGTGTGCGGGCCCACGATGCCGTCGATGAAACCGAGCGGGTTGCGTGGCGCGGTGCGGCCGTTGCCGACCGGCACGTTGGTACCGCGGCGTCCGGACTGCCGCCAGCGTTCGCGGATGCGGTCACCGGCCTGGGCGAGGAGCGCGGCGGAGACGACCGGCAGGAGCAACGCGTCGCTGGCGCAGATCTGCATCAGCAGGTCACCGCCGCGTGCCTGCGGGGCGAAGCGCTCGCGGGAGAACCGCGGGAGGTCGGCCGCGCCGGGCAGCGAGGCGCCGGCCGTGCGCACCAGCCGGGGGCCCACGCCGACGGTCACGGTGAGGTCGCCCGGTGGCAGGCCCAGCAGCCGCGGGTCGGTCCCCGTGGTGAACGTGCGGATGGCCTGGCCGAGTTCGGCCAGTAGCGGGCCGGGAGCCACGGAGGCGCCGAGGTCGGCCACCACGGCGAGGAGATGGGGCTGAGCCGGTTGGGGAAGCGTGATGCCTGCCTGGTGCCGGCCCGTCGCCGCAACCGGCATGGGGGCGGCCGCGGGGGAAGGGGCGTGTGGGTCTGACGGGGTGGAGTGCGACGAGGTGCACCCGGCGGTCAGGCCGGCGGCCATCACGGCGCCGGTGACATCGAGGAACGTGCGGCGCGACGGGTGGCGGTCGGCTCGGTGCATGGTGTGCAGAGTGCCACACCCGAATCGCCCCTTCAGGTCAACTTCTGCATTCTGGCGGGGAATTGGGTGACATGCCAGACTGGGATCATGCCTCGATCAGCTCTTCGCGTGGGTGTGGCGGTACTGGGCGCACTGGCACTGGTGGCCGGCTGTAGTGGTGGCGACGGTGGATCGAGCGGGGGCCGGCGACCGGCCGGCGGGCAGGTGACGATCCGGGTGCCCGCCGATGCCCCGACGATCTCGGCCGCGGTGTCGTTGGCCCGGCCCGGTGACCTGGTGCTGGTGGCTCCGGGCGTGTACCACGAGTCGGTGAGGATCACCACGGCCCGCATCACCCTCCGCGGCGTCGCCCGGGAAAAGGTCGTCATCGACGGGCAGTTGCGGCAGCCGAACGGTGTGGTCGTCGCGGCACCCGGGGTGGCCGTGGAGAACCTGACCGTGCAGCGCAACACCCAGAACGGGGTCCTGGTCACCGGTTCGGCGAAGGTGGCCGCCGGGCTGCCGGGGCGTTCCGGGGGCTACGACACCGGCGACGAGCCCGCCACCTTCCTCAAGTCGTTCCTGGTCTCGTACGTGACCGCGACCCGGAACGGCCTGTACGGCATCTATGCGTTCTCCGCACAGAACGGCGTCATCGAGCACACCTACACGTCCGGCGGGGCCGACTCGGGGATCTACGTCGGGCAGTGCAAGCCGTGCCACATCGTGGTGCGGGACAATATCGCCGAACTCAACGCGGTGGGCTACGAGGGCACCAACGCCAGCGACGACATGTACGTGGTCGGCAACCGCTTCGTCGGCAACCGGGTCGGCCTCACCACCAACTCCGACCACCAGGAGAAGCTGCTGCCGCAGCGGGGCGCCGTGGTCGCCGGCAACCTGATCGCGGCCAACCAGCAGCAGGCCACCCCGGAGCAGGCGGACGGCGGATGGGGGATCGGCATCGGCATCGACGGCGGCAGCGACAACCGGTTCATCCGCAACCGCATCACCGACAACGCCAACGCCGGACTGGAGATCACCGCGAGGGCCGATATCCCTCCGGACGGCAACCAGATCGTGGACAACCTCTTCGCCGCCAACGGCCTCGACGTCGGTTGGACGTTCCCCGGCGCCACGCGCGGGAAGGGCAACTGCCTACGGGGCAACAAGCTGAGCACCACCGCGCCCGCCGAGCTCGCGGCGACCGCGCCCTGCCCGGCCGCCGCCAACTCGCCCACGCCGTCCGGCACATGGGCGGTGCCGAAGGCGCCCGGCGGCATCCCGTTCACCGACGTGGCCGCGCCGGGCCCACAGCCGCAGTTCCCGAAGGCCACCGCCACCGGCGCCACCACCGTGCCCGCCGTTCCGGCGCTACCGGACACCGCAAGCATCCCGCTGCCGACGAAGTCACTGCTCGCCGGCCACGCGCGGGTGCAGTCCTGAGCGCGACGCCCCGCCCCGCTCCGAACTGAGCGGCGGCTACGGCGTAGGGGCAACTCCCGACAGCGGTCGGACCGGTGCGTACTTCTGGGTGTCGAAGTCGATGACGACCGGCTGCGGTGCGGAGGCCACACCGGCCTGCATCCGGAACATGGTGCCGTCCGAGTCGATCCAGTAGCGCACGGTGCCCGACGTACCGGCGCCGGTGTGCGGCCCGAGCATGATGTCCACGCCATGGCCGCGCAACTGGCCCTCCCCCACCCAGGCCGCGCCGTTCTGCGGCAGCAACTCGGCGTTGTCCGGCCGGTTGCTGCCGAGCCGGAGCGCGATGGCCAGCGCACTGTCCAGCGCGCTGCCGGACGGTTGCGACGGACGCCCGTACCAGCCCGACCCGGGCGGCGATGCCGGTGCCACCGTCGGAGTGTGGGCCATGGGGTGGACGAGCACGGTGCCGGCCTTCCACTGGATCAGCCCGTCGCTGGACGTGTCGCGCCCGGTGCCGTGCACCACCCCGTAGCCGACCTTGGCGCGGTAGTCGACGGACCCGGTGACCAACAGCCCGCCGGACGCGCTCGGCACGCGGATCGTCACCGCGCGGCCGTGCGCCTCGTAGTTACGGAACCGCGTGATCGCCAGTCGGTTCACCTCGTCCGACGTCAGGGCGCGCGGACGGCTGGGGCCAGGGCCGCCGGCGACCAGGAACGCGGCCACCGCGACGGCCGCGGCGCCGATGACGGCTGTCACCCACCATGGCCGCAGCCATCGGCGCCGGACAGCCGCACCGCCTGGTTGAGCGCACTGGGTTCTCGCGTTCCGCACGCGGCTCGACGCTGACACTGTTCGACCTCACCCTCCCCAACACCACGCTACGGGACCGCAGTTGCAGCCCGGCGCCCCTCGACGGTCCCGTCACAGACGACACCGAGGCCGGCCCTCGCGGACCGGCCCCGACGCGATCTGCCCGAACGCGCCCTCCGGACCGCGGCCAGGCAGATCACTGTTGTCCGGCTCGTGCGTTCAGTGTTTCCGCGCGCGCTGCTTCCGGCTCATGAGCACGACTGCCAGGCCCGCACCCACCAACAGGCCAACGAGGGCGATCGCCCCCGGCAGCCCGGACATACCGGTGTGCGCCAGTGAGCCCGTAGCGCCGCCGGCCGGGGCCGGGTTGGCGGGCGGCGCGGGTGACGGTGGCGTGGCGGCCGGTGGCGACGTCGGGGAGGGCGTCGGGGTTGGTGTTGGCGTTGCCTTCGGGACGTACACCCCGGCGTCGATGGTGTGATCGACCCCTCCCGGCTTGTCCGGCGCCGTGACGGGTGCGTAGCCGTTGCACAACCTCCCGGTGGTCGGCGGGATCACATTGGAGTCATGAGCCCGGTCCCTACCGGCCAGCGGGCGCGTGAACCGCAGTTCGCTCGCCGGGGGGTGACCGGGCACCTTGCTGGTGTCCGCGGTACACACGTCGAACTGCACCGTGTACTTCGCACCAGGCGTGAGCTGGTACGCGGCGCCGACGCCACCGAAGTAGTACTCGCCGGCGGCATCGGTCCTGGTCGTGGCGACCTTCTTGCCGTCGGCGTCCAGCAGGTTGATCGTCGCCCCCGGCAGCAGCGGTTTGCCCGGGTCCTGGATGCCGTTGTGGTCGCCGTCGAACCACACGACGTTACCGATCTGGACCGGTGCGTTCGCCGCCGCGTACGCGATGTCACCGAGCCCGCCGGCCTTGCCGAACCCGTTCTGTTCCTGACCGATGAACTGGTAGGCGTTGGCGGCCGGATTGTTGCCCGGGCCCTGCCCCGTCGCGATGTCGTAGTAACCGGTCCCGGCGGTCTCGACGTTGACGGTCGGGTCGAACTCCGTGCTCACCACCCACTGTTGCTGCGGAATATAGGCCACCGAACCCAGCGCGGTCTCCTGGTGCCCGCCGGCGAAGAAGTCGCCCGGGAAGTATTCGACGACGCCATTGTCCTCGCCGTCGTCGTTGGCGGGGGTGGCGTGGTTGGGACAGTTTCCGGTGCCTTCCCAGGCGTAACCACCGGTGGGGCGGGTGCAGGCCATGGTGATGTCACCACCGGACATGCCGAGTTCCGGCGTGGCGTTCCCCGGGCGGGGATCCAGCCCCTTCGCACTGAGCACGTCCATGAACCGGTCGCGGAAACCCAGAACCATCGAACCGTCACGGCCGAAGGCGAGCGAGGCGAGTTCCGGCTGCGGATCGATGAAGGCGCCGCCGGACTTTCGCTCGTCCCATGTGGCCAGGGTGGTGTTCCACGGGTTCCAGTGGGTGGCCTGGTCGGCGTTGCCGGCACCGACAAAGACCGTGCCACGCTTGGCGGTTAGCGGATGGGCCAGCACCGTGGTGAACCGCTTGCCGTCGTAGGCGTAGACGACGGCCTTCAGGTCCGCGCGCCGCTGCGTGCTCTCCGCGTCGCACACGCCGCCGACGTACAGCGTGTTGTCGTGGACGGCGAGACCGAACGGCCGCCAGTCACCGGGGCTCGCGCACCCCGGGTCCGGAATCCGCACCGTCGCCTCGGGTGCCGAGGCGGTGGCGCCCGTCGCCCTGAAGCTCACCAGGCTGCGGGTCAGCAGGTTCACCGCGTACAGCGTGGAGCCGTCCTCCGACAGGGCCAGGCCACCGATGCTCTCCTTGCCCGGCGCGTTGGTGAAACCGGCATCCTTGATCATGTTGGTGGTGTCGTGCGGCGTCACCGCAGCGTCCGGCACCTGCGCGAACAGCTTCGGCGCACCCGCGTCGCTGACCGGCACCGTATAGATCGCGCCGGCGCCCTTGGGCCCGTACGGGGCGTACCGGCGGGCGAACGCGCCCTGGAACAGCCGGCTCCGGTACTTGTCGTACGCCAACCCGAACGTCGTGCCCACCTGGGCCTGCGTGTCCAGCGTGGTCGGGCACGACACGCCGGTAGGACACGTGCCGCGGGCCTTCGTCCCGAACGCCACCAACGCCCGGGTGTCGGTCCCGTTGGCGCCGTTTTGGACCGGTACGAAATACCGCGAGTCCGGCAGCGCGTAGTCGGCCGGATCCCACACCCCCGTCACCACCGAGGAGTTCTTCCCGCCCGACACCTCCACGAACGACGTGAAGCTGTCGAAGTGGTTCTCGGCCGTCGACGCAGGTGCCGCCCGCAGATAGCCGTTGTACGGCGCCGGGATGCTGACGTCGACGCGGTACCGGCCGCCGCTCAGTACCGTCGACGGCGACACCACGACCTTTCCCGTGGCGTCCGTGACACCGGCGACCTCGTGCCCGGCGGGGTCGGTGACCTTCACTTTCATGCCCCGCTGCGGCACGTCCATCGTCGCGTTGATCACGCCAGTTCCGAAGAAGTCGCGCAGCACCTCAACCGTCAGTGTGCCGTCGGCAGTTGAAGCGGCGGCCGGTCCGGCCGCCGCTCCCATGGTGCCGACCGCCAGTAAAAGCACGGATAACCCGATGCGCGCCAGCGGTTCCACGGGCCTGAAGGCCAACCGGCGCGAGTCTCTGCCGACTTGGTTCATCGCATCACACTCCACATTTCTCTCGTCGTGTCTCTCTCGTCGCGAAAACGCAGCGTCCACTTCTCGCTGTACGTTCACACGCCGGTCGCGAACGCCATGGAAGAGGAAAGCGAAAGGGGTTACTGGCGCGGCGCGGACTGTTGCGTGGGCCGCTCTGTGGTGATCGTTTGGGATAGTGCCGGCGGGTTGCGAGCACCGCAGGCACCAGGAAAAGCGAACGCCCGTTCGCGAACTCGGCCGAGCCTGCCCTGAGTTGGGATCCTTGCAGCTCAATCACGGTGCCCTCGCCCCCCACCACCGTCAATCTCGCCGACCGCCGGCGCGAGCAGCGCGCGACAGCCTAGCCGCTGAAGTCTCGCCGCAACCAGCAAACCCTGACATTCATCGGGAACCGCGAAGGCCCCCCGGGCGCCGAAGGAATCGCGACCGGAAGGAAAAATACGGCAGTGAATTGATGGCCGGATGAGGCGTCTGTGACGTGTGCGTCACGCAACGGCGTTGCGCCTCTCGGGACCGCTCAACGTTACCGCTCTGCGCCGACGTTGATGTCAGCCGTAGAGGTCGGCAACCGTCACGGACGGCCTCGATGGCATCGGCCCACGCGTGCGATACGTCTAGCATTCTCCGTCATGCAGGGAGGGTGGCTCCGGGATATTCTGATGACGGTCGTCAGGGTAGGGGAATCCATGGTCATTCCTGGTCAAGACCCTATGGTGACCGTGACTCCGACCAGGAGAGATTGCGATGATCGAGAATGAACCCGATGGTGAACCGGGTGGAGGGGCCGACGGAGAGCCCGGTGGGGATCCTGGTGGTGGCACCGAGGGGCCATCGAGTCCAGTTACGGAAATCGGCGGATCCGGCGATCCTTCCGCTCAAGTGACGGGCGGAGATGACGAACTGCTGGAAAGCCCTCAACCTTCTGTCACGACGGAAGCTGAACCGGCGGCGAGCGGCGGAATACCATTCGTGATCAGCCCCGATGCGTTCAATTTTGCACCCGACCCGGGCGGCGCCAATTGGCAGAGTACCGGCTGCGTGACTATCCAGTTCGCGTATGGTTCCCCGTTCCTGACGCCGATAAAATTCAAGGTCGGCGTCATCGTTGGAGCGCCGATCACACTGCGCGACGGACGCATACTCAGTGTTCGTGAGGCACAACTCGACTCGGCGAACGCGGCGCAGGCGGCAGCCACGATCATCAAGGAAATGCTCGACAGCGGAACCATCGACCCGTCCTCGGTCCAGCCGAGATTTGTGGGCTTCATGGGCGGGGCGATCCTGAGCACGGGGCTCGGCTATCGAGTCAATGGGTGCCGCCCTTCCTAGACGCGGCGATGCCCATGGAGTGGGCGTGGGTGCCTTCGGGCGTGCCGCGTTCCGGCAGGCGAGGCGGTGCCTGGCAGCGTGGGGGTGGCTCAATTGTCACTCTCCCCGTGATCCCTACCAACAAGTAGCGTGCCCCGTCACAAGGTTCGCCAGGCACGGGGGAGTGAGGGAGGAATCGCTGCGGTGCTCTATGCGTTCGTCAGGGCCGTGCTGTTGGTGCCGTTGTTCCGGTGGCTGTTCCGGCTGCGAGTCGAGGGGATGGAGCACATCCCGACGACGGGGCCGGCCGTCATCGCGGGAAACCACCTGTCGTTCTGTGATCAGTTCCTGACGGTGACGGTGACCCGGCGAAAGATCACCTACCTGTGCAAGAAGGAGTACTTCACCGGGCGGGGCCTCAAGGGCGCACTGACCCGCGGCTTCTTCCGCGGCTGCGGCCAGATCCCGGTGGACCGCTCGGGGAAGGAAGCGGGACAGGCCGGGGTCGAGGCGGGCCTGAAGGTGCTGCGCTCGGGCGAGTTGCTGGGCATCTTCCCCGAGGGGACGCGCTCGCACGACGGGCGGATGTACAAGGGCAAGGTCGGCGTGGCCATGATGGCGTTGGCATCGGGCGCGCCCGTGATCCCCTGCGCGGTGATCGGCACGTTCGAAGCGCAGCCAGCCGGGCGCCGGTTGCCCCGCCCGGCTCCGCTCACGATCCGCTTCGGAGCGCCACTCAACTTCTCCCGGTACGCGGGGATGGAGGAGTCCCGCGAGGTGCTCCGAGCGGTCACGGACGAGATCATGTACGCGATCATGAAGCTGTCGGAGCAGGAGTACATCGACAGGTACGCCGCGGAGGCGAAGGCCGAAGCGACGGCCGGAGCGACGGCCGGGGCGCGCCCGCAGGCGACGGCGGTGCGGGAGACCGACCCAACGGCGGAGCCCCGCAAGCCAGTCGCAGTCAACCACTCGAACTGACCTCGTCGGCCATTTCCGAAGCACCGGGCCCGTGAGCCCGCCCGCTTCAACCCGGCGTGGCGCGCCTCGCATTGCGCACGTCACCGCGCGCCACGCCGGAAATGTCTCCTCGCCGCCCGGCCCGCCGACCAGCCGGCCGGGGCTCAAAAGCGCCCTACTGGCGCCTGATTGCGCTCACTACGGTGCCGTGCGTGGCCAACTCATACACCGCGCTCTCGCGGCACTACGACCTCATCATGACCTCGGGCTACTACGACTATGGCGCCTACGCCCGCGCCCTCGCCGCCGAACTCGGCGACCACAGAGAAGTCCTCGAACTCGGCGTCGGCACCGGACTGGTCTGCGAAAGCCTGCTGGAGCTGGGGGGAGCCGGCCTGCGGCTCACCGGGATCGACCACACCGAAAGCATGCTCAGCCAGGCGCGGGACCGACTGGGAAACCGCGTCCGACTGGTCCGACAGGACATCGTGGAGATGACGACGCCGTCGGTCTTCGACGCCGCCTACTCCGTGGGCGGTGTCTGGTACGGGACCCAGGACCCGGAGGGCGGCGCACTGTGCAGCCACCTACTGGAGGAGGACGATGACGTCAGGGCGCTGAAGAACCTGGCCACCGCCATCCGGCCCGGCGGGCCGTTGCTGCTGGCCGTCCAGCAGGCCCACCGGAACTACCAACGCCCCCTGCCTGGCGGCCTGGTGTACGCCCAGGAGATCCGCTCCGAAGGCGACCGGTTCGTGAAGGACTACTTCGTCCGCAAGGAGGGCGAGGTCCTCGCGCACCAGCGCTGCGAGTTCCGTGCCTACCCGCGCGAGCGGGCCGACCGCCTGCTGGCGCACTGCGGATTCCGCTTCGCCCGCGCCACCGACGACGGGCTGCTGCGGCGATACGTACGGGAATAGGCACCATGGCGGTGCGGTAGGGCAGTTGAGCGCCGTGCGGCCCGGGGGGAGCCGGGCCGCACGGGTCAGACGGAAACCGAGGACAGGAGCCGGGAACATCGCGAGCCCCAAAGTCGTTACGGGGTCGCCGACTTGTCCGTGCGGGTGTCGTACGCCGCGCGGGCGTCGTCGATCCGGGTGAGGTGGGCGACGCTCCATTCGAGCAGGGGCAAGGTGGCCTCGCGCAGGGTGGCGCCCATCTCGGTGAGCTCGTAGCTGACGTGCGGCGGCATCACGTGGTGCACGGTGCGGGTCAGGATGCCGTCACGCTCCAGGTTGCGCAGCGTCACGGTGAGCATGCGCTGACTGACGCCGTCGATGGACCTCTTCAGTTCGGTGAAACGGCGCGGCCCGTTCCTGAGGTTGCGCACGACCAGTAGCGCCCACTTGTTGCCGACGATGTCGAGCACGACCCGGGTTCGGCAGGCGTCGTTGGGCTGCACCGCCGGCCGCGGACCGCCCTGTGCGTCGGCCTGCCCTCCGCCATCTCCCGTGTCCATCGCTACCTCCAGAGAACCGGGGCACCGAAAAGTGCCCTATTGCCTGCGCTGCGTCGCGTACACCACCATGTTCTTGGTACTGGAACAGTACCGGGGCACGAAGAGTGACCATCACGGCACCAGAGCCCCAGAGCCGCGAACTGCCGTACTGGGCACGGACGTTGGCCCCTGCTCCGTGCTGTTCCGCACTGCTCGCTCTGCCCCGTTCTGCCTTGGTGTGCTTCCGCTTCCGCTGCTGCGATGAAGGATTGATTCGCCCATGTCCACCTTTCTGTTGGTGCACGGTGCCTGGCACAGTGGGCGGTGTTGGGAACGGGTGGTGCCGCTGCTGGAGGCTGCCGGGCATCGGGCGTTCGCACCGTCCCTGACCGGCTACGGCGACAAGGTGCACCTGGTCGGTCCCGAGGTGGGGCTCGATACCCACGTCGACGATGTGGTCCGGCTGATCACCGAGGAGAACCTCAACGACGTCATCCTCGTCGGCCACAGCTACGCGGGACTGGTCATCTCCTCCGCCGCCAACCGGATTCCGGAACGCATCGCACACCTCGTCTACCTCGACGCGATGGTCCCGGAGGACGGCGAGTCCGCCGCCGACGTGCAACCCGCGGTACGGCACCTGATCGAGCTCGCCGAGACGTCCGAGAGCGGCTGGCGCGTTCCGCCGATGCCCGAACAGCCCGCGCCCCTCGGCCTGTTCGGGGTCACGGAGCCGGCGGACATCGCCTGGTTGCGCGGGATGCTCTCGGATCAGCCGGTGCGCTGTCTGCAACAACCGGTGCGGCTCGACAACCCGGCCGTGAACGCGATCCCACGCACCCATATCCACAATGTCGGCGCCACCCCGGCGGGCATCCCCCGCCGCCCCGTCCCCGCGACCCAACCCAACGGCGCCCCCGCGCAGGTCTGGGAGCTACCTACCGGCCACGACTGCATGATCACCATGCCGACCGAGCTCAGCGAACTGCTCCTCAGGCTCGCCTAAATCACCCAGATCGTGCCTGATCCCCCAGTAGTGGCACGCCTCACGCTGGTCGCAACGCAACGCAACGCCACCGTACCCCGGAGCAGAATGTGCCGGATCGTCATGGCAGGTCGTCCCGTCACCTGGTCAATTCCGGGTCATGAGATGGACAGTTGGCTTACCCCTCGCCCCCGTACTCAGCCCGAGGAGGACGCCATGGCCCCCCATCAGGTCTCCACCACCGACTACCACACCGCCGGTGAACCCTTCCGCATCGTTCCCGAACCGCCGGTCGCCATCGAAGGCACCACCGTCGCCGAGCGCCGGATGTTCGCCCTCAACAACCCCGAGGTGGACAACCTGCGCAAGCTGCTGTGTTGCGAACCGCGCGGACACGCCGACATGTACGGCGGTTTCGTCACCCAACCCGACGACGAGGTAGCCCACTTCGGGGTGCTGTTCTGGCACAAGGACGGCTTCTCGACCGCCTGCGGTCACGGATCCATCGCACTCGCGGCCTGGGCCGTGCAGACCGGACGCGTCGCCCGCGACCCCACCGGTGTCACCACCGTCGTCATCGACGTCCCCTCGGGCCGGGTCACCCTGCGCGTGCGCTCCGACGGCGAACGCATCACCGGCGTCGACTTCCTCAACGTCCCCAGCTACCGGCTGGCCGAACGCGTCACCGTCGCCACCTCCCGCGGAGACGTCGTCGTCGACATCGGCTACGGCGGCGCCATCTACGCCCAACTGAACGTCGCCGGCCTCGGGTTGGCCATCACGCCCGCCCACTACACCGACCTCATCGCCCTCGGACGCGAGGTGAAGTGGGCGCTCAACGACACCGAGCATGCGCGGCACCCCGTCGACGACCGCCTCAGCGGCATCTACGGCACCATCCTCTACGCCGATCTCGGCTGTGACGAGAACGGCAACCCGCATCAGCGCAACGTCACCGTCTTCGCCGACGGCCAGGTCGACCGGTCCCCGTGCGGCTCCGGTACCTGCGCACGCGTCGCGTCACTCGCGGCTGCCGGCCGTCTCACGCCTGAGCAGACCCTGGTCCACGACTCGATCGTGGGCACCCGCTTCCACGCGCGGATCGCCGGGCAGCTGATGTCCGACGGGTACCCCGCCGTCGTCCCGCAGGTCGCGGGGACGGCGTACCGGACCGGCGAGCACCGCTTCGAGCTCGACCCCGCAGACGGCCTGGGCACCGGCTTCGTACTGCGGTGACTGTGCTGGT
Source organism: Streptomyces sp. NPDC057743 (assembly GCF_042798755.1). Taxonomy (NCBI): domain Bacteria; kingdom Bacillati; phylum Actinomycetota; class Actinomycetes; order Kitasatosporales; family Streptomycetaceae; genus Streptomyces; species Streptomyces sp. NPDC057743. The sequence continues at coordinate 400,376 of NZ_JBHVJX010000001.1, forward strand.
GACTGGCCGAGCAGGTGCAGGTGCCTCAAGGGCTCGTGCACGTCTGCGTGTTGGACTTGCCACCCTCCGGACGGTGGAGTCTGATGCGGGCTTCCTGGGGTCTGGTGCCACCGGAGAGGGCGACGGCGTCGGCGGTGGTGCAGACGAGTTGGCGAAGGGCGGTGGGGTTGGTCGTCCAGTGCGGCGGGACGTAGACGTCGGCCAGGTTGGGTTCGCGGGTGACGGCGGCCGGTGCGGGGGTGCCTGGCGGGATGAAGCTGATCAGGCCGCGGCTGCGCTCGGCCGGGTCGGGGCCCGCCACCAGTCGGTCCATGGCGGCCTGGAGGGTGTCTGGGCCGCGGTAGGGGCGGGAGACGCGTTCGAGGCCGAGAGGGGAGGAGAAGAAGACGTGCACTGCGGCGGCCGGGTGGCCGCCCGGCGCGGGGAGCCCGGAGGCGGGGGCCCCGGCGTGGAGGGGGCCGGTGTTGTCGATGCCGCAGGCGGTGAGGGCCGACGCCAGGCAGAGGGCGGCCAGTGCCCCCGATGTTGTGCGGGGCTTCATGCCGGTTCCTGGGGCAGGGTGAGGGTGAACACCGCGCCTCCGCCTGGTGCGTTGGCGGCGGTGAGGGTGCCGCCGTGCAGACGGGCGTTCTCCGCGGCGATGGCCAGGCCGAGGCCGCTGCCCTCGCTGCGGGTGCGGGCCGCGTCCCCCTTGGTGAAGCGGTCGAAGACGTGCGGTAGGACGTCCTTGGGGATGCCTGGACCGCCGTCGGTGACGGTGAGAACCAGCCGGTCGTCCGCGGCCCGGGCCCGTACGTCGACCGGTGCGGACGCGCCGCCGTGCCGCAGGGCGTTGCCGATGAGGTTGGCGAGGATGACGTCGACGCGCCGGGGATCGAGGCGGGCGCGCAGCCCGTGCGGGACGTCCAAGGCGACCCGGTCTTGCCAGTGTCGCAACGCGAGTGTCTTGCGGACGAGTTCGCCGACGTCGATCTCGTCCAGGTCCAGGACGGCGGCGCCCGCGTCGAAGCGGGAGATCTCCATGAGGTCCTCGACCATGCGGACCAGCTTGTTGGTCTCGCCGGCGACCAGTTCCAACGCCTCGGAGGTTTCCGGATCCAGGCGCCCGGAGGCCGCGTCCTTGTCCAGAATCCCGGTCACGGCGGTCATCGCGGCGAGCGGCGTGCGCAGTTCGTGGGAGACGTCCGAGGCGAAGCGGCGCGCCCTGGTTTCCATGGCCCGCAGCGTGGTGGCGTCGGCCTGGAGGGTGGTGGCCATGGTGTTGAACGTGCGGCCGAGGTCGGCGAGTTCGTCGTTTCCAGTGACATGAATGCGGGTGTCGAGGGCGCCCTTGGACATGTTCTCGGCGGCCGTGCGCAGTTGCCGTACGGGACGGAGGACGCGGCGGGCCGCGAGCAGCGCCGGGATGATCGACAGCACGACCACGGGCAGTGCGCCGGCCCGCGCGGCGGAGACCAGGGCGGCGACGTCCTGCTCCTCGTGGGCGAGGGAGAAGGAGGCGTAGACGACCAGTCCGGACGGTTCGGACGGTTGGCCTGCGCGGGTGACTGGCAGGGCCACCGCCAGCCAGGGCTCCCCACCGTGGTGGAAGCGTTGGACGACGGCGGTGCGCGCCGAGGCGGCGTGGGTGCGCAGTCCTCCAGGCAGGACGGGGGTGGTGCTCGCGGCGGAGACGAGGGCGCCGTCGCGGTAGGCGGCCGCGGTGCGCCAGCCGCGGGAGCCGCCGGCCCGGTCGACCTGGAGCGCGAGGGTGCGCAGGTCCGTCGCGGTGGGCGCGTACGGCAAGTCGGGGGCGAGCGAGCCCACTTGGGCGCGCAGGTCGTGCACGGCGCCGTCCCGGGCGCGGTCCAGGATGGCGGAGCGTGCCTGGCGGAAGGTGAGGGCGGCGGCGCACAGCGCGCTCAGCGCGGAGACCAGGAGGAAGGCGACGACGAGCCGGGTGCGCAGACCCTGCGGCAGGCGGCAAAACCGCACACGGCGGCGGCTCACAGCGGCCCGAAGCGGTAGCCGAAGCCGCGCACGGTCTGGACGTAGCGCGGGCTGCGCTGATCGTCCTCGATCTTGGCGCGCAGTCGCTTCACACAGGCGTCGACGAGCCGCGCGTCGGCGTAGTAGCTGTGTTCCCAGACCTGTTCGAGGAGCTGCTGGCGGCTGTACGTTCGGCCGGGAGACGCGGAGAGGAAGAGCAGCAGCTTCAGTTCGGACGGGGCGAGCGTGAGCTCCTCGCCGCGCTTGTGCACGCGCATCGAGACGCCGTCGATCTCCAGGTCGCCCTGGACCAGGAGTTGGTCGCGGGCGTCGCCGTCGGGCTGCGCGGGGGCGACGCGGCGCAGCACCGAGCGCATCCGCGCCTCGATGACCTCCCCGCTCGCGGGTTTGATGATGTAGTCGTCGGCGCCGGCCTCCAGCCCCACCACGACGTCGATGTCATCGCCCCGGGCGGAGAGGATCACGATGGGCAGTTGACTGGTCTCACGGATCCGGCGGCACACCTCCAACCCGCTCATGCCAGGCAGCATCAGGTCGAGCAGCACGATGTCCGGCGCGAACGGTTCGAGCGACTCCAGGCCGTCCTCGCCGGTGGCCACCGCCTCCGTGTCGTGGCCGCTGCGGCGCAGTCCCAGTTCGACGCCGCGGCGCACGGCGGGATCGTCCTCGATCAGCAGGACGCGTGTCATGGACTGGTCCTCTCCTTTCGCTCGTTGACGCATCCGCTCTCCCCGAGCAGCTGACAACGGGGCATAGTCGGCGGATTTACGGCGAAGATACACAGACGGTGCAGGGGGCGCCCGGAGTTCGGGGCCTCAGTGACCCGCGCGCGGCGCCCCTACCGGAACGGCCGCGCCGGTCTCATCGCAGGTGACCGTCCACGGCTCCCCGGGCAGCCCGGACTCATGGACCTGCACGAGGACGTCCGTGGGCGGCCTCCCACCCGGAACGCCCGGCGCCGCGGCCGCCGTGCACACCAACTGGTTCACCGCCACCCGGTCCAACTCCGATACCAGCCACGGCAGTTGCAGCGTCACGGTCCCGGGCGACGTCGCCTCGGCCCGGACGCGATGGGTGCCGGCCGGCAGCGCCGTGCTGAGCCCGCGCTCCCGCTCGTCACGGGTCGGCCCGGCCAACAACTCATCCAGCGCCCACTGCGGACCGGCGCCGGCCGGTGCGGCGCGGGCGACGGGCCAGGTGCCGTTCCGGGCGGCGAAGAACGCCCGCACCCAGTGGTCGGCCTTGGCGGCACGCCCCCCTGGGGCCGGCGCGCCGGCCGCCTCCGGCCCGGTATCGGGGACACCGCAGCCGGCGAGCACCGAGGCGACGAGCAGCGCGGTCCCGACGGCGCCGACCGGCCGCGCGCCAAGCCGGGACGGCGCCTTCCGCGCTGCCGCGCCCCACCAAGCCACGCCGGCCCCGCACTTCTCGTACGCCACCTTCGTCCCATTCACCGGCCATGCCCCCTTCCTCCTGGACGCGCCCAGTCTCCCCGCCGGCCGTCCGGGCGCCGGGCACCTTTGCCTCACGGCGCCGTCAACCGCCCGACATCCACCGTCCCCGCGCCCGGGTTCGGTTGCGGAACGGCCGCCCAGACACCGACCGCCACGCCGACGGCGGCGACGACCGCGAACAGCCCCCGACGCCCGGTCGCCCATCGCACCCGGAACCGGACCGGGTCCTCCACCCACACCTTCGTCAGCCAGGCGGCCAACAGCGACACACCGATGGCGAAGGCGGTGCGCCCCCACCCGCCGACCCCCAACACCGTCTGCGGCAACAGCAGATACACCGGCCAGTGCCACAGATACAGGCTGTACGACAGTTCCCCGAGACGGCGCGGTACGGCACTGCCGGCCAGCCGACCCGCGCGTCCGTCCGGTGTCTGAGCGAGCAGCGCGATCAACAGCGCGGCCGCCAGGGAGTGCACGAACAACCCGCCCCGGAAGAGCCCCGGCGCGTTCTGACCATCCGTCAACACCCACGCCGCGCCGATGCCGCACACCAACCCCGCGCACACCCCGTCCGCGACACGCCGGGGTATACGGGCCACCAGGTTCCGGACCGGCGCCGTGGCCGCCAGCGCCCCCAACAGCAGGGAGAACGCCCGGGTATCGGTGCCCTCGTACGCCCGCGTCGTGTCCACCGCACCGCCGAGGCGCAGCATCAGCGCGAGCGACACCAGCGCCCCGACGCCCGCGAGAACCGCGACCCGCCGGTGCCCGCCCCGCCCCCGCCCCGCGCACGCCACCACCAGCGGCCAGACCAGATAGAACTGCCACTCGACGCCGATGCTCCACAGGTGCGCGAAGACGCGGGAGCCGGAGGCGTTCCAGTACCCGATCTGCTCGACGATGAAGTGCCAGTTCGCCGCCTGGGCCGCCACCCACGGCGCGTCTTCGAGGGCGAAGAGCAGGGTGGACGGCGACCCGAACGCCCAGGTGAGCAGCAGGGTGCCGACCCCGACGACGGCGAGCGCGGGCAGCAACCGCCGCGCCCGCCGCCCCCAGAACGCCACCAGACCGACCCGGCCCCGATCCGCCGCCTCGCGCAGCAGCAACCCCGTGATCAGGAAGCCAGACAGCACGAAGAACAGATCGACACCGAGGAAGCCGCCGCCGAGGTGCCCGGCGTGAAAGAGGAGCACGGCGAACACGGCCAGCCCGCGCAGCCCGTCGAGCGGGGCGATATGGGTGGCCCGGGAACGCCCGGCAGCGGACCCGCGGCGCGGACGACGGTGCGAGCCCGGCACGATCGCGGACGCGGACGCGGGCGGGGGTGGGGACGGGTGCGGGGGCTGAGGCGAAGTCGATGACGACATGAGGGTCCAGGGCGAGTGCGGGAGGGAGGAGGGATCAGGCGTTGCGCGGCCCGACTCAGCGGCAGCCGAGCTTGCCGTATCGCTCGTTGCCGGTCCACGAGCCGTTCGCCCACTTCTCCGGGGCGGCCGGCGTGAAGTCGTAGACCTTGCCGAGCTGGTCCGTGAACCACTTGGCGAACGCGGCCGAACCCTGCTGGCACGAGTGGATACCGTCGGACGCCCGCAGGGCCTTCCCGCCCTTGGCGTCGGTACCCCACAGCGCGGAGGCGTCCAGGAACCGGACCTTGCCGCCGCTGCGGTCGGCGACCTCCTTGGCCGCCTTCGGCGCGCTGGCGATCGCACCCTCGTACTTCTTGTAGAAGTCGTCGATCTTGAACGGCGGGGCCGAGACGATCACCAACTCGGCGCCCGCCTGCTCTGCGGTCTTCGCCAGCTTCTCGTACGAGGCCCGCTGCTGGTCCTGGGTGCCCCAGTCGTAGGTGGTGATCTGGTAAGCGATCACGTCCGGATGGAACTCCCCGACGTTCTTCGCCACGTCCTTCCAGGTGTCCGCCGCGATCGGCGCGGCCATCTTGTCGCCCTCGACGACCGTGCCGCCCCCGTCGGACGCCGCGTTCCTGAACGCCACGCCGCTCGCCTTGAGCGCGGCCTCCAGCGGCGGCGCCTCGGCACCGGCAATGGAGTCCCCCATCCACAGCACCTTCTTGCTCTTCTGCGCCGCCTCGGTGGCATCCGCCTTCCCGGCACCGTCCCCACCGCCGGACTTCCCACAACCGGTCAACGCGACACCCGTCACAGCCGTGACGGCGACGAGGGCGGCCAGCATCCCCCGCCGCCGGCCGGGACGCCGACCGTGACTGGAGCTCTGCTTCTGGCCGTGACCGTGACCGTGACTGTGGCTGTGGTTGTGACCGTGATGGTGACTGTGCGGGGAGTGGTGGGCGCGCGGGGACCGGTGAATGTGCTGATCGCCGTCGACGTGATCGTTCTGGCGCGCGGCGAAGCCGTTGTCGTTGTTCATGCGCCCAGACAAACAGCGCCCGGAGCCGCTCAGCCCGGCGGTCACCTTCCGGTCACATAACGGGAAAGGGGCAGTCATACGCGAGGCCGCCGTGCACCAGCCACGCCACCGGCTCACTGCCGTCATAAGAACCGCCCCGCCGCTGCTTCGGCAGGGGCGGGGCGGTGCGTCGTTCAGCTGGAGGCCGGGCGGTCAGGTACGGAGTCCGCCCAGTCGGTGAGCAGTTGCTCGTACTCGGCTTGTTCCTCCGGGGACAGTGCCCGGCCGGCACGGGCGGCCATGAACGCGCGTATCCGCTCGTTGGCCTCGGAGGCGGCGTCTGGGACGGAATGGGGCGCCATGTCCCAGATGGTATAGCCATGACGTTCTGCGGCCATTGCCACACTTAGCTGGCCTTTACAGGACATGGCCCTGGTCCTCCTTCCGCACACCTGTCGAAGGCCGGTCGGCGAGGCGCCGGGGCGTCCACGCCGTGGTCGTCACGATCCACGAAACGGCCGTTCGCCCCGTCGCTACTGCTGCGCCCACTGCTCCCTGGTGATCTCGTACCGCACGCCGCCACGCTCGGCGCCCTCGACGCGCTCCATGTCGGCGGGGATAGGGATGGTGCCCACGAGCGTCATGTCGAGCTTCTCCATGACATTGCGCGAACCGTGGTTCACGGACATCGTCTCGGCCCAGACCATGCGCACCCCGAGCTCCGCGAACGCCTTGCCCAACAAGGCCCGCGAGCCCTCGGTGGCATAGCCCCTGCCCCAAGCCGCCTGCCGCAGCCGGTAGCCGAGTTCGACTTCGTCCAGCGGGCCCGCCGGCTCGGGACGCAGGATGAACCAGCCGATGAACGCGCCGCCGTCCTTCTCGTGCGCGGCGAACAGCCCGAGGTCGCCGCCCCACTTCTCGTAGCCGGCAAGGATGTTCGGCAGGTAGCGCTCGCGGACGCGCTCCGGCGCGGTCGGAACGCCGCCCGTCAGGTAGCGCATCACCGCCGGGTCGCTGTCCAACTCGATCAGCAGGTCCGCGTCGTCGGCCGTGAAGCGACGCAGGACGAGGCGCTCGGTCTCCAAGTAGGTGTCCACGAGCCGATCGTGCCCGAGGCGAGTCGGCCAGCCCAACGGTTTTCCTCGGCTCCTCGGGACGTTGCATGACGCTGCCCTCAGGGCTGGCCAGCACTGGAGTTGGCACTCCAAACTAGCCGTCCGCCCAACGCGCGCTATCGGCCAAGCCCGGTGAGCTGTTCGGAATGAACGCGGGCGTGGTCCCGGGCCGGGCAAGTCCACGTCCAGTCCGCCCACTTCGTCGACGCCATGCCGTTCATGCCCGACTACATCGCCGAGCGCCCGCAGATCATCCACGTCAGCGACGCCCCCGACGGCGGCTGGGGCCCGATGGCCGAACTCACCCTGAGGAGCGCATCATGACCTACCACGTACTGGCACGGTTCGACGTACCGGCGGAGCGGCGCGAGGATTTCATCACCGCCGCCCTCCACGACGCCCAGGCATCCCTGGCCAACGAGCAAGGCACCCTCCGCTTCGAGGCCATCCACGACGAGAGCGACCCGAACCGCTTCTACCTCGGCGAGGTCTACACCGACTCCTCGGCGTTCGACGCCCAAGGCCAGGGCGAGGTCATGAAGAAGTTCTTCGAACTCGTCCCCTACGCCACGGTCCAGGTCCTGTTCAAGGGCGAACACATCGCCCCCCGACCGACCTCAGGAACCAACGACCTGACACCTCCGAACCGAGCAGGAGATGGGTTGGTGAGGTTGGGCACGGCTCATCGCCGTGCAAGCCAGGCCAGCAGGCGGCCCCGTGACCAGCAGCGGCCGAGGGCCTCGGTGTGGCGAGCCGACCGGTCGAGCACCGCCAGGCCGATGATGCTGTGGCCGGAGGCGCGGCGATCGCCCAGTGTCGGTACTGCCGGCGCGACTCCGACTCCCTCCGCTGACACCCACGCCACTGGTCGGCCGGCCGCTGCTTCGACGAGGCGTTGCAGGAAGCCCTCCCGGCTCTCCCGAGAGAGGCGTGACAGCGCCCATGTCGTGGTGACGACAGGTAGGGCGTCGGCGGGCACACGGGCGAGGGCCTCGGGCAGTAACTCGACGGCGTCACCGCGGAGCAGCATGGGTGGTGCCGTCGCCGCCAATGCCCTCTCCGCTTCAAGCCTCGCGACCCGCTCCGGCTGGTCCGGCCACAGGCAGGCACGCACCCATCGGATGTCATCCGCGTCGGTTACATCGATCGGATCGGGGTCGACGCCAACCCGGGTGACGACCTTGGGAATCGCCCGAGTTGGGATGGGGCGATCCCCGACGAGCGAAGCAGACACCTGTACGGGAGATGACGGATCGCCCAGCGACTGTCCGTTGCTGTACGCGATCCCCACACGATCGACATGGAGATTGAGCCCGGCAGAGCAGCCGACATCGACCAGCCCCACCGCAGTTGCACCTACCCGGCGCGCCGCCTCGGCAACGGCTGGATACAGCACGGTGTAGCGCCCGGTCTCGTCGGGCCGGGTCTTGCGCCGCGCGGCGAGGGAAACGACCGAGTCCGTCATGCGCAGCAGCGCGTCGACCGCCGCCGCGGCGGCAGCATCGCCATCGACAGCGGCATAGGCCGCGGCAAGCGCCGGGGCACGTCCGGCCAGGGCGAGGTCGTGCAGCGCGGCAAGGATCACCGTGGGGTGCCGTTTTCGTGCTGGCGCCGCCTCGATGGCGCGTAGCGCCTCGTCGGACTCGCTCAGGGCGACGGCGACGCGCTCGTACAGCAACGACGTTCCGGTGGCCTCGACCTCGCCGAAGCGTCGGTACAGCTGAGCGAGTCTGCCGGTCCTGCTCCCAGGCACAACGCTTCTTGCAGTCGGCTTTGGCATTCTCGCGATCCTACTGAGATCACATGCGTCGTGAGGGTGTTCGGCTTGAGCGGAGCTCGAAGACGTGGCCGCGGTCGGCGGGCAGCCGCTGGCTGATGACTGGTCAACTTGGCTGCGGTGGTTGTCCTCAGAACCCAGCTGTCGGCTGTCAGTCGTCAGGGCAGGGCGACCGCAGTTTCCGTTCGTTCGGTGGCGATCTTGACTGCGAAGCCGGCGAGCGCGGTGCCCATGACATAGCGATGCAGGCGCTGCCAGAGCGGGTGCCGTGCGAAGAATCCGGCGACGGAGCCGGCCGTGACGATGAAGAACGCGTTGCCTGCGACTCCCACCGCGATCTGGGTAAGCCCCAACAGCAGTCCCTGGAGGCCGACATGGCCGCGTGCCGGGTCGACGAACTGCGGCAGCAGCGAGATGTAGAGGATGGCCACCTTGGGATTGAGTACGCAGGTGAGGAAGCCCATCAGGAAGAGCTTGCGGGGCCCATCCGGCGTCAACTCCTGGGTCGCGACAGAGGATCGGCCACCCGGTCGGAGGGCCTTCCAGGCAAGCCAGAGCAGGTAGCCCGCGCCGGCCAGCTTGACCGCCAGGTAGATCTCCGGCACCAGCGCGAAGACGGTGGCGATACCGGCCGACACCGCGATGAGGTAGACCAGGAAGCCGAGGAAGACCCCGGCCAGCGAGGTGAGCCCCGCCCGGCGGCCTTGGGCGATCGAGCGGGAGACCAAGTAGATCATGTTGGGTCCCGGCATCAGCACCATGCCGAGTTCCACCACCGCGATCCCTGCTATTGCTCCCAGCCCGATCACAGCACAACCTCCGTACGCGCGTTCGCCTGGGTGCAAGCTAGCAGCTCACGGCCAGGTGCGGCTCAGCGTGCCGAGGCGAGACGAGACAGACAGGCGAAGCTGCTGTCCTTTGCCGTGTTGGTCACATCAAGGCCAACAGGGCCGATTCTCAAGCAGGTTGGAGTCTGCTCACTGATCGCCTCGGACGGTGGTAACGGTCACACGAGTGAGGGCCATCGATCGGCCGCCCACTCGTACCATCCCGGCCACCCAGAAGGCGGGCCGACGATCCGACGGCCTTCGAGTTCCGCTGCGTTGGGCTCCTCGAACAGCCTCCGGGAGCGCGAGAACGGCGGTCTCGCGGGCCCGGTCCTGACGGGCGTTCAGTGCGTTCTCTCTAGCGCTCAATTGACCTGCAATGGCCTGTGAATGGCCTGCGGATGTCTGGCGGATGTTGAATTTCCGCGAGGGCGGGGCATGGTACTCCGCCGGCCGCAGAGCGAAGAGGCCCCCGCGCGGCCACGGCCTCTCGGCGGCATGTTTGGATGTATTAGTGATTGTTAATGCACAGGAGACATCCGAGTCGCGGACCTATGTGGACCGCATTCTGGATCACTGGTACAAGGACGAGGACGCCGAGGCGCTCGTCCAGGGGGCGCAGCGGCTGACCAGGGGGGAAGCTCGTCGGCGGCTGTTCAGGTTGGGGCACGCGCTGCGTGGGCAGGGGCTCACGCCCGGCGACGGAGTGGGGCTGTTCCTGGCCAACCGCGTGGACTCCGTGCTGGTGCAGCTCGCCGTCCATCTCATCGGCTGTCGCGTCGTGTTCCTGCCGCCCGAGCCGGGGCCCGGCGAGCTCGCCGCGCTGGTCGAGCAGTCCCGGGCGCGCGCGGTGGTCACCGACCCGCTCTTCGCGGACCGGGCCGCCGACGCTGCCGGCCGCAGCATCCACAAGCCCGAACTGCTCAGCCTCGGGCCCTGTGAGCAGGAGTGCACGGACCTGCTGGCCCTTGCGGACGACTGCTCGGACGAGCGCCCCGAGGGCGTGCCCGCCCCGGGCGCGGACGAGGCCGTCACCGTCCTCTACACCGGCGGAACCCTGGGCCGCCCCAAGCTCGCCTCGCACAGCCACCGGCTCTACAACATGCTGGTGGACCTGGTGGACGACGCCTCGGAGAACTCCGGCTCCACGTTCTTCCCGAACATGGACCAGGGCACGGACCGGGTACTCGCCGCCACGCTGCTCACGCACGGCAGCGGTCACCTCACCTCGCTCCAGGCTCTGGTGACGGGGTCCGCCCTCGTCGTACTGCCCGAGTTCGAAGCGGGTGCGGCGTTGACGGTGCTGCGCGAGGAGCGCATCACCGCCACCATGTTCGTGCCGCCCATGCTCTATGCGGTGCTCGACCACCCCGAGTGCAAGCCGGGCGTCCTGCCCGCGCTGCGGCGGATCGTCGTCGGCGGCGCGGCCACGTCGCCCAGCCGACTGCAGCAGGCGGTCGAGGTGTTCGGGCCCGTGGTCAGCCAGGGTTACGGGCAGTCGGAGTCGCTCGGCATCACCGCGTTCGGCGCGGAGGACCTCGCCTCGGAGGGCGCCCGGCGTCCCGAGCTCTGGCGTAGCTGCGGTCGCGCGATCTCCGACGTCAAGATCGAGATCCGTGCCGAAGACAGCACGGAGGCACTGCCCGTCCGGCAGGTCGGCGAGGTGTGCGTCCACGGCGAGCCGGTGATGCTCGGCTACTACGAGGACCCGGAGCGGACCGCGGCGGCGCTGCAGGACGGCTGGCTGCGCACGGGCGACATGGGCTATCTCGACGCCGAGGGGTACCTCTACCTCGTCGACCGGGCCAAGGACATCATCGTCACCGGCAGCACCAGCGACAACGTCTACTCCCGGGTCCTGGAGGACTTCCTGCTCACGCTGCCCGGCGTGCGCAACGCCGCGGCGCTGGGCGTGCCGGACGAGGAGTACGGGGAGGCCGTACAGATCTTCCTGGCCACGGCCGCGGGCGTCGACGTCGACCCGGAGGCGGTCGCCGCGGCGGTGACCGCCGAGTTGGGCGAGCTGTACACGCCCCGGAAGACGGTGCTGCTGGATCAGCTGCCGACGACCAAGGTCGGCAAGGTGGACAAGAAGGCGCTGCGTGCGCGCTTCGTCGACAGCCCGGACGCGCCGTAGGCTCCGTTGCTGTGAAGCACCTCGGCTGATACGGGGTCAAGTGCGCCGCGAGGACAGGGTCCTTGCGGCGCACACCGCCGTTCAGCCCCGCTGTTTAGTGATCGTTTATTGGGGCTCGGCAGGATGTGGAGCGTCGAGAAGGATCCTTCACAGGGGAACGGTATGGCCAAGCTGTATCTGGAGAAGCTCAAGTGCGTCACGACTGAGGGCTGGAGCGGCTCCGGTGAGCCGAGGCTGGTTGTCCAGGATCGCGGCACCGTGTGGAACGGAACGGTGCGGGGAGACCGGATGTTCACCGTCAAGTACGACTGCGACTTCACGGGCAGGATCGGGGTCTCGCTCGGGGAGGCCGGCGCCTTGGGCGGGGACGGCGGGGTCGGGGAGCAGTGGATCACGGATACGCCTGGTGAGCGCAGTCTGCGCTTCAGGGCGGACGGGGCTGAGTACAGGTTGCTGTATGCGGTGGAGTAGTAGGTAGTAGTGGCAACGGACGGGGGTTTGCTGGCCGTTGGGGTGCCGGGGGAGACGAGTCGACCCCGTTGAGGAGGGTGGGCCGGGTCCCCGAGGTGGTTAGGGTCTGTCCGATGGGCCAGGGCCGGGGCTGCGGCGTCTGGCACGGCACCTCGCGGCGTTGCCGAAACGCCCCAATAGCTCCGCTATCAGGCCGCTCCGGCGCCTTGCGATGCACCGCACCAGACGCCGCAGCCTATCCGACCCTGACCCATCGGACAGACCCTAGCCGCGCCTGGCGCCACCGGCCCCCGGCCGGAACTCCAGCACCGTGGCGCCGCCGGGGAGGCGGCGGGAGGTGTTGAGGGTCAGGCCGGACTGGGCGGCGAGGCGGGCGTAGTCGGATGTGGTGCGCTTGCGGCCGCCCAGGAGGAGCAGCATGCGCAGGTCGTGCGAGGTCAACCGCCGGGCCTCGGCGGGGTCTTGAGGAGCTTCCGGCGCCTCGGGGAGTACGCGTTCGGCGATCAGTACCCGGCCGTCGTCGGGGGCGGCGGTGGCGCAGGTGCGCAGGATGCGTGCGGCCTTCTCGTCGTCCCAGTCGGCCAGGACGCGGGAGAGGAGGTAGGCGTCGCCGCCGGGTGGGAGGGAGACGAACATGTCGCAGACCGCCGCGTCCGCGCGGCTGTTGAGCCCCTGGTCGGCCAGGAAGCGGCGGGCCTCGGTCACCGAGCCTTCCTGGTCCGCGACGGTGCCGCGGAGGTGCGGGTGGGCTTCGAGGATTTCGTGGAGCAGGGCGCCGGTGCCGCCGCCGACGTCGATCACGTGCCGCACGTCCGACCAGTCGTAGGCCGTGCTGATGCCCCGCGTTGACTGGGAGACCTGCGCCATCAGCCGGTCGAACGAGGCGGTACGGGCCGGGGACGCGCCCAAGTCCTCCCAGAACGAGGCGCCGTGGACCTCCGCGTAGACGGAGGTGCCGGAGCGGACCGCGTCCACCAGGTGCGGAAAGGTGGAGTCGAGCCGGCCGGCCACCTCGTCGGCGTCCAACCACTGGCGCAGGTTGGCCGGGTGGTCGGAGAGCAGTTGCTCGGCCAGTGGGGTCAGGGCGTAGGTGCCGGGTTCGGGCTCGGCGAAGATGTCGCGGCAGGTGAGGAAACGCAGGAGCCGGAGGAGGGCCTGGGGGTCGGCGCCGGCGGCCTCGGCCAGGTCGGGAAGCCGGGTGTGTCCGGCGGCGATGTGGTCGGCGAGCCGGAGGGTGGCCGCCGCCCGCACGGCGAACGGGGTGACGATGTCGGCGACTTCGGCGAGGTCGGGGGAGTGCTCCGGGCGGCCGGGCGGGGGCTGGGTGTTCACGTGCTTCTCCATGGGGGCGTCGCGGGGGCGGCGGCCGGGCAGGTGCAGGGAAGGAAGGCGGGGCCCGTGCCGTCCGGCGGCGGCCTCTCCGGCGGCGGGGCGCTACGGTCCTGGGACGGGGCGAGCGTGGTGAGGAGTGCCGCCGCCTGGCGTCGGGTGCGGCAGCGGCGGACGGGAGCGTGGGTGCGGCGGAGGGCGGTGCGGATGACGACCAGGTCCCGGCGCCGGAAGAGGAGCGCCTTGCGGAGCAGGGCGGTGAGGCTGCGCACCGGTGGTGTGCCGGTGTCGCGGAGTCCGCGCGGTACGTACTCGCGGGGGCTTGGCGTGCGTTGCCGCTGCCCGTGGCGTGCGACGGCGAGCGAGGCGCGCGGTGCGCCGCGGGCCGGGGGAGTGGGGCCGGGGCCCGTGCGGCGTAGTCGCAGGGAGCGGCGGATCAGCGCCGTCGCGCACAGCAGCGGGTGGCGGTCGAAGAGGACGACCAAGTCCGCGGCGCGGGTGCGGGGTTCGGCGCTGGCGGCGTAGTTGCCGTCGGCGATCCACCGGGGGAGCGCGCACAGGTCGCCGATGAGGCGGGTCCACTCCTCCTCGCTGGGGCGGGACCAGTTGGCGGACCAGTAGAGGTCGTCGAGGTGGTAGAGGGGGAGGCCGGTCGCGGCGGCGAGGTGGTGGCAGAAGGTGGTCTTGCCGCTGCCTGGACTGCCGAGCACGACGATCCGCCGGGGCGGCGCCGGATGCGCCTCACAGGACACGGATGCCATGGAGTTTCCCGAACCGGGCGGCGTCCTCGGCGGTGTTGACCAGTGGTTCGCCCTTGATGTTGAGACTGGTGTTGAGCAGCATCGGGCAGCCGGTCGCCTCGTGGAAGCGCTGCAACAGGGCGTGGAGGAAGGGGTTCTGTCGCGCGTTGACGGTCTGCACGCGGCTGGTGCCGTCGACGTGGCAGACGGCCAGATGGGCCTCGGGATCGCGGGCCCGCCCGACGAACTGCATGTACGGGCTGGTTGGTACCGGTAGATCGAAGTAGGTGTGGGCGTGTTCTTCCAGGACCACGGGGGCGAACGGGCGGAAGGGTTCGCGGCGCTTGATCGCGTTCACCCGGCGCTTGGCCGTGGGCGGGCGGGGGTCGGCGAGCAGGCTGCGGTTGCCGAGCGCCCGGGGGCCGAACTCGGCCCGCCCGTGGGCGACGGCCAGCACCTCGCCCCTCAGGAGCGAGGCGAGGGCCTCGTCGAGGTCGGGTTCGCCTCCGATGTCGTGGCCGAGGTACGGGCCGGGCCACCGGATGTGTCGGCCGAGGTGGGCGAGGGCCGAGCCGGCCGAGCTGCCGGCGTCGCCGGGACTGGGCATGATCCAGATGGTGTCGAAGAGGCCGGAGCGGGCCAGGCGGGCGTTGTAGGCGCAGTTGAGGGCGACGCCGCCGGAGTAGACCAGATTGCGGGAGCCGGTCTCCTTGGCCGCCCAGGCGAACAGCCCGTCCAACAGGCGCTCGGTCACCTCCTGGGCGCTGGCGGCGAGGGTGGCCCGGTCGGTGAGACCGGGGCGCCAGTCGGCGATGCCCCGGTGTACCGAGCGGGTGAGGCGGAAGTGGGGCCAGTCGTCGCGTTCGACGAGGTCGTCCCAGATGACGTCGGCGAGGTCCGGCGTCCCGTAGGCCGCCAGGCCCATCATGATGTACTCCTCCTCGTTGGGCTTGAAGCCCGTGCGTTGGGTGAAGGCGGAGTACAACAGGCCGATGCTGTGCGGGTAGTTGACGGTGGCCACCCTATCGAGGCGGTCGCCGCGTCCGCGCCAGAGGGAGACGGTGTTCCACTCGCCGATGCCGTCCACGACCACCACGGCGGCCTCGTCCAGGCCGGAGGTGTAGTAGCCGCCGGCGGCGTGCGAGCGGTGGTGGTCGACGATGTGCACCCGGGCTCCGCGCAGTTGCGGGAAGCGGCGCAGGTACGCGCGCAGGCCGATCGGGTCGGTGGCCAGGCGCAGTTGTCCGGAGCGGAGCTGCCGGGTGCGTTTGAGGACCGGGCGTTCGTAGTAGACGACGTCGTCCACGCGGTCCAGGTGGGCCAGGGCCGCGGACAGTGCAGCGGGCGACAGTGCGGGATCGTTCTTGCGCCGGCTGTACCGCTCACAGTGCGAGGCGAAGACCAGTTCGTCGTCGCGGACCGCGGCGACCGCCGCATCGTGACTGCGGCAGGACAGGCCGAGGATGTGCGCCATGGTGCGGCACCTCCAGGTGTGCGGAAGTCGAGGGCGCTCGGGCCGAGTTCGCCGGAGTCACGCGGGTCGTGCGTCGTGCGGGGAGTCGGCGGGTGTGGAGGGAGGGACGGTGGTGGGGGGACGCCCGCGGTCGGTGACGTCGTCCAGGAGACGGGCGACGCGTCGCATCTGCGGGCGGTCCGCCAGGGACACCCGGAAGCAGCCGCGCAGCCCGGGGACGTCGGTCAGGGCGCGGGTGCGGATGTGGTGCGCGGCGAGATGGTCGCGGGCGGCGTCGGCGGTGGTGGGGACGGGCGACCAGAACGTGGCGAAGTTGGCGCCTGGTTGGAGCACCCGCCACGACGGGTGCGTGGACAGGACGTGGTCGACGAAGTCCTGTCGGATGGTGCGGACGTCCCGCCAGATCTCCCGCCAGCGCTCGCGCTGCGGTGCCAGGCGCCTGAGCAGGGCGACGGCCGGCGCGCCGACCGCCCTCTCGGGGAGGAAGCGGCCCAGGTGTTCGTGCAGGACGGGGTGGCAGAGCAGGGCGGCGATGCGCAGCCCGGCCAGCGCGAAGGTCTTGGAGTAGGAGTGCACCACGACGACGTTGGGGAACTGTGCGACGAGCGGCGCGTGGGAGACGTCGACGAAGTCCCCGTAGCACTCGTCGATCACCAGCAGATGGCCGTGTTCCCGTGCGGTCGTGGCGAGTTGGCGCATGGCGGACGGTGCGTAGCACAGGCCGCTGGGGCTGCCTGGGTTGGTGACGGCTGCCACGGCCGGCCGTGGGGTGGTCCGCAGCAGGTCGATGAGGGGCGTGGGGTCGGCGGTGGGGGGTGCTCCGGTGATGCCGGGGACGCCGGTCACCTGGACGCGGCGCAGTGTGGCGTAGTGGCGCCAGGCTTCGAAGGCGGGCTCCTGGAGGAGCAGTTGGCCGGCCGGGCGGGCGAGCGCGTCGACGACGAGGCCGATGCCGTAGCCGGAGCCGGGGGTGAGCAGGACTTGGGAGCGGTCGAGCCCGTGGTAGGCGGCGAGCTGCTTCAGGGCGTGGTCCTGGACGGGGTAGGCGAAGATCTCGGGGAGGGAGAGCGCGGCCAGTTCCCGCCCCACCAAGTCGTCGCTCCACGGGTGTTGGAGTTCGCAGCTCTTGAGGTTGAGGACGCCGGGGCGGAGTTCGCGGGGCTGCCAGGTCAGGGTGCGGGTCTCGGTGCCGAGCGGAAAGCGGAAGCCGTCCAGGCTGACCGGGTGTGTGCCTTCCGGGGCGTCGGGTTCCGGGCCGGTCAACGGGCGGTCCGCTTCGGAATCCGTTCCTGGACCTGGGTGAGCCGGTCCTCCCGGCCGAAGAGGAAGCCGTAACGGGCGTCGGCCTCGGGTTGCCGACCGGGGGACCGGTCGCCGCCCGCGGCGTCCTTGAGGCTCTCGGCGGTGATCAACTGCCGGTTGTACCGGGAGACTTGTTGGGACGTCATATCGCCCGTCATCTCGTGGTACGGGGTGTACATGGTCGGGCGGATGCGGGCGCCGAGCGACCGGGCGAGCTCTATGGTGCGGGTGGCGCCCTGGACGGAGGTGCCTGGCAGGCCGACGATGATGAACGCGTTGAGCTCGATCCCGGCCTCGGTGCACCACTGGGCGAGCGCCCGGAACCGTTCCTCCTCGATGCGTTTGTTGCGGGGCAGGACGCCCTGGCCCTCTTCCTCCAGGGTTTCCAACCCCACCGAAATGCGGACGCAGCCGGCCCGGCCCATCAGGGCGACCAGTTCCTCGCTCAGGTGGTGGACCGTGGTCGCGCATTTCCACTGCGGCGATATCGGACCCTCGATGAACCGTTCGCACAACTCCCGCACCCAGCGGCGATCGAGGGTGAACGTGGGAGCGTAGAAGGCGACGTATTCGAAGGGATGGCGGGCGTAGCTGTCCCGGATGTAGTCGATGACGGTGTCCACGGGCAGCCGGCGCTCGCGGAGCCCGAAGATGTCCGGGACCTCGCAGAATTCGCAGCCGACCGGGCATCCGCGGGCCGCCGGCACGACCAGTTCGCGGCGGAAGGGGATGCCGCAGAATTTGTGTTCGTCGCGGGAGTAGAAGCGGTCGTAGTCCTGGTAGGGGATTTCGTCGATGTCGGGCAGGACCCATTTTTCGGGCGGCAGTCGATCTCCGTGGCCGTCGGGCTCCAGCCAGTGATCACCCTGCCGTACCGCGACGCCGGGCAATCCCGCCGCGCGCTCGTCCCCGGCGCCGGACTCCGCGAGCGCGGTGACGTAGTGTGCGACCCCGCACTCGTAGTCCCCGGACTGTACGACCGCGTCCAGGTCGAACTGTCGGAAGAATTCGGGGTTGAGGCTGGAGAGCCGGCCGAACGTGATCAGCCGGCTGTGCGGGGAGAGCGCTCGCGCGTATTCGGCGAACCGTGCCAGGCCGTCCACCGCGTCGAAGTCGTTCATCACCGCGATGACGTCGTAGCGGCCCTGGTAGAGCAGGTCGCCGACGCCCTTCCAGTTCATGGTGAGGGTGCCGGCCTCGCAGGTGTCCACCCGCCCCGTCTGCGGCAGGCGGCGCAACTGGCCGGCCACCATATACAGCGGGGTGTGATGGCCGGCGTTGAAGTAACTGGGCACGTGGGGCGGCCAGATGAGTAGCACGTCGGTCATGTGCGCTTCCTTGCCTAGCGGGCGGAGCGGGCACAGTGCGCGGGGAACCTGCGGGGTCGTCTACCCCCGTTGAAACCCCTTTCATTCCCGGGAATTGGCCCGACCGATATTTTTCAGACACGCCGGGTGACCCTGGCTCGTGCCGCTCCGTGCCGATATGACGCGGGCCCGAACTGCGTGAATTTCCTGCGGTAACAGGAACCCCATGGTTCACTGCCGTCGCATGGCCGAAGCTCGCGGTCCGGTCATGCCGCCGGTTGCCGAACGGAGCGGGGAACTGCTTAAATCGAAAGCCCGCGGCCGAAGCCTGCCCACTTTGACGTTACTTCCCTGCCGCGCGTTGGGGGTAATCCGCATGATGGTCTATGCAAATGGCTGTTCCATGACGTATGGCGCGGAATTGGTGGACGATCTCGACCCGGACCCGGAACGTCAGCGCTACCGCGAGCAGAACGCCTGGCCGGGCCGGCTCGGGGAATTCCTGGACGCCGACCGCGTGGTGAACGATGCGGTGATCTCCGGATCCAACGACCGCATCCTCCGCACCACCATCGACTGGCTGGCCGGCCACCGCGAAGCGGCCGAACAAGGCCAACTGCTGGTCGTCATCGGCTGGTCGGGCGCCATGCGCCGGGAGTTCTACGTGGACGGCGCATTCCACCAGGTCATTCCCTACCAGCCGCAACGGCACCCGGACGTCCAACAACTGACCGATCTCTACCGGAAGTTCGCTTGGCACGAGCACGAGTGCGCGACTCGACTGCTCACCCAGATCCTCTCCCTCCAGGCGTTCTTGCAGCAGTACCGGATTCCGTATCTGTTCTTCGACGCCATCGAGGGCTCCTTCGACAGCCTCGGCCGCGGCGGCCTGGCCGAGAGCCCCGGAGTGGAGCTGGTGGACCGGTCCCGCTTCTACCGGTTCGGCGACGCCGACGGGTCCATGGCCGCTGTGCTCAGGGCCTCCGGCACCGGATGGAACGGCCGGCATCCCGCGGAGGACGGCCACGAGACCTGGGCGCACAAGCTGGCGGCGCAGGTGGCCGCCGGCCAACTGCTCAGACGGCCCGCCGCGGTTGCCGCCGCGCCGCCCACCGGCCCGGCCTTCGGCCGCCGCTCCTTCCGGCCCGCGAACCGCGACTTTCTCTACCCCTGACCGTCCGCCGGCTCACGGCCGGTCCCCGCGAACCGCCCGCCGCACGGAACGGCCGGCGCCCCCTGGGCGCGAACGGCCAACTCACCGGGAAAGGCACCGTTGTTGATGGACCCCACCCGCGCCGCGGCCGGCAACGGACCGCTCTGCGTCCCGCCCGCCCGATGAGCCCGCCGCCCTCCCCGCCGCAGCCCCGACCGGCGCCCGACGCGGTCAACCTCCGCGCCGTGGCACCGGTGGGCATCGCCGGCGGCCGCATCTGGCGAGCGAGCGCCGGGGCGGCCATGGACCCGGTGGTCGTCGCTGAGTTGACGGAACGGCATGGCTTGCGGACGGTCATTGACCTCCGGTCGGCGGGCGAGGCGGAACGTTCGGGCGCCCCGACGGCACTCCTCGGGCGCGGCGTGCGCTGGTCCCGCACCCCGCTCACCGGATACCCGCGCGACACCGTGCACGTCCCCCGACCGACCCCCGACCACTACGTGCGCTACTACCACGGCATCCTCCTGGGCAGCGCCCCCGGAGCCGTCCGGGCGCTGTTCGGCGCGCTGGCCGAGGCGGCGGGCGAACCGTTCCTGATCTGCTGCCACTTGGGGAAGGACCGCACGGCGGTGGCGGTCGCCGCCGCGCTGGCCCTGGCCGGGGTGCCCGACGAGGCGATCGCCGCCGACTACGCGGCCAGCGGCGCCGCGCTGCGACCGCTGGTCGACCGCTTCGCGGACAAGTGGCGGGCCCACGGCTGGACGCAACAGGACTACCTGTTCCACCTCGACACCCCCGCCATGGTCATGCGGACCTGGCTGGCCGAGCTGCGGCAACGCCACGGCGGCGCCCGGGCCGCGCTGTTGCGGGCCGGGGCCCGCCCCGGCGACCTCGCCGCCATAACGGCCGCGCTCCGCGACCCGCCGGCGTCCCGCGCCCAACCGCCCTGAGCCCGAAAGCCCCTGAGACACCACGGTCGCCGGAGGGCCGCGCGGCGGTTCCCTGTCCAACGGTGGAGGCAAGGAGAAGGTCAGCCGCGAGTCAACCAGAAACGCCGTCCCGGTCCGCCGGCCGGCACCTGCCGCAGTGGCCAGCTCCTTGCCTCCTCCCCAGGACAGAGAATCCCTCCGATGCGCTCCCCGCCCGTCCGCTCTCTCCCGAACCACCGGTGACAGGAGCCCCCGATGAGCCCATCCACCTCCGCCACCCCGCCCCTCCCGGAACGCTTCCGAGGCGCCGCGGTCATCGGCGGCACCCACGGCCTGGGCCGCGCGCTCGCCCGGACCGCACGCGACCGCGGGCTGCATACCGTCGTCTACGGCCGCACCGCCGAGACCCTCTCCGACGACGGCCTCCACCCTCGCCACCTGGACCTGTGCGATCCACACAGCGTGCGGGACACCCCCGTCGACGTGCCGAGCCCCTGCTACGTGCTCTGGGTCGCCGGGGCGTTCCTGAAGAAGACCCTCGCGGACACCACCGAGGACGAGGTCGAGCAACTGACCCGACTGATGTTCACCGGCCCGGTGCTCTTCCTCCGCCGCCTGCTGGCCGCGGTCGAAGAGCCCGTCCACCTGATCACGGTCGCCTCCTCGTCCGCCTGGAAGCGGCGCGAACGGGAGTCCCTGTACTGCGGGTTGAAGGCCGCGCAGGCGACGATCGTGCGCAACCTGGTCCCCGAACTGCGCGCGGCACACCCCGAGAACCGCATCACCCTCATCAACCCCGGTGGCCTGGCCGTCCCCGACTTCCACACCGGACTCGCCCTGGACTTCGGCGCCATGATGGACCCGGACCACGTCGCCCGGATCATCTGGGACATCGCGGCCGACCAACGCCGGACCTTCACCGAAGTCCAGATCCTGCGCAGCCGCGAACCCGGCTCCGAGGGCACCCCCGAGGTGTCCTACGGGGCCCGCACGCCCCAGGCCCCCGAAGAGCCAGGCACCGCCACGGCCCCGCCCGCGCCCACCCCACACCCGTGACGTAAGGACAAGGACCTTGCTGGACCTGCACGCGCCGGTGGAACGGCACGACGCCCCGTACCCATGGGCCGTGGCCCACTCCGTCATCCCGGCACCGACCTGCCGACTGCTCCGGGAACAGATGCCCCCACCAGGGGCGCTCCACCCCGCCGAGCGCACCGGCGACGGCGACAAGACCTACCGCATGGCGGTCCTCCCCCTGATCCACCAGGGCGCGGCCGAGCCGGGGTTGGCGGAGGTGGGTGAAGCCTGGCACCGGCTCGTCGAAGACTTCCAGGCAGCCGCCTACCGCGACTGGGTGGCCCGGACCATCGGCGTCGACGTCAGCGACACCACCTTCGACATCGGACTCTTCGTCTTCCAGGGCGGCGACCGGATCTCCTCGCACACCGACAAACCAGGCAAGCGCGCCACCCACGTCCTCTACCTCAACGACGACTGGGCACCGGAGCACGGCGGACTGTTCGAGGTCCGCAGCGGCCCCGACCTGGCCGTCGACCCGTACGCCACCGTGGTACCGGGCGGGGCCCGTTCGGTGCTCTTCGCCCGCTCGGACCGCTCCTGGCACGCGGTCGCCCCCGTGGCCGCCCACGCCCCGCAGTTCCGACTGACCTGTCAGGTGGAGATGTGGAACCCCAACTGACCCCCGCCACCGGGGGAGAGGCCACCGACGCGCCCGCCCCCCACGGCCCGTACTGGGACATCGAGTCGGGCCCACCGCTCACCGACGAGCTGCGGATGGCCGGGTTCAAGCACCTCATGGTGCCCTGCATGGCCGCGGCATGCCTGTCCGAGGACCCCTGGACCCTCGACAACGCACCCGAGTTGACCGACCGCCAGGCACTGGCCGTCATGCTGACGCAGCTCGGCGCGCGGGTCGACGTCGACGAGGCCACCGAGCGGGTACGGATCGACGCGGCCCCGCTGAGCGGGCACCGCATCCCGGCCGACTGGTCGACCCAGATCCACGGCGGCTCCTACCTGCTCCCCGTACTGCTGGCCCGACACGGGAAAGTGGAATCCGGCGCCCACGGCGGCTGCCGCATCGGCGGTGGGCGCCAGGGCGGCCGGCCGGTGGAACACCTCGCCCACGTCCTGGAACGCTTCGGGGCCCACTGCACCACCGACGGCACGGGACTGACCGCGACGGCCCCGCACGGCCTGCACGGCGCGGTGATCGACCTGGCCGACTTCGCCACCCCCGACCCCCACCGCGGACTCCCCACCGGCCCCCACTACTCGGGCGCCACCAAGACCGCACTGCTCGCCGCCGCCACCGCCCGGGGCACCACGGTACTGCGCCACCCCTACCCCAAGCCCGACGCCCAGGAACTGGCCCGAGTCCTGGCACGAGCCGGAGTGGCCCTGGACGTACGACCGGAGGCCATCGAGATCCAGGGCGCGGACGGCCCCCTCGGCGCCGCCTCCGTCGCCCTGCCCTCGGACCTGATGGAGGTCATCACCTTCATCACGGCCGGCGTCCTCCTCGACCGGGGCCTGACCCTGCGCCTGAGCCGCCCGGACGTGGTGCAAGCCGGACTCGCCCCGGAACTGCGCCACTTGCGGCACATCGGTGTCCCCCTCGACTGGAACGGGGATCTGCTCCACGTCCGACCCGCCACCGGCCCCCTGGCACCGGACCGCGTCATCGCCGCCTCCCACCTGGTCTACAGCGACGCCCAACCTCTGTTCGCCCTGCTCCTGCTCGCCGCCTCCGCGCCCTCGGTACTCATCGAGACCGTCTGGTCAGGACGCTTCGGCTACGTCGACGGACTGCGCTCCATGGGTGCCCAACTATCCGTAACGGGACAGGAGTTGCGCATCCACCCCGGCCCGCTGCGCCCGGCCTCCGGCCCGCTCCGGGGCAACGACCTGCGCGCCGCCGCCGCACTGCTGCTCGCGGCCCTGGCCGTCGGCACCCCGCACCGCCTGTACGGCGTGGAACACCTGGCCCGCGGATACGCCCAATTCCCCGCCAAACTCCGCTCCCTCGGCGCACGGATCACACCCGGCACCACCGCCGCCCCGGACCAGGAGGCGACGACAGATGACTGACGCCCCGTCGACCACCGACCCCGCCCCGCCCAACAACCCCGCCCCCCTCCTCGACCTGCCCGCACTACGCCGAGCGGAACTCGCCGAGCACCCCTACCGCTGGGCGGAACTCCCCCACACCCTGAACGACCCCGACGGCCGGACCGCACGCCAACTGGAGGCCGAATTCCCCACCCAGGGCTTCCAGTTGACCGAACGCACTGACCACGGCGCCGAAAAGACCTACCGCACCCGCAACCTGCCCCTGATCACCCACGGACGCCCGGTCGCCGAAAGCCGCCACGCCCTGACCCCCCTGTGGCAACGGCTCGTCGACGAACTCGCCGCACCCGATTACCGCGCCGCGGTGGCCCAGGCGACCGGCCGCCGGCTCGAACACTGCACCATCGAGGTCCGCGCGGTCCGCTACGGCCCCGGCTACTGGATCGCACCCCACACCGACCGCGCCGACAAGGTCGTCACCCAACTCTGGTACTTCAACTCCCAATGGCCGGCCGACTGGCAGGGCACGCTACGCATCCTCGGCTCCGCCGCCCCCGACGACGTCACGGCCGAGGTCGCACCCCGCCAGGGCTCCTCGGTCCTGCTGGTCAGGTCGACCGACTCCTGGCACTCGGTCACCCCGGTCGCAGGCGCCGCACGCCAGGACCGGCGCACCCTGCTGCTGCACTTCATCGACCCCACCGCCGACACCGACACCGGCACCGAGACCGACACCGACCCCGGCCGTCGGGGAACACGCGCCGACGGCGGGCCCGTTGACGCCTTCCAGCAGGCCGACGCGACGGGCCGCAGCGAATACCCCGGATCAGCGCGTGACTGACCGCACCCCGCGCAGGTTTCCCTACTGACCGCGTCAGTCACGCCATCGATCGGGGACCCTTCCTTGACCCGCCCCCACGACACCGTCCACTCGCCCCCGGCCCACCACTCGCCCTCGATCCGCTACGGCCGCCAGGTCCTCTCCGTGACCTCGTTCACCGGCCTGCTGACCGGCCTCAACACCAGCGGCCTGGACGTCGCCCTGCCCGACATCGTCGGGCACTTCCACGCGTCCGCCGCACAGACCAGTTGGATCATGGTCGGCTATCTCCTGTCCAGCACCGTCCTGTTGCTCGTCTGGGGCCGCCTCGCCGACCTCTTCGGACGCCGCCGGCTCTACCTGGCCGGAATCGCCGCGTTCACCCTGGCCAGCATCGGCTGTGTCCTCGCCCCGAACGCCTGGATCCTCGTCCTCGGCCGGGTTCTCCAGGGAGTTGGGGCATCGGCCGTGATCACCAACACCACCGCACTGCTCGCCGACGCCTTTCCCCCCGAGCGACTGACCAAGGCGCTCGGCGTCAACGCCATACTGATCTCCGCCACCCAGGCCGCCGGGCCCCTGCTGGGTGGGGTGTTGACGAACGCCTGGGGCTGGTCGGGGGTCTTCTGGACCAGCGGAGTCGCCGGACTGGCCGCCCTGGGCTGGTCCGCCTTCGTGCTGCGGCCGGACCACGGCTCCGGCTCCGCCGAGCGGTTCGACCTGGCGGGCGCCCTGCTGTCGATGGTGTTCCTCGGCGGCGGAGCGCTGGCCCTGACCGGGAGCGGGCCCAGGGGCGGCAGCACAGCCGCCCCGGCGGGCTGGACGAGCGCCCCCGTACTGCTGAGCGCGGCCCTGTCGGTGGCCGCCCTCCTCGTGTTCCCCGTGGTCCAAAGCCGCCGCCGGTACCCGCTGTTGGACCCGTGGCTCTTCCGCGACCGCCGCCGCACCATGGCGTTGCTGGCCGCCTTCCTCACCGCGGTGTCGTTCTTCTCCGTCGTGCTGGTGATGTCCCTCTACCTCCAGACCGTCGAGCACCTCGACCCCCTCTCCGCCGGCCTCCAGGTCATGCTGATGTCCGTCGGCGCCATGCTCACCGCCCCACTGGCCGGACGCCTGGCCACCCGCTACCCGGCGCGACTGCTCTCCAGCGTCGGTACCGCGACCTCCGCGCTGGGCATCGCGATCCTGGTGATCGCGCTCGGCCCGCCCGCGCCCCCCACCCTCACCGGACTCGGACTCTTCCTGACCGGCGCCGGCGCCGGCATCTTCGGAGTACCGAACACCGGCGAACTGATGACGCTCGTGCCGCCACACCGCCGCGGCATCGCCAACGGCGTCCGCTCCGCGCTCCAGAGCGCCGGGTACCTGATCAGCACGGGCCTCTCGCTCGCACTGGTGACCGTCCACGGGCCGCAGGCGGACCGGACCCCCGACGACATCGGCGCACCGCTGCGCGCGATGCCGGCCGGCTCCCAGGCCCTCGCCGAGTCCCACCGCACGGCCCTGCTCGCCCTGCTCTGCCTGTGCCTGGCCGCCACCGGCGTCTCGCTCCTACGCGGCGGCACCTACCGCCCCGCCCCGGAAAAAACCCTCACCACGGAAGGACCCAAGTGACCGTGGAACACCCCGTCCTCAAGGCCCGGCACACCGACTTCATCGTCCAAGAAGCCATCATCCTGCCCGTCGAAGACGAGCCGGACGCCGCCTACCAGTACCTACGGCTGCGCAAACGCGGCTACACCACCTTCGAGGCGATCGACCGGATCGCCGCCGTCTGCGGCATCCCCGCCTCCGACCTCTCCACGGCCGGACTCAAGGACGAGGACGCCGTCACCGAACAACACCTCGCGTGCCGAGGCGGCCTCTCCCCGGACCAGATCGCCGAGTTCAACGTCCACCACGCCACCGGCGACCGCACCATGAGCCTCACCCCCCACGGCTACGGACGGCAAGACCTCCGCGCCGGCCACCTGGAAGGCAACAGCTTCCGCATCATCGTCCGCGGACTGAGCCGCACCTTCGCCGCCGCCCTCGACACACTCGGCGAACACACCAGGGACCTCTTCTTCCTCAACTACTACGACACCCAACGCTTCGGCGTCGCCGACGGCCCCAAAACCACCCACCACATCGGCCGCGCCCTCCTGGACAACGACCACCAGGCCGCACTCGACCTCGTCCGCGCATCCAAGACCCCCGAGGCGCGGCACGCCCGCCAATTCACCGGCCCCGCCCCCGACTTCTTCGACCGCATCGACCCCCGCGTCCGGGCCTTCTACCTCTGCGCCCACGCCTCCCACGCCTGGAACGACCAACTCACCACACACTTACGAAACCTCAGCCGACACCCCCTCGACGAAACCCACCGCGAAGGCATCCCCTACACCTTCGCCACCCACCGCGACGACGTACTCTCCCTGCTCCAACAAGCAACGACCCTGCCCTACACCCGCTACCGCTGGACCGACGGCGCCATCCGCCAAACCGAGGGCCTGCGCCCCACCGTCGTACAGACCCGCGTCCGCGTCGACCGCACCGGCAGGGACACCAACACCCCGGGCCGCTACGCCTGCGAACTCGCCCTCTTCCTTCCCACCGGCTGCTACGCCACCAACGCCGTCGAACAGTGGGTCGCCTGGACCGCCCGCGCGGCCGCGCCGGGCAACACCGGTGCGGCCGCCTAGGCCCTGTCGTCAAACTCCCGTCTGCCGTTCGGCGCCCGGCACGCACTCTCGCCGCACCGGGCGACGACCCCAGTACGTCCAGTACAGGGGCCGCCGCCCGGCGCACCGAGAGCACGCACCGACCACCGCCCGGCCCGCCCTCCGGGCGAACGACGGGAGTTTGACGACAGGACCTAGTGCGGTGCCAACGCCGGTGCCGGCGCGCCTCGTAGGAGTCGGCGGGCGTCAGCCGCGGTGGGCCGCCGGCCGGGTCTTCTTCGTGGCGGACGGCTGCCATCCGGTGGCCTGCGCCCAGGGCTCGGCCACGGCGACCACGAGATCCACCACGGGGTCCTTGACGTCGGCGTAGGTGGCGAGATTCGGTACGGCGCCGGCGAGCACCTGCTTGAAGCGGGCGTAGGCCGGTACCGCCTCGGGGTGCGCCCGCAACCAGTCACGGAACAGCAGCGCCAGCCGCTCGTTCGGCGAACCGACCTTCCGCACATGGAGGTTGACGTCCAGCCCTTGGCCCCCCTGACGGACCCACAGCCGCTTCACCCACCGCGCCTGATCGTCGTCACTGCCCGCGGGAACGTGGTCCTTCCGATACGGAGCGAGGGTGAAGCCCCGCTCGGCCAACGGCCCGGCGAACGCGCTCTCCGCCTCCTCCAGGTCAGCCACGCTGACCTGGACGTCGAGCACGGGCTTGGCCGCCATACCGGGAACGGCCGTGCTACCGATGTGTTCGACATGAACCGCGAGCGGCCGAAGCAGGCCGTACAACTCTTCGGCGAGATCCTCACCCTGGACCGCCCAGCCGGGATCGGGGGCGACCACTACGACGTCGGGGGTGATGGCCTTGGGGGAGATGTCCTTTTGCACCGCTCGATTGTAGGCAGCCCGGAAAGCAGCCCGTACTTCAACAACCAGGACGGCCATCCGGGACCAGGCGTACGGGGTGGCCCGGGTGTACGTCGTTGACCTCGCGCGTCGCTCCGCAGTGGCGTGGGGTTGACGCGCGCCACGGCGGCGGCAAGCTCAGCCGCCAGCGAAAGGGAAGGTCCTCGGATCCCGGAGGCCGCCCTCGGGGTTGCGAAGCCGGCGGCCGGGCCCCACAGAGCGCCGGGGGCTACCGCAGAGCGGCAAGGAGGCCGTCGAGGGCCTTCCTGAGGGCTTCCGAGTTGGCCTGGTGGAACCAGGTGGTGCGGATGCGTTCGTTGTTTCCGTTCGGGGTTTCGTGGTCGGCGGCGAGCTGGGACAGGGAGCGCGTCTCGTCGCCGAGGGCGCGGCCGACGCCCTGGAACAGGCCGCGGACGTAGCGATCGGCGTCATCGGGGGCGATGCCCTGGTCGGCGGCCCATGCGGTGAGCGTGGCGAGGTAGGTGTAGTGGGTGGTCAACGTCCCCGTCAGCGTGGAGAAGACGTCGAAGGCGGCCTCGTCGGCAACGGGGAGCGCTCCGCCCAACTGCTCGAAGAGGGCGTCCATTTGTGGGTGCGAGGGGTGCACCACCGTGACGGAGCGGCGTTCGCGCACGGCGGGCAGGGGGATGGCGCGGACCAGCGGCGCGTTGGTGGCGAGTGTCTGGCGCAGGTCGTCGTTGGCGACGCCGGCCATCACGTTGACCACGATCTTGTCGTCGCCCACCCGCAAGCCGGCCAGGGCCTCCTGCCGGTCCTGGCGGCGTACGGCAATGATCACCAACTCGGAGCGGTCGACCACCTCCTGGTTGTCGGCGCATACCCGCACGCCTTCGTACCGTTCGGACAGCTCGGCGGCAGTGCGGGCGCCCCTGGGGGAGAGGAAGACCTCCGGCGGTGTGCCGCCCCCGTGGTGCAGGCCCAGCACGAGGGCCCGGCCAATCTCGCCCACTCCGATGATGCCGATGCGCTTCACTGTGTCTGCCTCCGTGGTGCGTCAGGTGGTGGTCGTTGCCGGTGCTGCGCGGGGCGGGGCTCGGGGCGCCGTCGTCGGGGTGGTCGTCGACTCCGATCATCGCCTATCTGCCGGTGTAGGAGGGCATGTTCCCGGTGACCGGCCGGCCGATGGAGGGGACGCATGCGGACCGATACCAAGATCCACGACTGGCGGATCGACCCCCGGGAGTACGCGCGGCAGGAGGCGCGGCGCGGCAGTCGGCACGCGTACCAGCGCGTGGACCCGGTACGCACCGCGCTGATCGTGGTCGACATGGTGCCGTTCTTCGCCGAGGCGAATCCGTACGTCCGCGGCATTGTGCCCAACATCGGTCGCCTCGCCGAGGCGTTGCGCACGGCGGGCGGGCTGGTCGTCTGGGTGCTGCCGGCGAACGAGGCCCCTCTCGGGAGGGTGAGCGGCGAGTTCTACGGGCCAAGGGTCAGGGCGAAGTTCGCGGCGACGGCGGGCGAAGGGCCACTGCGCTCGCGGCTGTGGCGCGCCCTCGACTGCCGGCCGGACGACCTGGTGGTGGAGAAGACCGCCTACAGCGCCTTCTTCCCCGGCCGTTCGCCGCTACCGGGCCTGCTGGACGAGCGCGATATCGACACCGTCCTCATCACGGGCACCCTCACGAACGTCTGCTGCGAGTCCTCGGCCCGGGACGCGGCCACCATGGGCCTGCGCGTGCTGATGGTCGCCGACGCGAACGCGGCCCGACGCGACCGGGAACACAACGCGGCGCTGCACACGATCTACCGGTCCTTCGGCGACGTACGGTCCACGGACGAGGTGCTGGACCTGATCGGAAGACCGTGTCCGAACTGACCCCGACCGACGGGGAGCAGAGCCGTGCCCCGCGAAGGTCGGGCACCTACCTGCTGGACTTCCGGGCTCCAACGCCGAGCGCTCATGCGGTCTTTGGTGATCAGAACGGCTCTGGTGTGGTGGCTTTCGCTCCGCTTCGGGACGGCGCCGGATTCCGCTCGGCGTCCGTCGTGCGACGCCGACGCGTCCAGGGGGCGCAGATCAGGACGCAGACACCGAGCAGCCCGGCGGTAGCGCCGAAGGCTGCCGGCGGTCCGGAGCGGTCGACCAGAACGCCGCCGGCAGCCGTGCCCAAGGAGACGCCCAGGTTGTAAGCGGTGGTGACCCACGCGCCCGCTTCGGTGCGCGAACCCTCGGGGAGGTACCTGTCGACGAGTTGGTAGGTCGAAATCAGCAGGACGTCGGTGCAGGCCCCGGTGAGTAGGAGGGCCGCCCCCGCGGCCGCGGCGGCGTACACCAGGGCGGGGAGCGTGTAGCAGACAGTGGCGGCGGCTACCAGCAGGAGCGGCCGGCGCCAGAGGGCGCCGCGCCAGCGGCGTCGACCGTACACCAGGCCACCGAGGACACCACCGACGGAGAACAGCGTCGTCAGGACCCCGGCAGTCACCGCGCCCCAGGCGGCGACGATCGCGATCTCGGCCAGCGACAGTGCGGCTGCGGTGCTCAGCGCCAGCACCAGCAGCGGCGGGAACTGCACAGCGCGCAGCGGACTTTGGGGGCGGACGGCAGCGGGCGAGGTGGCGCCACCGCCCACCGGGCTCCGCCGCAGGGCGGTGGCCAGCCAGCCGAACCCGGCGATGACCATGGCCGCGCACACCGTGAGCACGGCGGGCGCGGAGCCGAGGGCGACCAGGAATCCACCGAGGACGGGGCCGAGCGCGAAGACGGTGGACTCCGCCGCAGTATCCAGGCTGAGCGCACACTGCCGCTGCGCCTCGTCCGTGGCCAACTTGCCCCACAGGGTGCGCATCAACGGGCCGACCGGGGGCGGGAACACCCCCGCCAGTAGGGACAGGCAGACGGCGAGTGGGGCGGGTACCCGGGCGGCGCAGGCGGCGGCCAACGTGCACAGGAGCAGCGCGTAGCAGACTGCCAGGAGCATCAGGGCGGTGCGGCGACGCTCGACCCACCGGGCCCGGACGGGGCCGAGGAGGGCGGTGACCAGACCGAACAGGCCGGTGGCGGTGCCGGCGACGGCGTAGGAGCCGGTGCCCTCCCGCAGAGTGAGCAGCAGCGGGAGCCCGAGCAGGCCGTAGCAGAGCCGCGCGAGCATCGCGGCGGCGAACAGATTGCGGGCGTGCGGAAGCGCGAGGACGGCGCGGTATGACGCACTGCCCCTGTCGGGATGTGGCATGGATTCTCCGATCTGTCAGTCCGGATCGGAGAGAGACATGAGCGGAAGAATAGCCAGGCCGCTCGCTCCTCGCCGCCAACTTTGCCTATTTCCAAGGCTGATGACGGTGCGTGGGCTCACTGACTCGTGAGCTCACTGGGACATGCCCGTCCTACTGCTGCGAGGCGGGGGTGGCGTGGGCTCGGGTGCGGTATCCGCGTCGGTAGGTGGAGGGAGTGGTGTGGAGTGCGGCTGCCATGCGTTTGCGGAGGTTGGTGCCGGTGCCGAAGCCCGCTTGGCGGGCGACCTCGTCGACGGGGAGTGCGGTTGCTTCCAGCAGGTGTCGGGCGTGGTCGAGTCGGGCCTGGTTGAGCCAACCCACCGGTGACAGGCCGGTTTCCTGACGGAAGCGGCGGGTGAACGTCCGCACGCTCATATGGACCTCGGCGGCCAACTCGGCCAATGTGTGGGGCTGTTCGAGCCGAGCCAGCATCCGGGCCCTGGCCTTCGCCGTCGACGTGTCGGCGTCCTCGGCAACCGGCCGGTCGACGAACTGTGCCTGCCCGCCGTCGCGCATCGCGGCGACGACGTTGAGGCGTGCCACCCGGTTCGCGACGGCGCTGCCGTGATCGTCGCGTACCAGATGCAGGCAGAGGTCGATCGCGGCCGCGCCACCGGCCGAGGTGAGCACGCCGTCGTCCTCGACGAAGAGCGCGTCGGCGTCGAGGTCCACTTGGGGAAAGCGTTGCCGGAACAGGTCGGCGTAGGCCCAGTGTGTCGTGGCCCGACGCCCCTCCAGGAGTCCGGCGGCCGCCAGGACGAAGGACCCGGTGCACAACGACACGATGCGGGCCCGCCGGGCAGCGGCGCGCAGTGCCGCGGCCGTGCGCGGCTCAAGCTCGCCCGCATCGCGCAGGCCGGGTGCGTGGGAACCCGCGACAACCACGGTGTCCGCCTCCCGCAGCTCCCCGAGGTCGCCCTGCGGAGCAATCCCGTACCCGGCCGTCGTCGGTGCTGTCTGGCCATCGGGGGTCACGGTCCGCAGGTCATACGCCGACCCGCCGGTGACCACCTCGACGCCGGAGAGGATCTGCGCGGGGATGCTCAGATCGAACGGAACCACCGGTGGTACGGCGAGCACAACAACCCGGTGTGCGGTGCGCCTCTCGACCATGGCCCGATTGTTGCACAACGCGCCCCGCCAGCCACTTCCCGGTCGCTCCGCCCACCGCGACAGTTGGACCCATGACAACTCCCGCAATTGATCCCGAGATCCAAGCGACCCTGGACGCGACCGACGACCCCTTCCTGCACGACCCCGACTCGATCTTCGCCACCACCGAACGGTTCCCGGCGCTGCGCACCGTCTCGGACGTGCCGCGCGACGACCGGGTCGCAGTCCAAGACCACTACACCGAAGGCGGGTTGCGGCTGCGCGTCTACCGCACGGCCGACACCGGCCGTCAGCCGCTGATCCTGTTCCTGCACTCCGGCGGCTTCGTGCACAGCCGACCGGAGACGGAGGAGGCACGCGCCCTGCGCTATGCCACCGACGTCGGCGCCGTCGTGGTGTCGGTGGACTATCGGCACGCCCCCGAACACCCCTATCCAGCCGCCGTCGAGGACGCCTACGCCGGTCTGCTCTGGGCCGTCGAACACGCCGCCGAGCTCGGTGCCGACCCGCGGCGACTGGCCGTGGCCGGCTCCAGCGCCGGCGGCGCACTGGCCGCGGCGACCGCACTGCGCGCCCGCGACACCGCCGGACCCGCCATCCGGTTCCAACTGCTGATCTACGCAGGGCTGGACGACCGCCTGGACACCCCCTCGGCCCGGAACTTCACCGACATCCCCGTGCTGACCCGCTTCGCCCTCGAACGCATCTGGGAGTACTACGGCCCCGACGGCGCGCCCGACGGATACGCCGCCCCGGCCCGCGCCGCCGATCTCACCGGTCTGCCGCCGGCTCTGGTGATGGTCGCGGAGGTGGACCCGTTGCGGGACGAGAACATCGCCTATGCCGCCCGACTCAGCGACGCCGGAGTCAACACCGAACTCGTGCAAGTCCCCGGCACCGTACACGGCTTTGACCTGATGTTCGCCCACACCTCCCTCGGCGAGCGCGGCCTGGCCACCCAGGTACGAGCACTCCGCGAGGCCCTGCACTCCTGAGGAGCGAAGAGCACGCCGGCGGCCGCAGCGCCGAGGGCAACTCGGTCGCCAGTGCCGTACAGCGGCCAGGCCCACCAGTACGGGTGGCCGCCTGCCCCGGCCTCGTCGCTGGCCTCGGTCTGGCCACTGTGCCGCCCCCGGACACTCGCGCCCTCACGCACCCCCTAGGTGTGCTGTCCCGGCACGTTGGTGACAGGTGACATGCACCGTCGGGGTGTTTGAACGGGTGAGGGCCTTCCGGGTTCGGTGTGGATTGCGACATCTACCACCGACCGCAGGAGGCCCTCATGTCCCACCGTAATGCCCCGCTGACTCCGACCGGCAGACTGCGCCTGGCCCACTGTGTCGTCGAAGAGGGCTGGCCACTACGCCGGGCCGCAGAACGGTTCCAGGTCAGCCACACCACCGCGGCCCGCTGGGCACACCGCTACCAACTGCACGGCAGGGCCGGGATGCAGGACCGCTCCAGCCGCCCACACCATCAACCACACCGCACACCGGCCACCGTCGAGAAACAGGTCCTACGCCTGCGCAACGAGCACCGCATCGGACCGGTACGACTGGCCGCCCGCTGCGGCATCGCCGCCTCCACCGCCCACCGCATCCTGGCCCGCCACCACCTGCCCCCTCTGGCCGCCTGCGACCGCACCACCGCAAAACCCATCCGCCGCTACGAACGCGCCCGCCCCGGCGAGTTGGTCCACATCGACGTCAAGAAGCTCGGCCGCATCCCCGACGGCGGCGG